>DAIQOP010000232.1:0-6505 GCA_036787815.1 Actinomycetota bacterium
TCAACGACGGCCAGCCAGCGAACTACGTTCTCCCCTCCGGCGCGACGACCGCCGAGACGGTCGCCGTCACCTACGCCCTCGCGCAGCTCGGCAAGCCGTACATCTTCAACACTGCCGGTCCGAACACGTTCGATTGCTCAGGGTTGACGATGATGGCGTGGGCGCAGGCCGGAGTGTCGATGCCTCACTACTCGGGTGCGCAGTACTCGATGTTCCCCCATGTGGCGCTGAGCGCGCTCCAGCCGGGAGACCTCGTTTTCAAGGGGCCGGGCGGTGCCACCCACGTCGCCCTCTACGTCGGTGGCGGCATGCAGATCGCGGCGACCCATACCGGGAGCTTCGTCTTGCTTCAGCCGGTCGACTATCCCCATCTGAGCGGAGCTGTGCGCCCATGAACGACAATGCCGATCGTGCGTCAGATGGGTCGCATGTGGGCATCTCCCCGGCCGGCGGTGTCGGTGGTGATCGTTACTCGGCCGGTGCGCAGCGTCTGGCTGGGCGCCGCGATCGAGAACTCGCTAAACGTGAAGGTGTTCGGCACGCCGACAAGCACGCTCTTCGGACTGCTGCGACAAGCCGTGAGTACGACGGCCGCCATGCCGAGACCGGCCAGCGTCAGGCTTCGTTTCATCGTCGCAGGTGCTCCCTAGCGGATTCGGTGGGATTCGCGAAGTGGCCGGGATCGGCCGCGTACTCGTCACGGCAGGTAGTGGAGCAGAACCAGGCGGTGGTGCCGTTCCGGGCGTAGTGGGGGGTGCCGTCTCGTTCTTCTACGGACATGCCGCATACCGGGTCGGTTGCCATTCCGGCGAGCTCTCGGAAGGTGCCGTCCTCGAGCCAGAGGACCCGGTCGGCGATCTCGCGTAATCGGGTGTCGTGGGAGACGATGACGACGCTGCGGCCGTCGTCGGTGGCGAGGCTGCGGAGGATCCGACCGACGTCGTGGCCGATCGCGGAGTCGAGGTTGGCGGTCGGCTCGTCGGCGAGGATCACGGGTGGGTCGTTCGCGATCGCTCTGGCGATGGCGACGCGCTGCTTTTCTCCTCCGGAGAGTTGCGAGGGCCGGAAGTCGAGTCGATGTCCGAGGCCGACGCGCTCGAGCACTTGGGTCGCTCGATCACGAGCTGCGGCGCCGCGGCGGCCGGCGAGATTGCAGGCGAGCTCGACGTTCTCGAGCGTGTCGAGCGCGCCGATGAGGTTGAAGTCCTGGAACACGAAGCCGAAATGACGAGCGCGCAGCGTCGGAAGTGCGCGTTCACGTGCGTGGGCGACGTCAATGCCGGCGACTTCGATGGTGCCGCTGGTGGGGCGGAGCATGGCGCCGAGCATGAGCAGGAGGGTGGTCTTGCCGCTTCCGGACGGGCCCATGATGAGCGCGACCTCGCCGGCACCGACATCGAGGTCGATGTTGCTCACCGCGTGGACGGCGATGTCGCCGGTGCCGTAGGTCTTGGTGAGGCCTCGGACGCGCAGGGCCTGTTCGTTGGTCATGATCCGCTCCTGAATGCGGTGGCGGGGTCGACGGAGACGACCCTGCGCAGGGGCAGGAGTGCGCCGATGAGCGCGACGACGAGGGCGCCGATCGCGGTGCGGAGCGCTCCGGAGGTCTCGATGGCGATGTGCACGCTCGGCTGGATCCGATCGAGCAGGTGCCCGAGTCCGATCGCGAGGATCAGCGCGGTGAGGAACGCGAGCCCGACGGACCAGAGTGCCTCACCGACGACGATCGCGGCGAGGCGCCGGTGCCGACTACCGAGAGCGCTCATGATTCCGTAATCCCGCAGCCGGGTGAGGGTGGTGTTGAAGAGCGTGAGCGCGACGACGGCGAGTGCGGTGGCGAAACCGACGATGGTGATGATGCGCATGAGATCGGCGCTCATGTCGCGCACGATCATGCGTTCTTGGGCTGCGAACTCGGCGCGGGTTTGTATGGTCGACGGTGGCAACGCGGCGACGAGGCGCCGCTGCACCGTGGCCGGGTCGCTGCCGGCGGCGAGGCCGACGAGCACGTAGCCGGCCCCCGGTCCGCGTAGCGCCGTGTAGTCGTCAGCAACGATGAACACGGTCGAGTTGACGATGTTCGTGAGGCCGGTCGTCAGACCGGACACTCGGAAGGTACGGCCGAGCAGCCGGACGTTGCTCCCGACTCGAGCGTGGAGCTGCTCGGCGCCGAGCCGGTCGAGCACGACCTCGCCCGAGCGCGCCTCGTGGCCCGCAACGAGCCGACGAGGGCCGCCCCGCCCACCGGGTTCGACGCCGATGACATAGCTGAGCTGGGTTCCGCTGTCTGAGGCGACGACGACGGTGGTGAACCGGATCGTCTCGGCCCACGCGACGCCTGGTACTGCCCGCGCCCGCTCGACGGTGTCGGCGGGCAGCGAAGACGACGACATGTGCATCGTACGCACCCCGCGTTGAGAGACGATCAGGTCGGCGGGTAGGCCGCGGATGTACGCGGTCACGCGTTCCATCGCGCCGGCGAAGATGCCGTCGAGCACGAGCACGAGCAATAGGGCCACGGCGATGCCGGCGATCGAGAGCGCGGCTCGACGACCGTCGTGGAAGAGACTGCGACGGGCGATCGGCACGGTCCGGTGCACGTCAATCACCTCGGTACGCGCTGGAGGGGTCGAGACGCGCGAGCCGTCGAGCGGGTATCAGCGCCGCGACGACGGCCATCACCAGCGCGGCGAGTGCGGCCTTGGCCAGCGTTCCTTCGGTGAGCGGCAAGCTGAATTGGGGTCGCAGGGTCGTGATCGCGAACCGTCCCACCACGAACAGCGCAACGCCGGTGACGCTGCCGAGTGCGGCGAGCGTGAGCGTTTGGCCGAGGACGAGGAGAGACAGACGCCGGGAGTTCGCCCCGATCGCTTTCACGATGCCGTACTCGCGGCGGCGTTCGACGATCGCGGCGTAGGCGGTCAGCGCGATGACGAGCGCTCCGACCGCGAACGCGACCGCGACCATGACCCGAATCACGAGTCCGAAGGTCTGGGTCGCGAACTTGAGGCCGTAGGCACGCAGCTCGGCATGGCTGAACACAGTGAGACCTTCGCTGGTGAGGCGAGACCGCACCGCTGCAGGGTCCGTCGCGCCGACGAGCACCGCGGAGGTCGTTCCGGGCTGACGCATCAGCGCGTCGGTCGCACGGTGGGTGACGAACGCGAAGCCGGTCATGAACGAAGCCGTTCCACGGGAGGTGCCGACGAGACGGAACTGGTGTCCGAGCACGTCGAGCTCTTGCCCGACCTGGAGCCCGTGCCGCCGTGCGAGCACGTCGTCGACGACGACCTCATCGTCGAGCCGCGGTTCGCGGCCTCGCGCCATGGCCCACGGACCGCCCCGTTCGCCGGGTGTGTAGCCGACGAGGGAGATCGGGACCTTCTTCGCGTGCAGATCGACGATGATGAACTGGGCGCGAATCGCGGCGGCCCACGTGACGCCGGGCGTCGCTCGCACGGTTCGGAGCGTGGAGATGGGGATCGTGCTGTTGTTGCCGAACAACATGAGCGTTCCCGGCGCCACGACATACAGGTCCGCACCCACAGCGTCTTCATAGACGGTGACCCGCTGCCGCATGCCCTCCCACAGACCCTCCACGAGCAGGATCATCGAGATGGCGAGGCCGACGGCCATCGCCGCGGCGAGCAAACGGCGGGGTTCGGCGAACAACTGCCGGCGACCGAGAGGCACGACGCGCAGACCGGGCGGGGAGAACGAACTGCGCACGTTCCACCTCCCGGCTCGTCGACGGCGAAGTCTCTGATCGCAAGAGTGCGCCACACATACCGGTAGGGGGTAGTGCCATCGGTCCTCCGAGACACGGGACGATTGGCACTACCCCCTACCGGTATCGGAGCCCATGCTGAACGGAGCGGTCCGGACCGACCGGACCATCAGGAGGTGTTGGTCATGATGCATTGGTATGGCACGGGTTGGTCGTGGTGGCAGGCCTCCCTCATGGGGGTCGGGATGATCGCCTTCTGGGGACTAGTGATCTGGGCGGTCTACGCCCTCGTCACGAGCTCACCGCGTCGCGAAGATGGCGAACCCGCGGACGACCCACGGCGAATCCTCGACGCCCGCTTGGCCCGGGGTGAGATCGACGCTGATGACTACCGCCAACGGCTCGACGCGATGACCACGGGCAACAAGGTGGCCGCGAGTGGCGGAGATCGGCGATGAGCGTTGCCGGAGTCGACACCGGAGTGAACGAGTGTGCCCCCGGACACTCACCACTTCGTTCTGCCTCTCGCAGCCGCGCGACACGCGGATATGCGTCGGGGAAGGCCGACTATCTCGCCCGGCTACGAAGAATTGAAGGCCAGGTGCGCGGTCTGCAGCGCATGGTCGAGTCCGACGTTTACTGCCCGGACATCGTGATCCAGGTCGCGTCGGCGACGCGGGCATTGCAGGAAGTCGCCGTCGGACTTCTCACCGACCACTTGCACTGCGTCGCCGAAGCCATGAGCAGCTCCGACGCCGACGGCGACGAGAGTCTCGCCGAAGTCGCCAGCACGATTCGCCAAGTGATCCGGCTCTGAACGCCCGAGTTCAAGGAGGAACCATGCCCACCGTCGAAGCCACCCAGCGCCTCGAATCTGATCCGGCGAGGCCGTCCAGCATCGCAGCCGCGCGCGGGAGCCGATCCTCGAGGCGACGACTCGCAGTCAACATCACTCCCGCCGAGCGCGTCGGCCGCGTTCTGCTCGGAGGGCTCGCGGCGATCGCCGGCGCGATCCTCCTCACCTCGGCCGGTTCCCTCTTGGCCGTGATCCTCGAGGTGCTGCTGATCGTCGCGGGACTCGACTTGGTCGTCACCGGCGCGCTCGGTCACTGCCCCCTGTACCACAAGCTCGGCTACACGCCGACGTCCCTGCGGAGGCCATCATGACCAACGATTCCGCCCCCGACCAACAGTCCGGCGCGACCACCTCTCCGCAGACGGCTCAGCACGGCGGCCACGGCTGGATGATGATGATCTGCTGCGTCCCGATGGTCGCGATCGCCATAGCGCTCGTCGCCGCGGGCATCGCCAGCCCCGGCTTTCTGCTCACCGCCGGAGCGTGCGTCGCGATGATGGCCTTGATGATGCGCGGCATGGATCATGGTGGCCGTCACGACCACAGCTGACGAACGCGCAAACTCGCAGAACCCGATGGCTCAGGATCACAACGACCATCACCACGCAGCGGTGGAGGTCGTCGTCGAGGTCGGGGGGTTGAACTGGGCGAGCGAGAGGCGCGTCATCGAGGCGGTGCTCGGTCGTCGGCCGGGCGTGGTCAGCGTCGATGCCAACGCAGTGGCGCAGACCGCGACGGTCACCTTCGACCCGAACCACACGAGCATCCGGGAACTTCGGGATTGGGTTCGCGACTGCGGATACCACTGTCGCGGCGAATCTGTTCCCTCCCACATCTGCGACCCACTCATCGGTTCCATCGGCGTTGACGGCCACGATCACACTCGCCGCGACACGGGCGGTCATGCGGTCGACCGAGCCGGCCTCGAGCCTTCGGAGGGCGAGCGTGTCGGCCGTGATGAGCACGCCGGTCACGAGGAGGGGGCTGAGCATTCCCCGCACGAGATGATGGGGCACGGCGGTCACGCGGGCATGTCGATGGCCGGGATGGTCGCCGACATGCGCCGGCGGTTCGTCGTAGCCGCGACGCTTTCTGTGCCGATCTTGTTGTGGTCGGCGATCGGTCGCGATGTCCTCGGCTTCAAGGTCGCCGCTCCATTTGGGATGCGCGACGACGTGTTCCAGCTCCTCTTGTCGTTGCCGGTCGTCGGGTGGTCGGCGTGGATCTTCTTCGACGGTGCCTGGCGGGCACTGCGGGCTCGCACGCTCGACATGATGGTGTTGGTGGCCGTGGCGGTCGGCTCGGGCTGGCTGTATTCGCTGGGTGTGACCCTCAGTGGCGGCGGCGACGTGTTCTACGAAGCCGTCGCGGTGCTCACCTCGTTCGTGCTGTTGGGTCACTGGTTCGAGATGCGGGCGCGGGGTGGCGCGACCGATGCGATCCGCAAATTGCTCGACCTCGCGCCGCCGAAGGCGGTCGTGCTCCGCGACGGCGAACCCCTGGAGGTGCCGACCGCCGAGGTCCGGGTCGGCGACCTGCTGCTGGTTCGGCCCGGTGCCAAGGTACCGGTCGACGCGGTGGTGGAGGAAGGTGAGAGCGACCTCGACGAGTCGATGGTCACCGGCGAGAGCCTCCCGGTGCACAAGGCACCGGGCGACGCCGTGATCGGGGCCACGATCAACAAGAACGGGATCCTTCGGGCGCGCGCGGCCAAGGTCGGTTCCGATACCGCGCTCGCGCAGATCGTGAAGCTCGTCCAGGATGCGCAGAACTCGAAGGCCCCGGGTCAGCGTCTCGCTGATCGGGCCGCGTTCTGGCTCGTGTTCGTCGCGCTGCTCGGCGGCGGCCTGACGTTCGCGGCGTGGATCACTGTCGGCGGGCGATCCGCTTCGGAGGCGATGCTGTTCGCGATCACGGTCGTG
>DAIQOP010000233.1:0-6495 GCA_036787815.1 Actinomycetota bacterium
AGCCAGTAGCCGTGACCGGTGCGCGTCGCGGCCATGCCGACGATCGGCCGGTTGAGATGGATGTTGCCCGTCGAGCCGTAGAACGGCGCGTCGCCGAAGGCGAAGATGCCGCCGTCGCCGGCGACCATCCAGACGCCGTGGGCGCTCGGGGTACGGGCCGAACCGGTGATCGGCTGGTTGAGCGGGAGCCCGCCGTGCGCGGGAACCGCGGTGCCGCCGGTCGAGAAGAGCCGCGCGTCGGCGCCGACGAGCCACGGACCGCCCGCGGCAGCGCCGCTGCTGCCGCCACCGGTGTTGTGCGGCGCAGGACCGTGCAACAAGGAGCTGAGGACCCCGAGCACGGGCTTGGCCGAGCCGTCGTAGCGCAGCACGCCCAGGTTGTCGAAGATCTGGGTGCGGTCCGCGCTGAGGTCCTTCCAGTTGTACCAGAACAGGTTGCCGGCGAACGGGAAGCGGTTCCACGCGGCGATCGCGGCCGCAGCCATCGCGGCCTGCGTGGCTTCGGAGACGGCCTTCGCACCGGTACCGGTGGCCCAGCCGATCTCGGTGCCCCAGATCAGCTTCGCGCCGTCGCCGTGCGCCGTCATGATCGCGTGGGTCTGCGTCGCCATGTAGAAGGTGTTCCAGGTCGCGGCGGTCATCGGCGCGTACGGGAACGAGTACGGGTGGAGGCCGACGGCCTGCAGGTACGGGCCGCCGCCGTTCGCGTAGATCCCCGAGACGAACTCGTTCGGCGCGACCGAATAGCCGGCGACGTCGGTGGCCGGCGCCGCACCCCCGCTCACCACGTACGCGCCGGAATCGACGGAGTGGATGGCGGCCGAGCCGAGGCGGAGGAGCTGGGTGTAGCGGGCGACGTCAGGGCTCGGCTGCCAGAAGTCGCGCATGTTCGGCTCGTTCCAGATCTCCCATGCGTGGAGCCCGAGCGGCGCGTACCGCTGCGCCGCGGCGCGGACGAACTCTGCGAAGGCCGTCGCGTCGGTCGGCTGGTAGTGGTCGGTGGTGCCTGCGGGCCGGTTCCACGCGGGCGTGTACCCGGCGATCGCGAGGAGGTGGATGCCGCGTGCGTTCGCGGCGGCGACCAAACGGTCGGACGGTCCCCACGAGTACCGGCCCCGCCCTGCCGACTCGAGTGCCGACCACGGGAAGTCGACCCGGAGCCAGTGGGAGCCGGTGGCGGCAACGCCGTTCAGCTCGCGGGCCAGGTCGGTGTCGTTGAGCCACATCGCCGAGGTTCCGTTGAACCCGACCGACGAGCCGATCGTCTGCGCGGTCTGGGTGCTGCCGGCCTGGGTCGGGATCTGCGAAGCGGAGGTGCTCGCGGAGGCGCCGCTCGTGGCGGTCGCGGGCACCGTCACCACCCGGACCAGCGGTCCGGTTCCCGCGCCGGCCGAAACCACCGCTCCCCCTCCCAGCGCCACGACCACCGCCGCGAATGCCGCGATCCGTCGTCCAAGCATGCTGGCCTCCCCCAGAGTCGTCTTCGTGTCTCGCCATCGCGCTTCGACCACGTTTCGCGGTCACTTGAGCGCTACGCGTGTGACGGACGGCACGACTCGCACGGCCGGACGACCCGGAGGGCCCGTGCCCTCACGGTTCGGGCGCGCAGGCCGATAGGGTGGTTACTGCCCCTTCCGGGTAGCTCAGTGGGCATGGGACGATGAACACCCTCAGTGGGAGAGGGCCAGGAGCACCGTGGCAAAGCCATCGAGCACTGCCTCGGCTTCGGAGCGTCGCCTGAGGGTGACGACCCGGCGGCAGGGAGGCGGCGAGCACCGCAGTCGTGATGGGGCACTCGGTAGCCCCGACGCGCTGCAGATCGTCCCGCCCCCGAGCCGTCACCACGACCGGCGCCCGACCGCGATCGCGGCCACCGTCGTGTTCGGCGGTGACCTGATCTCGCTCGGAGCGGCGGTGCTCGTCACCCGGCCGGCGGCGGGAGTGAACGCGCTCTACGCGCTCGTCGCGATGGTCGCGCTGCTCACGTCGGGCGCCTACCGGCTCCGCATCAGCCTGAGCGCGCTCGACGAGGCACCCCGGCTCGCGACCGTGCTGGCCGTACCGCTCCTCGTGCTCGCACCGTTCTCGCACGGCGCGACCTCACGGCTGCTGTGGCAGGCCGCGTTCTCGGTCGTCGCCGTCGTCGCGATGCGCGCGGTCGGGTACGCGTTGCTCCGTCGCGCCCGCCGACGCGGCCTGCGCGAGGCGACGCTCATCGCGGGCACCGGTCACGTCGGTGTCGAGCTCGCGAACCTCATCGAGATGCATCCCGAGTACGGGCTCGAGCTCACTGGCTTCGTCGGCTCGCCGTACCCCGGCCTCCCGCGTCCACTCGTCGGCGACGTCGAGGATCTCGATCGTCTCGTTCGCGAGCACGGCATCCGGCGTGTGCTCGTCGCGTTCGGGCCGACGCGTGAAGCCGAGCTCGTCGGCGTGTTGCGCACCGCGGTGTTGCGCGACGTCGAGGTGCACGTGGTGCCGCGCTTCTTCGAAGTCGGCGTGGCGCCGCGCGGTCCCGACGTCGACGACCTCTGGGGCATCCCGATCTACCGCATGCGCCAGGCTGCACTGCGCGCCCGCGTGTGGCGCGTCAAGCGCGCCGTCGACATCGCGCTCTCGCTGATCCTGCTCGTCGTGACCGCGCCCGTCATGGCCGTCTCCGCGCTCGCGGTGAAGCTCGGCAGCCCCGGCCCGATCTTGTTCCGGCAACGACGCATCGGTCAGTACGGCGAAGAGATCCTCGTGCTGAAGTTCCGCACGCTGCCCGCGGATCACGTCGACGACGCCTGGAACACGGGAAACGAGGCATACAACGCTGTCGGGCGTTGGCTGCGGCGCCTGAGCATCGACGAGCTGCCCCAGCTCTGGAACGTGCTGCGCGGCGACATGAGCCTCGTCGGGCCCCGCCCCGAGCGCGGCTACCTCGTCGAGCAGTTCAACGCGTCCGTCTCCGGCTACCGCGACCGCCATCGCCTGCCGGTCGGGCTCACCGGTTGGGCGCAGGTGCACGGTCTGCGCGGCGACACGTCACTGCGCGAACGCGTGCGCTTCGACAACCAGTACATCGAGCACTGGTCGTTGTGGCGCGACGTCGTGATCCTCGTGCGGACGCTCAGCGCGGGATTCCGCGGGCCCGCAAGCACGTCGCATCCCGAACCGGGCGGGGGGCCGGCGCAGGGATACGCGAGCAGCATCGACTCCGACGAACCGTCGTCGCCCGTTGCCGAGGGTGGCAGCTGATCGCATCTCGCACCGAACACGGCGCGCGAGTGCACGCGAGAACGGCGGGCCCGCAAAGGCCCGCCGCTTTCATCTCGGATTCCGAAGACGTGTCGCTCGCCCGACGAGGGCGAACCGCTGCGCTCAGGCGCCGACGGCCTTGCGGCGGCCGGAGCGAACGAGCGCCGTGCCACCGGCGACTGCGCCGATGCCGATGAGCGACAACCCGACGACGTCGCCACCGGTGAACGGCAGACTCCCGGTGTTCGAGGTCTGGCTGCTCACCGCGGTCGACGGTGTGGGAACGCTGCTCGCGCCTCCACAGCCACCGCCGGCGTAATCGTTACAAGTGGCGAAGGCGGCACTCGGCAGCATCGCGGCACCCGCGACAATTCCGCCGGCTGCGGCAAATCGCAGGAACCGTGTGCGAATGGTGGTCATTATCGTGCGCCCTCCCAGGTACTGTGCCACGGAGTGTAGCGGTTTCCTCGCTCAAGGACAAGGGTTTCCGCATCACCACCGTGGAAGATGCCGCCCAGAATGCCTCGCGGGCAGGTGTGATCACCATATCACTCTCCGCGCGATGTCGTCGTTCCAGGCCATTCTGGAGGCCGTCCAGGCGATCGCGGGCACTCGCGCGGACGGCGCGAAGAGGAGCGACCGATCGACCTCCGGCGTGGTGAACGTCACAACCACGGAGAGTGATTTTCCTCGCGGAACCTGGACGTAGGCGGACACCACCTGACTCGGCCCGTCGGGCCCCGCGGTGACGAGCGGCGACGGGTGGCCGCCGACCGACACGTGGATCGCCCCGGCGAAGCGGGGCAGCTCGAACACCGCGAAGGCCTGGTAGAGGCCGGCGGCCGCGCCCTCGGATCCGGGGAACGGACCCTCGACGTACTGGGGCAGGCCGCTCGTCGGGGCGTCGTTGTGCAGCCGCAGCCCCACGCTGACCTCGAACCCGGCCGGTGCCGGCCCCGTCGTCACCGTGCCCTGCACCGCCATGAACTGGTCGAGCTTGTTGCCGGCCCGGTTGTGGAGGCCGACGAGCACGGCATCGGGCGCGACCGATCCGTCGATGCCGGCCGCGGTCCACCCCGCCTCCTCGGGTGCGTTCGCCGCCCATGCGAGCAGGTGGCGACCCTGGGCGGCGCCCCGGAGCTGGTCGACGAGGTCGGCGGCGTGCCACCCGCCCCGGTTGAGCTGATCGAGGGCGCCCCGGGCGATCTCGCTGAGACGGTCGCGGCGGGTCGACTGGTCGGGGTAGCCCGAGAATCCGAGGTACTGGCGCAGCATCACGTCGGTGAGCACCTGGTCGGGGGTGATCGTCGTGCCGTCGGCGAGGCGCACCGGTCCGGTCGCCAGCAGGAGATCCTTCAGCGCCACCACGTCGAGGGCCAGGACACCGTCGACCGTGCCACCGGTCGCGGCGTGCCACATCTGCGTTGCGAGCTTGGCCTGGGCCGGGAACTGCGGCGACGCGCCCAGGTTGCGCCACTCGACGTTGGGGTGGAGGAAGCCCCACCGGCCGGCGAGGTCACCACTCAGCGGGACCGCCCCGGGCGGCACCGGATAGGCGCTGACCGAGCGCATCTCCTCGAGCCGCAGGGTGCCGTGGTCGACGGTGAGCAGCCCGATCTGGAGGAACGTGCCCGAGCCGACGCGCATCTCGGCGTTGTTGCCCGCCAGCACCAGATAGTGGCTCGGGCCCCGGAGGAAGTCGGCGAGGCCGTGCGACGCGGCCCGCAGCTTGTCGATCGCGTCCCGGACGTCGCCGAGGCGGGCCTCGAAGCGGGAGCGGGCGTCGGCGAGCGGCGCGATCAGATGGGTGGGCCCGAGGTCGACGGTCTGCAGTTGGCCCGCCGAATGGTCGGCGATCGCCGCGATGTGGTTGACGAGGGTCACCCTCGCCTCGCCGACGGGATGGCCCGCGTCCACCGCCGCCCGGGCGCCGTTGATGGCGTCGATCCCGATCGTCACGACGCGCGCCGCAGAGCCGGTGAGGGTGTCGACCGAGCTGATCTGCCGGCCCAGGACCGGGACGATCCGCAGCGGGAGCAGGAACGGCGAGCGCACCCGGTGGCGGGCGCGGGTGAAGTCGGCGCCGGCCACCCGGAGGCGGTCGACCCCCTTGCCGCGCAGGAGCTCGCCGGGCGAGAGGTCGTTCTGCACCTGCTGGAGCGCGTCGATACCCGCCCGCGTGTCGCGGCGCGCCCGCACCAGCGACAGGGCGACGAACGCGCCCCACGCGGCGAGCAGCGCCAGCACGGCGACGATCACGAGTCGTCGCCGGGTGCGTCGGGGCCCGGGCGCCCTCTTGGCCGCCATCGCGTTGCATCGTAGGTGCGCGATCGCAGCCCGGACGCGATGCGGATGCGAATGCCGACGCGATGCGGACGCGATGGCGACGCGAATGCGGACGCGATGCGGGCGTTCCGCCGGAGCCCGCGGAGCGCAAGGGTGTCGGCGCGGCACCGTAGGCTCGGCCCGTGGACGACGAGCTCGCGCGGGTGACCCTCGCGCATCTGCGCCGCGCCGAGGCCATGTGCCGGCGGCGCCTCGCGCGTGAGCACGCCGGCCTGCACGGCAACTGGAGCCCGCCCGCGCGCTTCGCGGTCGCCAACCGCCTCGTCGAAGACGCCCGCGTCGCCCACGCCGAGCTGCGGGCTCCGCTCGCGACCGACTTCCCCTCGCCGAGCGATCTCGTCCCGGAGCAGCAGCTCCTCTACCGCGCGGCGGCGGGCGGCTACGTCGCCCTCTTCGCACAGCGGCCCGCGCGCGCCGTCGTCGTCGACGCCTGGGAGACCGAGCTCGCCGACCTCGAGGTGCGGCTCGTGGGTTCTCTGGGGCTCGCGCTCGAGACCGCCGACGGATCGCCCGAGTTGCGGTCACTCCGGCTCGGGGTGGCGGGGAACCGACCCCTCATCGACGACGCCGAGCGCCGCGTGCTCGTCGTGCGGAGTGCGACCTGGGTCGGCGAACGCCCGTTGCGCATCGTCGTGGTCGACCTCCTGGAGGGAGCCGTCGTCGAGACCGAGATCGACGTCGCCGCCGCGCATCCCGAGGCGCTCGAATGGGTGGCGGCGAGGGTCGCGGTGGTGCGAGCGCGCGCCGCGTCACCGATCGCCAAAGCGGGCGCCGACTGCCGAGGTTGCCCGTTCGTCCCCGGATGCCCGGCCCACGCGGCATGAGCACGACCTCCCCACGCACGGCGAACCCCACGATCGACCGCGCACCCGGGCGCGGCCGGCTGCTCGCCGACATCGTCACGATCAC
>DAIQOP010000234.1:0-6462 GCA_036787815.1 Actinomycetota bacterium
GACTCGGCGCGGCACCGGTGCCCCACGCCCACGCTTCGACGTCGCCGTCGTGCACCTGCGTGTTCCCGGCACCGACCACCGAATACGTGTAGCGGGTCGCGCCCGCGGGCGCGCGCCAGTACGACCAGTAGTCGGGTGCCGCGCACGTGAGGCACGTGCCGTCGGCCGGGCAGCCGATCGTGGCGCCACCGACGGCCAGGGCGCACACGGCACCGCCGTTGCCTCCGAAGACGCGCACGCTCGGATCGAACCCCACACTGCGCAGTGCGTCGAGCCCGCTGATCGAGGTGCCCGAGAACGTGACCTTCGCGGTGTGGATCACCCCGTTCACCTCGACGACCACGGCGGCGCGGTTCACCGTCGCGGCGCGAGCGGGCAGGGCGAGCGTGCCGATCCCGACCGCACCCGTCACCACGGTGCCGAGTGCCAATGCGACGGTGACGATCCGCCGCCGGCGGCCGCGGCCTCGTCGAGCCGGGCGCGCGCGCCCCTGCGAGTCGTCGTGCACGGGAATGCCGTCCATCCGAAACCTCCGCGGGCCCCGTACCTCGAGGGCCCCGTCACCGGCCGCCGTGGCGACCATGGGGTGGTTCGACCGGCGTGGGCCGGCGGGCAGGGTGGGCATCCTGGCTCGCGCCCCGGGAGGCGCTCACAGTTGCGGGTCAGCGCCGGTCTCGCACCGGCTTCCCCCGTCCTCCTCTCGGAGGACCACACGCGACGTCCGGGTCGCGCATGACCTTGTCGCCCCGGAGGCTAGCGCCCCGGTCCCGCCGGGCCGGTCCCGGGGTTCGACGCCGTGGACCGCGCGATGCTGACCCACGATGGTTTCCGCCCGCGTGCCCGCCGACCCCGTCGCGGGCGACCCCGTGATCGCCGAGCTCGTCGTGCCCCGGGCCCCGGCTTCCGATCGCCCGGTGCTGCACGCGGCGACGTGGATCGTGTGGGCGGCCGCGGCCGTGGTCTCGGTGCAGCTCGCCCCCAACGTGCTGTACGCGAGCGTGGTGCTCCTCGTCGCGGTGCTCGTGGTCGAGACGCACGGGCGCCGCACGGGCCTCGCCCGCGCGTTCCCGGTGTTCCTCGCGCTCGGCGCGAGCTTCGGCCTGCTGCGGGTCGTGCTCACGGTCGCGACCACCCATGGGCTCGGCACCCCGCTCGCGACCGTGCCCGATTTCACCCTGCCCCGCCTGCTCGGGGGCTTCACCGTCGGCGGCACGATCGAACGCCAGGTGCTGTGGCAGGCGCTCGCCGACGCGCTCGTGATCGTCGTCGTCATCGCGGTCTTCGGCGCGTGGAACGCGGTGGTCTCGCATCACGAAGTGCTGCAATCGACGCCGCGTGCGTTCCACGAGCTCGGTCTGGTGGTCACGATCGCGCTCGCGTTCGTTCCTTCCACCCTCGCGGCCCTGCGCACGTCGCGCGAGGCCGATCGGGCACGGACGGGCGGGGTCGTCGTGCGCCGCGGTCGCCTCGTGCGCCATGCGGTACCCGTGCTCGAGAGCGGCATGGAGCGCGCCGTCGCGCTCGCGGAGTCGATGGACGCCCGCGGCTTCGGTCATCGACCGGCCGGGCGCGGTGAGCGCGTCGCGGCCGTCGGCACGCTCGGCGGGCTGCTCGGGCTCGGCGGGGCTTTCGTCGCGCTCGTCGGTGGTGCGCAGCTCGCCGCCGCGATCTCGGGCGGCATCGGATTGGTGCTCCTGCTCACCGCGGTCACGAGCGCGTCGTCGGCCGCCCGCCGGGTGCGGTACCGCCCCCGCCGGTTGAGCGCGCTCGACGCCGCCGTGATGGCAGCGGTCGTGATGGCACCGCTCGGGTTGGTGGTGCTGCACGCGATCGGCGACGAATCGCTGCGGTGGGCACCCACGGGTACCGGGCTCCCGCCGTTCCACCCGCTGGTCGTGCTCTCGCTCCTCGCGTTGAGCGTGCCCGCGGCCATCCGGAGCGCGACCCCGTGAGCGCGGCCCGATGAGCGCCGGCCCGATGAGCGCGCCGCGTCCGCACGACGCGGGCCGCCTCGTGTACGACGGGGTCGGGTTCGCGTACCCGGGTACGGAGCATCCGCACGCGCCGGCCCTCTCCGGCGTCGACCTCGCGATCGCCGCGGGCGAGATGGTGCTCGTGATCGGCGGTTCGGGCTCGGGCAAGAGCACGCTCCTGCGCTGCGCGAACGGGCTCGTCCCCCACTCGTCGGGTGGCCGGTTCTCGGGCTCGGTGCTCGTCGGCGGCCGCTCGACCCGCGCGCACAAGCCCCGCGAGCTCGCCGATCTCGTCGGCTTCGTGCATCAGGATCCCGAAGCGCAGTTCGTGGTCGACCACGTCGAGACCGACCTTGCCTTCGTGCTCGAGAACCTCGGCACCGACGCGCGCTCGATGCGGAGGCGGGTCGAAGAGGTGCTCGACGCGCTCGCCATCGCGCACTTGCGCGACCGTTCTCCGGCCACGCTCTCCGGCGGCGAACGCCAGCGGTGCGCGATCGCGGGTGCGCTCGCATCGGCGCCCGCGCTGCTCGTCCTCGACGAACCGACATCGCAGCTCGATCCGCAAGGTGCCGACGACGTGCTCGCCGCGCTCACGCGGCTCAACGCCGACCTCGGCACCACCATCGTGCTCGCGGAGCACCGGCTCGAACGCGCCGCCCCCCTCGCCGACCGGGCCGTGCTGGTCGCCGACGGAACGATCGCCGCGACCGGCGCTCCGGGCGCGGTGCTTGCGGGCTACGACGGCGCACCGCCCGTCACGCACCTCGGGCGCCTCCTCGGTTGGGATCCACTCCCGCTCACGGTGCGCGAGGCGCGCGCCCGTGCGGCCGGCGAACCGCAGCACCCCGCGCCACCGGCTCCGCCCCCGCACGCGCCGGGGCGGTCACTGCTGCGGGCGCGCGGCCTCGGCGTCGCCGTCGACGGGCACCGTGTGCTCGACCGTCTCGATCTCGACATCGCCGAAGGAGAGGTGGTCGCCCTCCTCGGCCGCAACGGCTCGGGCAAGACGACGCTCCTGCGGACGCTCGCCGGCCTGCTCGCCCCCGCCACCGGGAGCGTCGAGCACGCAGCCACCACGCGCGTCGCGTACGTGCCCCAGGACCCGAACTCCCTGCTCTTCGCCCCGACCGTGGCCGACGAGCTCGGCGCGACGCTCCGCCTCCTTGGTCGTCGCGACCCGGCCGCGATCGAGGTCTGGCTGGAGCGCCTCGACCTCCTGACCACGCGCGATCGGCATCCGCGCAGCCTGTCGGGCGGCGAACGGCAACGAGTGGCGATCGCCGCGGTCGCGGTCGGTGGGGCCGACGTGCTGCTGCTCGACGAACCGACGCGGGGCATGGACGCCGCGTCGCGCACTGCGCTCGAGGCGGCGATCCGTGAGCACGCCGGACGCGGGGGTGTGGTGGTGCTCGCGACCCACGACGTCGAGCTCGCCGCGCGCGCCGCCTCGCGCGCCGTCGTGATCGGCGACCGCGATCTCGTCGCCGACGGCCCCGCGCGCGACGTGCTGGCCGGCTCGTTGTTCGCGCCCCAGGTTCTCCGCGTGCTTCCACCGTTCCTCACCGTCGCCGAGGTCGCGCGGAGCCTCTCGGCCGCGGCGAGTGGGCAGTCGTGATCCGCGTTCGCCCCGCGCTCGTCTACGGGCTCGTCGTCGGTGTCGGCGCGGCCGCCTTCCTCTGGCCCTTCTTCCTCACCGGCCACGCGCTCCCCGACCAGGCCCACTCGGGCGACGCCCCGCTCTGGGCCGCGCTCGTGGGCGCCGCGGTCGTCACCGCGATCGCGCTCGAGGTGCGGCAGGGGACGATGACGGGCACGACGGTCGCGATGCTCGGCGTGCTCAGCGCGATCGCGGGCCTGCTCCGCCTGCTCGCGCTCCCGGGCGGTGGCAACGGCATCTACTTCCTCGTGATCCTGGCCGGCGTCGCGTTCGGACCGAGGTTCGGGTTGCTCCTGGGCCTGCTCGCCATGGCGGTCTCGGCCGTCGTCACCGGTGGAATCGGGCCGTGGTTGCCGTTCCAGATGCTCGCGTTGAGCTGGATGGGCGCGGGCGCCGGGCTGCTCGGCCGCTTCACCCGCCGGCTCGCTCCCGGGGTGGAGGTCGGCGTGCTGGCCGGCTACGGATGGGCGTGGGCATTCCTGTACGGGGCGATCCTCAACCTGTGGTTCTGGCCGTTCCAGGTCGACGGCGGCGCGCTGTCGTACTCGCCGAACCTCTCGACCGGCGAGACCCTGCACCGCTACTGGTCGTTCTACGTCGCCTCGTCGTTCGCATGGGACGCGGCCGGCGCGCTCGCCAACGCGATCCTCATCGTCCTGACCGGTCGCGCGGTGCTGCGAAGCTTGCGTCGCTTCGCCGGCCGGCTCGATCCGATCGTCGAGCTGGCGCCGTTGCCCGTACCCGAAGCGCCCGTCACGGAGGCCGCGATGACCGAGCTCGGAACGCGATGACCGCGACCACGTTGCGCGTCGAGATCGACGGGCCGATCGCGCGGCTCACCCTCGACCGCCCGGAGCGCCGGAACGCGCTGTCGCTCGTCGCGATGCGCGAGCTGCTCACCGAGCTCGGCCGGGTCGGCACCGACGAGCGCGTCGGCGCCGTGGTGATCGCGGGCTCGGGCCCGGCGTTCTCGGCCGGTCACGACCTCTCCGAGATGGTCGGACGGCCCGACGAGTTCTACGACGAGCTGTTCGCGACCTGTGTCGAGCTCATGACCGCAGTGCACGAGATCCCCCAACCGGTGATCGCTCGGGTGCACGGCATCGCGACCGCGGCGGGCTGCCAGCTCGTTGCCGCGTGCGATCTCGCGATCGCCGCCTCCGACGCCCGCTTCGCGACGCCGGGCGTCAACATCGGCCTGTTCTGCTCGACGCCGATGGTGCCGGTGGTGCGCGCGATCGGGCGCAAGCGCGCGCTCGAGATGCTGCTCACCGGCGAGCCGATCGACGCGGCGACGGCCGCCGACTGGGGGCTGGTGAACCGCGTCGTCGCACCCGACGAGCTCGATGCCGCGGTCGACGCGCTGGCGATGCGGATCTGCCGGTCGAGCGCGAAGGTCGTCGCGCTCGGCAAGCGCGCGTTCTACGCGCAGGACGGCCTCACCGAGGCCGACGCCTACGCGCTCGTCGCGCCCGTGATGAGCGCCAACGCCGCGCGACCCGAAGCCCGCGAAGGGATCACCGCGTTCCTCGAGAAGCGGCCTCCCGTCTGGCCCTCGTAGCGCAGCACCCGTGACGACCAGGAAGCCACTGCGATTCGAATCGTTCGCGCCCTTCGGGCATCGCGACTTCGCGCTGTTCTGGTCCGGCGCGTTCGTGAGCAACATCGGAACGTGGATGGAGACCGTCGCCTTCGCGGTGTACGTCACGAACCTCACCGGTCGGGCGGTGTGGCCCGGCCTCGTCGCGGCCGCGACCTTCGTACCGACCGCGTTCCTCGGACCGGTCGGTGGCGCGCTCGCCGACCGCATGCCCCGTAAGGCGATCCTGCTCACCACCACGGTCGTGCAGACCATGTTCGCCGGGCTCATCACCACGCTGATGGTGATCGGTCACCCGGCGCCGATCGTGGTCGTGCTCGTGGCGTTCGGGAGCGGCTGCGCGGCCGCGATGGGCTTCCCCGCCTACCAGGCGATGATCCCCGACCTCGTGCCGATCGAAGATCTCCCGGGCGCCATCGCCCTGGGCTCCGCGCAGTGGAACCTCGGGCGGGTCATCGGTCCGCTCCTCGCGGGAGTCGCGATCACGCTCGGCGGGATCCCGTGGGCGCTCGGCGCCAACACCGTCAGCTTCTTCGCGGTGATCGTGGTGCTCCTGCTCATCACCCTCCCCCGCCCGGCCCCCGGCGCGCGCGACAGCAAGATCCTCGCGGCGATCCGCAGCGGCTTCCGCCTCGTACGCGCCGATCCGGGCCTGCGGGTCGTGATCCAGACGATGAGCCTCAACACGCTGCTCGCTGCGCCCTTCATCGCGCTCCTTCCGTACATGGCGATCAAGGTCTTCCACTCGGGCAAGGGCGGTACCTCGGTGCTCGTGACCGCGCAGGGCATCGGAGCGGTGAGCGCGGCGCTCGCGATGGGGCCGCTGGGCCTGCGCCACGGCGTGCGCTGGATCATGGTGCGCTCGGTCGGCCTCGTGCCGTTCGCGCTCCTGCTCTACGCGATCGCGCCGAACCTTCCGCTCTCGGCCGTCGCGATCGTCGCGGTCGGCGCGCTCTACCTCGCGTCGCTGTCGAGCTTCACGACGATCGCGCAGCAGCGCGCGCCGGCAGAGTTCCGAGGGCGCGTCCTGTCGGTGAACAACGTGGTGCTCGGCACGCTGTATCCGATCGGCGCGGCGTTCGAGGGGCTGCTCGCCGACCACTTCGGCCTCCGGACGGTCACCGCCGGCTCGGCGATCGTGATGCTCGTCGCGCTCGCCGCGGTGCGCACCCTTCGTCCCGGGTACACGAAGGCCATCGACACGCCGTACGCGCCCGTCTCCGTCTAGG
>DAIQOP010000026.1:0-14400 GCA_036787815.1 Actinomycetota bacterium
AACCGGTAGCGAAGCTGCGCGAGCTCGACTTGCAGCATGCCTTCCTGGCTCGTCGCGTGCTGGGCGAAGATGTCGAGAATCAGCGCGACCCGGTCGACGACGTCGCGCGCGAACAGCTTCTCGAGGTTGCGCTGCTGCGCGGGTGTGAGCTCGTCGTCGAACACCACGACGTCGATGTCGAGCCCTTCACTCAGCTCGCGTAGCTCCTCGGCCTTGCCCTTGCCGACGTAGGTGGCCGGGTCGGGAGTCGTCCGCCGCTGGAGGGTCAGGTGCACGGGCTCGGCACCGGCCGTCTCGGTGAGGAGCGCGAGCTCCTCGAGCGACTCCTCGGCCGCCTCGATGCTCCGGGCGCCGTAGCCGGTGCCGACGAGCAGCGCCCGTTGGCGGACGACGGTGAAGTCGGTCTCGGTCGCGGTGAGACGCCGGCGGCCCCGGCCGGTCGGCGCCGGCTCGCGTCGGCTCAATGCCCGATTCCGATGTTCTCGAGATCGACGTCGACGTCGAACACGTGGACCACCGGGCCGCCGAGCATGATCGTCTCCCCCAGCCGCACCCGCAGCTCGCCGCCGGGCACCACCACGGTGACCACCGTGTCGACCAGATCGCGACGGTGCGCGACCGCCGCGGCCGCGCACGCACCGGTGCCGCACGAGAGCGTCTCGCCGACACCGCGCTCCCAGACCCGCATGCGTATTCGGTCGCGCGCGTCGACGGCGACGAACTCGACGTTCGTGCGTTGCGGGAACCGCTCGTCGCGCTCGAGCCGGCCGCCGTGCTGCGTCACGCGCGCCTCGTCGGGATCGTCGACGAAGAGCACGAGATGGGGATTGCCCATCCCGGCCGCGTCGCCGCGGTATGCGACTCCGTGCACGGTCGCCTCGAGATCGGTCGCGTCCGGCACGTCGAGCCCGATCGCCGCGGGATCGAACGTGACCGCGCCCATGTCGACGTCGGCCGATACGACGGCGCCAGTGTCGTCGCGCTCAAGCGCGACCAGCCGCCGGCCCGCGACGGTGTCGACGACGAGCGAGTCGGTGGTCCCGAATCCGGCCCGGGCCGCGACGTACGCGAGGCACCGAAGCCCGTTGCCGCTCATCTCGGCCTCACCACCGTCGGCGTTGCGGAGCGTCATCGCGCAGTCGGCGCCGCCGGTGCCGGGACGCAACGTGAGGAGGCCGTCGGCACCGACCCCGCGGTGGCGGTCGCAGAGCGCGATGGCCGCCTCGGCTCCGAGCGGCTCCGACGCCTCGTGCACGAGGAAGTCGTTTCCCGTCGCGTGCAGCTTGGCCAGGCGCACGACGGTCATGCGGCGGCCACGACACGGTCCGGGCGCCACAGCTCACGGACGATGCCGAGCAGTCGTTGCGGGTCGCCGCTCGTCCCGAGCCAGGTGATCCTCGGATCGCGCCGGAACCACATCCGCTGGCGGCGGGCGAAGGCGCGGGTGCGCCGGACCACGAGGTCGAGCGCGACCTCGAGCGTGGGGACCTCGCCGCGCCGGTAGGCGAGCATCTCGCGGTAGCCGATCGCCTGCGCCGCGCTGCGCGACAGACCCTCGGGAAGCACGGCGAGTGCGCCGACCTCGTCGACAAACCCGGCATCGATCATGGCGCCGACCCGGTTCGCGATGCGCAGCGCCTGCGCCTGGCGCGGGAGCCACACCCCGACCATCCGGACCGCGACCGCCGGTGGGCCGAAGTGGTCGACGCCGGGGCCGAACGACGAGAACGGGCGGCCGGTGAGGTGGATGACCTCGAGCGCGCGCACGATGCGGCGCCGGTTCAGCGGCTCGATACGGGCGGCGGCGGCCGGATCGAGGGCCTCGAGCTCGCGGTACGCGTGCCGCAGGCCCTCGACCTCTGCGGTCGCGGCCTCGAGCTCGGCCCGCCGCACCGGGTCTTCTCCCGGGATCCGGAGATCGTCGATCACCGACCGCACGTAGAGGCCGGTCCCGCCGACGAGCAGCGCCCGATGCCCGCGCGCCTCGATCGCCCGGATCGCCTCGCGCGCGCCGGTCTGCGTGCGCGCGACCGACCACTCGTCGGACGGGTCGGCCACGTCGACCAGATGGTGCCGCACCGCCGCGCGTTCGGCGACGGTCGGCTTCGCGGTGCCGATGTCCATGCCCCGGTACACCTGCATGGAGTCGAGCGACACGATCTCGACATCGCCCAGCTCGCGGGCGAGGGCGAGTGCGAGCGCCGACTTGCCCGACGCGGTCGGCCCGACGAGCGCCAGGTGGGGCATGGGCCGCCCGGCGCTCACGTCAGCTGCCACTCACTCCACCGTCACGGGGATGCGCCGCCGCCCGCCGATCCGACCGGGCCGGGGGTCGCCGACGATGCGCCCGCGCATCCAGTGCGGCGCCGCGTCGGTGACGACGACGTCGACGAGATCACCGGGTCCGACGCCCCGCTCGGGGGCGAAGTGCACGAGCTTGTTCTGACGGGTGCGACCCGAGAGCACGCTCGGGTCCCGCTTCGAGGGCCCGTCGACCAGCGCCTCTTCGACGCGGCCGATGCGATCGCGGTGACGCACGAGCGCGTGACCCTCGACGACTTCGAGCAGCCGGCCCATGCGCTCCTGCACGACCTCGGGCGCGATGAAGTCGGCCACCATCTCCGCGGCCTCGGTGCCGGGCCGCGGCGAGAAGATGAACGTGTAGGCCGCGTCGAAGGCGGCTTCGTCGGCCACCTCGAGCGTGCGCTCGAAGTCGGATTCGGTCTCCCCCGGGAAACCGATGATCACGTCCGTGGTGACGGCGAGGTCGGCAATCGCGGCGCGTGCCGCGGCGAGCCGTTCGAGGTACCGGGCCGCGGTGTAGCCGCGATGCATGCGGGCCAGAGTGCGATCGCTGCCGGACTGGAGCGGGAGGTGCAGGTGCTCGCACACCGACGCGCGCCGGGCCATCGCCTCGATGGTCTCGGTGCGCAGGTCCTTCGGGTGCGGCGAGGTGAAGCGGATCCGCTCGATGCCGTCGACGGCGTCCAGGGCGTCGAGCAGGTCGGCGAACCGGGGCGCGTACTGGCCGGCCCCGAGGTCGCGCCCGTAGGAGTTGACGTTCTGGCCGAGCACGGTGATCTCGCGCACACCGTCGGCCGCGAGCGCGGTCACCTCGGAGACGATGTCGCCCAACCGGCGGCTCACCTCGCGCCCGCGCACCTGCGGGACGATGCAGAACGCGCACGAGTTGTCGCACCCGATCTGGATCGTGACCCAGGCGGAGTGCGCGGACTCCCGGCGCGCGGGGAGCGCGGAGGGGTACGCCTCGTGCTCTTCGAGGATCTCGACGATCGGGCCCTCGTTGCGCGCCCGGGCCAACAGGCCCGGAGCATGGGCGAGGTTGTGGGTACCGAACACCACGTCGACGTGACCCGCCCGGGCCACGATCTCGTCACGGTCCTTCTGCGCCAGGCAGCCGCCGACCGCGATCTGCACGTCGGGGCGCAGTTCCTTCAGCGGCTTCAGCGCTCCGAGATGGCCGTAGAACTTCTGGTCGGCGTTCTCACGGATGCAGCAGGTGTTCAGGACGATGACATCGGCGTCTTCGAGGCTCGCGGCCGCCTCCATCCCGTCGGCCGCGAGCACCCCGGCGATGCGCTCGGAATCGTGCTCGTTCATCTGGCACCCGTAGGTGCGGATGAAGTACCGGCGAGGCACCGGTGAAGACGTGGTCACGAGAGTGCAGTGTAGGAGCGCCACCGCATTCGCCCGGCGGCGTTTGCCCCGCCCTCGGGCCCGCGGCGCGCGATCCCGCCCCCGCCCGAGGGCGAGATCGCGCACCTGGGTTTCACTCGAACCACTGCCGGCTCAGGCGTCTTGCTCGGCTCCCGAGTCGGCCGCCTCGTCGGCCTCGGTGACATCGACCTGCGACCCGTCGGGAAGGTCGATCGTCTGACGGATCTTCTCGCTGATCTCCAGCATCATGTCGAGGTTCTCGACGAGGAACTGCTTGGCCTTCTCCCGGCCCTGGCCGAGCTGCTCACCCTCGTACGTGAACCACGCGCCCGACTTCTTCACGATGCCGAGATCGACGCCGACGTCGAGGAGCGAGCCCTCGCGGCTGATCCCCTTGCCGTACATGATGTCGAACTCGGCCATGCGGAAGGGCGGTGCGGTCTTGTTCTTCACGACCTTGACCCGGGCGCGGTTGCCGATGAGCTCGGGACCGTCCTTGATCGACTCCACCCGGCGGATGTCGAGGCGCACCGACGCGTAGAACTTGAGCGCCCGGCCCCCGGGAGTGGTCTCCGGCGAGCCGAACATCACGCCGATCTTCTCGCGCAGCTGGTTGATGAAGATGCAGATCGTGCCCGAGCGGTTCAGGTTGCCGGTGAGCTTGCGCAGCGCCTGGCTCATGAGCCGGGCCTGGAGGCCCATGTGGGAGTCGCCCATCTCGCCCTCGATCTCGGCCCGGGGCACGAGCGCGGCGACCGAGTCGATGACGAGCACGTCGAGGGCGCCGGAGCGGATGAGCATGTCGGCGATCTCGAGCGCCTGCTCCCCCGTGTCGGGCTGGCTGATCAGCAGGTCGTCGACGTTGACACCGATGGCCGACGCGTACACCGGATCCATCGCGTGCTCGGCGTCGATGTAGGCGCACACGCCGCCGTTGCGCTGGGCCTCGGCGACGACGTGCATCGCGAGGGTCGACTTGCCCGACGACTCCGGGCCGAAGATCTCGACGACCCGGCCTCGCGGCAGGCCGCCGATCCCGAGCGCGAGGTCGAGCGAGAGGGCTCCGGTGGAGATGGCCGCGACGCCGACGTTGCCGTGCTCGCCGAGGCGCATGATCGAGCCCTTGCCGAACTGCTTGTCGATCTGGGCCAGGGCCATCTCGAGGGCCTTGTCGCGTTCGTGATTCCCGTTTTCCACTTCGGATTCCTCCTCGCCGTTGCCGGCGTTGTGTGCGACCCACGATGGCGGGGAAAGCTGAGACTGGGAACGTACCGAGAGGGTGTGACAGTCACTCCGACCGCACCCCTACCGGCCGTGCCGGCGGGGTTCAGCGTAGAGCGAACACGCGTTCGTTTCAAGGATGGTCGCCCTAGTGCCCGCTTGTCCAGGACGGGTAGATTCCGGATCGTGGGCGGAACGGCGGGAGAACGGCTACGGGTCGGGCGTGTCGCTCGATCTGCCAAGCGACGGTTGCGGAAGCGCTTCTACCTCGACGGCACGCCGGAGAACCAGTGGTGCCGGGTCGTCATGAACCGCCGTATCACGGAACATCTCGACGGCCTCGGTTGCGACAAGCTCGACGCGATCGAGGTCAGCGGCAGCCTGCACAAGCGCCGCCCCTGGAAGACGTATACGTCGACGGACTGGACCACGCTCGACGTATGCGATCCGCCCGACCAGCTCGATCCGCACGACGTGGTCCTCTGCGAACAGGTCTTGGAACACGTTCCCGACCCGTGGCGTGCCGCGCAGACCCTGTATGACCTCTGCCGTCCCGGCGGACAGGTCGTCGTGAGCACCCCGTTCCTGATCCCGGTTCACGGGCCACCCGACTATTGGCGGTTCACGCAGACCGGCATCCGTCTCGTCCTGGAACGCGCCGGGCTCGTCGTGGACGAGACGGGCAGTTGGGGCAGCAAACGTGCCGCCCGCGGCAACCTCCGTCGCGTGCCGCCGTGGAAGCCGTGGCGATCACTGCGCGATGAGTTCCACTACCCGCTCGTGATCTGGGCGCTCGCTCACCGACCCGCCGAGGTCTAGAGGAGCGTCACGGCGCCCATCCGATCACAGGGCCACCTCGGCGTGCGGGCGGTACCGCGCTCCCTCGGCCGCGGTGACGCTCTCGAAGAGCACCAGGCTCTCCGCGATCCACGAGGGCCCGACCCGCGCGCAAGCCCTCGACTCCTCCGCCGCGCGCAGGTCGGCGAGTCGCCCGAGACGCGCCAGCGTGAGGTGTGCATGGAAGGCGCGCGCGGCGCCGCGCGACCCACCGCGCGCATCGTCGCCCGTCGCACCGACTACCGGAGCCATCGCCTCGCCGACACTCGCGGCGAGTTGCGCCAGCTCACGGGCACCTTCCGTCACGCCGACCCACACGACCGTTGCCCGCCGCGCGTTCGGGAAACCGCCGATGCCGCCGAGCCGCACACGCGCCGGCGCACCGCGCACCGAGCTCAACGCGTCGGCCGCGGCGTCGAGATCGACGTGCGAGCCGAGGAACTGGAGCGTGAGGTGCCACTGCTCGCGCGTCGTCCAACGTGGGCTCAGCAAGCGTGGGAGCGCGAGCTCCGCGGGACGGTGCGCGGCCCGCCACGCGACCTTGCCCACGGCATCGAGCACCGCACGCGGCGGCACGATCGCGAGGAACGCACGCGAGGTACCCACTCCGGCCGGCCGCTCAGGGAAGCGAGTCGAGGCGTTGGCGGACGAGGTTGAGCAGCGAGATCGTCGCGAACTGGCGAATCCGTTCCCGGTCTCCGGGAAGCCGCGTCGTCACCGCGAACGGCTCATGGCCGGGGAGCGCGATGCCGAAGCACACGGTGCCCACGGCCCGGTTCTCCTGCTCCGTCGGCCCCGCGACGCCCGTGACCGCGATCCCGACGTCGGCTCCGAGCACGCGCTGCGCGCCGACCGCCATCTGCACCGCGGACTCCTCGCTCACGACGAGCTCGGCGGTCACACCGAGCACGTCGCGCTTCACGTCGGATGCGTACGCGCCGATCGTGCCCCGGAAGGTGGCGCTCGCACCCGTGACGTTCGCGATGCGCGCGCCGATGAGCCCGCCCGTCACCGATTCCGCGACGCCGAGGCTCCAGTTGCGGGCACGCAACCGCGTCAGCACCGCGTGCTCCATCGTCTCGTCGTCGACGCCGAACACGAGATCGCCGAGGATCCGGCGCAGTTCGGCCTCCTCGGTCTCGACCAGCTTCCGCGCCTCGGCTTCGGTGGCCGCCTTCGCGGTGACGCGCACCACGAGACCCTCGATGCCGCGCGCGAGGAACGCGATGGTCGGGTTCGTCTGCGCGTCGACGCGGTGGGCGATCATCTCCGCGAGCCCCGACTCCGACGCGCCCCAGGTCTTGAGCGAGCGCGACACGATCGCCGAGTGCTCGCCGGCACGCGCGAGCAGGTCGGGCACGACGTGCTCGGTGATCATCAACTGCATCTCGTAGGGAACGCCGGGAACCGCGTAGACCACCTTGCCGCCGACGGGGCAGCACAACCCCGGCGCGGTGCCGATCGGATTCGGTATCGGCTCGCCGCCTTCGGGCACATCGGCCTGGCGCAGGTTGTTCTGCGGCATGTCGCGCGCGCGGCTCGAGAACATCGCCGCGATCAGCTCGACGAGGTCGTCGCGCCGCCGCAGCTCGACGCCCATGAGCTCGGCGATCGCGTCGCGGGTGAGATCGTCCTGGGTCGGGCCGAGCCCGCCGCACACGATCACCGCGTCGGCCCGCTCGAGCAGGTCGCGCAACGCCGCGATGATCCGAGCCTGGTTGTCTCCGATCGCGCGGTGCTCGTACGAATCGATCCCCGACGCCGCGAGCTGCTCGCCGATCCATGCGCTGTTCGTATCGACGATCTGACCGAGCAGCAGCTCGGTCCCGACCGCCAGCACCTCGCACCGCATCTAGGAAGGCGTCCCTTCTGGAGTCGGCTTGGCGCCGCCCGCGGCCTGCGCCTGGCCGTCGCGCTGCCAATCGTGCCAGCCGTGGTGGACGATGTCGGCCGCCGACACGACGGTGAGCGTGACGACGAGGCCGAGCACGGTCTGTTGCAGGCCGATGTCGTCGGCCGTCCACGGCAGCAGCACCGCGCCGATCGACAGGTACTGGAGGAACGCCTTGTACTTGCCGAGCGGGCGCGCCGGCAACGAGATGCCGCGCCGCCCCGCGAGCGCGCGGTACGCCGACACGAACACCTCGCGAGCAGCGATCACCGCGACCGGCCACCACGAGATGTCGCCACGTTGCGCGAGCACCGCGAACGCGCCGAGCACGAGCAGCTTGTCGGCCACCGGGTCGAGGAACGCCCCCGAGCGGGTGGCGCCGTCGCGACGCGCGAGGAAGCCGTCGAGGCTGTCGGTCGAGGTGATGAGGAACCACAGCGTCACGGCCAACCACGAAGCGCCGTGCCGCCACATGAGCGCGAGCGTCGGTACGCCGACGAGGATCCGGGCGAGCGTGAGGAAGTTCGCGGGCGTGGCGAGCGCGGTCTGATCGAACCGCCGTGCGTGCGCGGGAGTGACCGACCCTCCCATCACCCGGTTCCGACGCCTGCGGTCGCGACGGTGCCGACCGCACCGACCGGCGCGGCCTCGAGGTCGGGGCCTTCCCAGCCGGTGACGACGGCGCGCACGATCGCGCCGGGCCGGGCCCAACCGTCGGTGCCGAGGCGGACGACGCCGTCGATCTCGGGGGCCTCGCGGTAGGTGCGGCCGATCGCTTCGCCGTCTTCGAACCCGTCGACGAGCACCTCGATCGTCTCGTCGACCAACGCGGCGCGCGACGCCGCGGTGAGGGGCTCCTGCACCTCGGCGAGCTCGCGCAGCCGCTCGGTGACGAGCATCGCCTCCGGCGCGCCGGGCAACGACTCCGCGGCGGTGCCCTCTTCGCGCGAGAACGCGAAGAACCCGGCCCAGTCGAGGCCCGCGGTCGCGAGGAAGCCGAGCAGCTCGTCGTGATCGCGTTCGGTCTCGCCCGGGAAACCGACGATGAACGACGACCGGAAGGCCGCGGCGGGCTCGTCGGCACGAATCCGCCCGATGATGTCGAGGAAGCGGTCGCCGTCGCCCCAGCGCTTCATCGCGCGCAACAAGGGCCCCGACGCGTGCTGCAACGAGAGGTCGAAGTACGGCACGACCGTCGGCAGCTCGAGCATCGTCGACACGAGCGGGTCGTGCACCTCGGACGGGTAGAGGTAGAGCAGGCGGACCCGCGACAGGCCGTGCGGCGCGAGCCGGTCGAGACGACGCAGCAACGGCACGAGCGAGTCGGGCTCGGCGGCGTCGCGGCCGTACCACGCCAGGTCTTGGGCGACGAGCACGATCTCGGCGACGCCCTGCTCGACGAGGCCGCGCACTTCGGCCTCGATCGCCTCGGGCCGGCGCGATCGCTGCTTGCCGCGGAACGACGGGATGGCGCAGAACGCGCACGCGCGGTCGCAGCCCTCGGCGATCTTCACGTAGGCCCACGGCGCGTCGGGCGCGGCGCGGGGCAGCTCGAGCAGATCACGCACACCCGTCGGCGCGGTGCGGAAGCGCACCGGCACACTCTCGGGCGCGCGCATCCCGACCGACTCCGCGATCGACGACTCCCCCGCGAACCCGACGACCGCATCCAGCTCGGGCAACGCGGCGGCGAGCTCGGCGCCCGAACGCTCGGCGAGGCAGCCGGTGGCGACCAGCGCGGCACCGTCCTTGCGGGCCGAGGCGAGCGACAGGATCGTCTCGATCGACTCTTCGCGGGCGGCCTCGATGAAGGCGCACGTGTTCACGACCACCAGATCGGCGTCCCCCGGACCGTCGGCCGCAACGAGCCCGTCGGCGAGCAGGGTGCCGACGATCTTCTCGGAATCGACCACGTTCTTCGGGCAGCCGAGGGTCTCGACGAAGAACCGGCGCGCCGCGGCCGGCCGGGGAGCGGTGGTCACCGGGCCATGGTACCGGGCACCCCTCCGTAGACTCGGTTGTCGGTGCCTTCCAAGCTGCCTCCCCAGCCGCCATCCGAACCGCGACGCGACCAGCGCGGTAGCGACCCCGCCGACGACGGCACGCTCGTCGAGCTCGGTCGTTGGCCGCGACTCGAAGCGCAGATCCTGCGCCACCGGCTCGAGACCGCCGACATCCCCGTGATGGTGCGCTGGTCGGGCGACGGCACGCGTGCGAGCGGCGAGCTGCTGGTGCCCGCCCACCAGGCCGCGTTCGCCCGGGCGGTCGTCACCGAGATCGAGGTCGACGACGAGGTCCCCGACACCTCGCCGCTCGCCTACGTCGCCCGCATCGAGGAGCACCTCGCCGCCGTCGCCGGCCTCCTCGACGAGCTCCGCACCCGCATCGACCAGCTCCCCGAGGCCCCCGAAATGGCGTGAACCGGACAAAGGGTCTACTGTCTCGTCTCAGACAATTCTTCACATCCTGAGACCATCTGACACCGAAGGGCCCATCATGCCGGTACGTCGTCCGTTCATCCTCCCGATCGTCTCCGCCGTGGCGACGATCGGCCTGCTCCTCGTGGCCGCGCCCCAGGTCGCCGCGGCCGCGACCGGTTCTCCGTCGGCGCCGGCCACCATCACCCTGACCGGATCTCCCGACGCCGTGAGCCCCAGTGGCTGTGTGCAGCGGGCCGACTATCCGCACGCGTCGACGCACGTGCCGAACACCACGAACGGCGTGGTGACGACCCGGTGCAACGCGTACGTGCCGAAGATCGCGCACTCCGCGCAGCTGTGGGAGACGCGCTGGTGGGGCTGGGACCGCATCGGGCACAAGGGCTACGTGAGCGTCATCGACTCCAAGGGCGCGTCGGCGAACGGCTGGGACACCTGCAAGAAGAACACCGTGCGGGTCACCGGCAGCGGGTCCGTCGTCGACGTCGACGGCCGCACCTACTACGCGTCGACCGAGAGCATCCACGTCAACAACCCGTGCCACCTCTGATGACGACGCCACGCTCCCTCGCCGCGCTCATGGCGATGCTCGTGCTCGTCGGCGCGTGCGGGCGTTCGGTCCCGCGCGCCGAGTCGGTCGCCGGCGCGTCCGCGAGCACGCACGGCTCGCCGATCGCCGGATCCGACGCGCGTTCGGGCGATGCGGTTCCGTTCGTTGCCGAGTCGCCCGCGCCGGCGACGCCGCCCGACGTGCGGTTGCTCGTCACCTCGCACAGCGACACGGCATTCCTGCTCGCGCATCGGTACACGAGCGACTGGCCGGACGGCCACCGCGCCGACGAACAGCGCCCACGGGAACCGGTGCCGTGGCCGACGTGGGAACCGGCCATCGACGTGATCTTCGCGAAGGCTTCCGCGCTCGTCCTCGCCCTCGGAACCCCGATCGCGCCCGATTCCGTGACCATCCGGGCGTACGCGAGGGTCGTACCCGCGAGCGGCACGCCGATCGGCGACCCGCTCGCGACGTTCGAGTGCCACCGCTTCACCGGTCCGAAGTGTGCGTTCACGAAGACGAACTCGGTGCTGGGCGTCGAAGTGCGCGGCGTCGATCTCGGCATGCTCGCCGGCAGCTACATCACCGCGTTCGCGTCGTGGCACGTGCCTGCCGCGCTCCAGGACCGCGCCTCGTCGCCGGCGGAGGCGTCGGCGAGCTGGCTATTCCGAGGCCGAGCCGAAGCGCCGATCGGAGCATCGCGACCGTGAGCTTCGACACGATCGCAACGTCGCCCGTCGGCACGCGCATGCTCGACCGCCTCGTCTCCGACGGGTTCCCGTCGGCGCGCCCCCTCTCGGATCTGTCGGAAGCAGCCTTGTACCGAATCGCGTTCGAAGCGGCCGTCGAGGTGTCGTCCGAGAAATGGTCGGCGAGGCCGGGCCGGTCCGAACCGTGGGAGCGACGGGAGTCGGCCGGCGTCGTGGACCAGCTGGCGCGCGCCGTGCCCACGTGTGCCGCCGCGCGCTGGTGGTCGTTCGCCGCGACAAGACGCCCGCAGGTGTGGCTCGGACGGGCCGCAGACACACCGGCCGAGGGTGTGTTGGCTCCTCACATCGCGGGCAAGCCGCGAACCGAGATCTGGACGTCGTCGGCGGTCGAGGGATTGCCGAGCGCGTGGTGGCCGTACCTGGAGCGAGGTGCCGACGGACCGATGCCGGGACCGCGCTCGATCTGGCGGCTGACCCCGGGCCCCGACGCGCGCGTGTTCGAGATCCGGACGCCGGCCGACTGGCTGTTTCTGTGCGAGACCTTCCCCGGACCGGTCGTCGACGGTTGGGTCGTTCCCGGATGGGACGCGGCCGCCGAGCACTTCGACGCGATCCATCTGACCGTCGAAGGCCTGGTCCGCGTGCAGGGAGTGCGGATCGAGACGACCCGCGGGCCCGCGATGCTCGACAACTGGGACACGGAATCGACCGCGTGGTTGCGCTGGTCGATCGGGGCCGTCGAACGACTCGGGGGCATCCGGGATCCGACCCACCGTTCCGAGCCGAGCGGGCGCGCACCGGGCCGAGCGCTTCGGCGGTCGTGATCAGGGTGCGCGCGTGCGAGAGACGGTCCCGCGGGACCGCATTCCCGGACCGACGCCGGCCAGGGACTCAGACCCGGTCGCGCATCTCCTCGAGCTCTTCGACCGTCATGAGCACGGCCCGGGCCTTCGATCCCTCCGACTCGCCCACCACGCCGCGACGCTCGAGCAGATCCATGATCCGGCCGGCCCGTGCGAACCCGACGCGCAGCTTGCGCTGGAGCATGCTCGTGGAGCCGAGACCGCTGTGCACCACGAGCTCCATCGCTTCGTCGAGCAGCTCGTCGCCTTCGTCCTCGACCGCGTCGGCGCGGGACCCGCCACCGTGGTCATCGCCCGCCACACCCTCCACGTACTGCGTCTCCGCCGTCTGGCGGCGCCAGAACGCCACGACCTTGTGCACGCAGTCCTCGTCGACCCACGAGCCCTGGATCCGCTCGGCCCGACTCGACGACGCCGCCAACAGCAGCATGTCGCCCTTGCCGACGAGCTTCTCCGCACCCGGCTGGTCGAGGATCACCCGCGAGTCGGCGAGGCTGCTCACCGCGAACGCGAGGCGGCTCGGGATATTGGCCTTGATCCCCCCCGTGATCACGTCGACCGACGGGCGTTGCGTCGCGATCACGAGATGGATGCCGACTGCACGCGCCATCTGCGCGATGCGGCAGATGCTCGCCTCGACGTCGCGCGCCGCGACCATCATGAGATCGTTGAGCTCGTCGACGACGATCAGGATGAACGGCAACCGCTCGTAGGTCTTGGGGCTCGTGGGATCGGGCTCGTCCTCGGTCGGCAGCCCGCCCCGGTCGAACATCGCGTTGTACCCGGTGATGTCGCGCACACCGACCTCGGCGAGCAGGTCGTAACGCATCTCCATCTCGCGCACCGCCCAATCGAGCGCGTTCGCGGCCTTCTTGGGGTTCACCACGACCTCGGTGAGCAGGTGCGGCAAGCCGTTGTACTGACCGAGCTCGACCCGCTTCGGGTCGACCAGGATGAGGCGCACCTGATCGGGTGTCGCGCGCATCAGGATCGACGTGACGATGCTGTTGATGCAGCTCGACTTGCCGGCACCGGTCGCGCCGGCGATCAGCACGTGCGGGAAGGTCGCGAGGTTGGCGAGCACCGACTTGCCACCGATGTCGCGTCCCATGCCCACCTCGAGCGGGTGCACCGCGCGCTTCGCCTCCTCGGTCGCGAGGATGTCGCCGAGCGTCACGATCGGCCGCAGGCGGTTCGGCACCTCGACCCCGATCGCGCTCCGCCCCGGGATCGGCGCGAGGATGCGCACGTCCTGGCTTGCCATTGCGTACGCGATCTCCTTGCTGAGACCCGTGACGCGGCTCACCTTCACCCCGGGTGCGAGCTCGAGCTCGTAGCGGGTGACGGTCGGCCCGATCGCCGCGCCGATGAGGCGCGCGTCGACACCGAACTCGTGCATCGTGGCCTCGAGGATCTCGCCGCCGGCGTCGACGAGGCGCCGGTCGATCTGCTTGCCGGTCCCCCGCTTGAGGAGGTTGGCGGGCGGCAGCTTCCACGCGGGCCGCACCTTGCGTGCCGCCGGACGCAGGTCGATGTCGTCCTCGTCGGCTTCCTCGTCGTCCTCGTCTTCTTCTTCCTCTTCGTCCTCGTCCTCGTACTCCTCTTCTTCCTCGTCCTCGTACTCCTCTTCTTCCTCGTCCTCTTCGTCGAGCTCGTACTCCTCGTCGTCTTCCTCTTCCTCTTCGTCTTCTTCCTCCTCGTCCTCGAAGAGGGACTGATCGAAGAAGGCCGGGCGACGATTCGCGGCCGACGGGGTGAAGGCCGCCGGCGCCGCGGGTTCCGCCGCCTCCTCCTCCTGCGTGCCGTCGGGTGTCGTGAGCTCGAAGAGCTGCTTCACTCCCGACGCGACGAGGCGGCCCACGGCGGCGAGCCCGCCGAGCGCGTCGCGCAGACCGATGTGGGCGACGAGCAGGAACCCGAACAGGAACACGGCGACGAGCACGACGCCGGCGCCGAGCGGACCGAGCGCGGCCGCGAGCGGACCCGCGACGAGCGCGCCGAGCACGCCGCCGGCTTCGCGCAGCTTCGTGAAGCTCTGCGAATCGGGAAGGCCGGCAGTGAGGTCGAGGAAGCCGACCGCGGCGAGCAGCACAGCGAGCACCCCGATCCCGACCCGGACCCCGCGCCGCTCGACCTCTTCGTCGTCGTCTTCGGAGGCCGGGCGCGCGACGAGCGCGACGGCGCCGCCGATGAGCGCGACGGGCAGGAA
>DAIQOP010000026.1:14410-22161 GCA_036787815.1 Actinomycetota bacterium
CGAGCACCGCGCCCGCGGCGGCGTCGAGCGCGCGACCGACCGGTCCGGCGAAGTGGAAGCAGACCGCGAGCCCGGTGAGGACACCGGCGGCCGCGAGGGCCACCGCCACCGCGTCGGTGGTGTGGGCTTCGAGTTGGGTCTTCAGCTGCTCGCGAAGCCCCGCGAACCGCGGCTCACGCGGCGCCCGGCGACGAGCCGGACGGCCTCGGGAGGAAGATCGGCGGGCCTTGCGGGCCGGGGGTCGCCGGCCGGGCGCCGGCCGACGAGTCGTCGTGGTCGCCATCTAGGCACCGTAACACCGGCCACACCCGCCACACGTCGTTTGTTTGGTAACACCGGCTAGAGGGCAGGGACGTAGCCACCGTCGACGGGGTACACCTGGCCGGTGATCCAGGACGCGGCGTCGCTGCAGAGCAGGGTCACCAGCGCCGACGGATCGCCCGGGTCCCCGACCCGGGGCACCAGATAGGGCCGGGCGAGGCGCGATTCGAGCGCCGGGTCGGCCTCGATGGCGGCGAGCAGCGGGCCCGTCTTCATGGCGCCCAGCGCCACGCAGTTCACCGTGACGCCCGCGGCCCCCACCTCGGCGGCCAACCCCCGGCTGAAGCCCATGGCCCCCGCCTTCGCGGAGCCGTAGATCACCTGCATCCGCTCCCCGCGCCGACCGGCGTCGGACACGATCGTCACGATCCGCCCCCAACCGTGTTCGACCATGGCGCCCACGTACGCGTGGGTGACGTGCAGCACGGCGCCGAGGTTGAGGCGCATGTCGCCTTCCCAATCGCCGGGATTGCTGTCGACGAACTTCTTCAACGCGAACCCGCTCGTCGGGATGCCGGCGTTGTTCACGAGGATGTCGACGGGCCCGGTGTCTTCGCGCATGCGCAGCACCTTGACCGGGCTGGTGACGTCGGCCTTCACGGGCCGCGCCTCGCCCGGACCGCTCACCGATTCGGCCACCGCGCGCGCCCGCTCCTCGACGATGTCGTTCACCCACACCGACGCGCCCGCGCGCACGAACGCCGCGACGATCTCGGCACCGACGCCGTTGCCGCCGCCGGTCACGAGCGCGGTGCGCCCGCTCAGGTCGAGCGTGTACTCGGAGCCCCCGTGCGCGGTCACCGCGTCAGGCCTCCATCACCACCGGGATCACGATCGGCCGGCGCCGCGTGCGATCCGCGATGAACCGACCGAGCGACTTGCGGGCGTGGCGCCGCACGGTCTCGAAGTCGATCGGACCCTCGTGCACGATCTCGCCGAGCGAGGCGGCGACGGCCTGCTTCGCCTCCTCGAGCAGCTCCTCGGCCTCCGGCGCGTAGACCCAGCCTCTGGTGACGATCTCCGGCCCGTTCAGCACGTCGCCGGTCCGGGAATCGATGGTCACGATCACCACGACGACGCCCTCCTCGGAGAGCGTACGGCGATCTCGCAGCACACCGTGACCGACGTCGCCGACGATGCCGTCGACGTAGGTGTAACCGGCGGGGACCGCGCGGCGCTCGACGTCGAGCCCGGCCGGGCCGAGGGTGACGACGTCGCCGTCCTCGCAGACGAAGACGTGGTCGTCAGCGACGCCTACCGCTCGCGCGAGGCGCGCGTGGTGCACGAGGTGCCGGTACTCGCCGTGGATCGGGACGAAGTACTCCGGCGAGAGGAGGCTGAGCACGAACTTGAGCTCCTCCTGCGACGCATGGCCGGAGACGTGGACCGCCGCGTTGCGGTCGTGGACGACGTCGGCACCGGCACGGTGCAGCGAGTCGATCACGCGCGACACGTTCGACTCGTTGCCGGGGATCGCGTGCGCGGAGAGCACCACGACGTCGTCGTCGGAGACCTTCACGTGCTTGTGCTCGTGCGCGGCCATCAGCGAGAGCGCGCTCATCGGCTCGCCCTGCGACCCCGTGCAGATGATGCAGATCTCGCCGGGCGCGTACCGGCTTGCTTCCTCGATGTCGATCACCGCGTGGGCGGGAACGTCGAGCAGGCCGAGCTCGCGGGCCATCGCGACGTTGTGCACCATCGACCGGCCGAGGAACGCGATCTTGCGCCCACCGGCGATCGCGGCGCCGGCAACCTGCTCGATGCGGTGGAGGTGTGAGGCGAAGCACGCCACGATCAGCCGGCGGTCGGGATGCTCTCGCACCAGCGAGCGCATCGCGTCGCCCACCGTCGACTCCGACGCGGTGAAGCCGGGGCGCTCCGCGTTCGTCGAGTCCGAGAGCAGCAGCCGGACACCGCCGTTCATGCGCGCGATCTCCCCGAGGAGCGCCAGGTTGGTGTGGCGGCCGTCGACGGGGGTGAGATCGAGCTTGAAGTCGCCCGTGTGGATGATCGTGCCGGCCGGCGTGAAGAAGGCGGTCGCGAACCCGTGAGGCACCGAATGGGTGACGGGGACGAACTGGCAGTCGAAGGGCCCGATCATGCGCCGCTCGCCGTCGAACACCGGCACGAAGGTCGCCCGATCGATGAGACCGGACTCCTCGATGCGGTTGCGGGCCATCGCGAGCGACAGCGCCGAACCGTAGATCGTCAGCTCCATCTCGCGCAGGAGGAACGCAAGCCCGCCCGCGTGGTCCTCGTGGGCGTGGGTGAGGAACACGCCCTCGACCCGATCGGCGTTGTCGCGCACGTAGGAGAAATCGGGGAGGACGAGGTCGACGCCGGGCATGTTCTCGTCGGGGAACATCAACCCGCAGTCGACGAGCAGGATGCGGTCCTCGACCTCGAGACACAGGCAATTGCGCCCGATCTCGCCCAGCCCACCGAGGAAGACGATTCGAACGGCGGGATCACTCATCGCCGTGACGCTACCGCGCGTCTCAGCCGGCCGACGCACGGCGCAGGGCGAACGCGCCGCCCACGACACCGATCAGGGACGCCGCGAGCAACGCGCAGATCGCGGCGGACGCCAGCGGTCCGGCGGGCAGCGCGGCCTGCACGATCAGGAGCGGCACCGTGAAGCCGACCGTCGCGAGGGCTCCCACGCCGACCCGATCCCGCGGCCGCAGGTGCATCCGGTCGTGGCGCGCCGGGCCCCTCGTCAGCGCCCATGTCGTCCCGGCGACACCGATCGGCTTGCCGATCAACCGCGCGACCAGGACGGCGACGAACACCCCCAGCGCGCCGCGAGAGAAGATCCGCGAGCCGGCGAGCGTGACGCCGACATTGGCCACGGCGAAGATCGGGAGCACGAGCGCGTTGACCCACGGCTCGAGACGGTGCTCCCAGGACCGCACACTGCGGCGCTCGGCCCGCCGCCGGCTCCGATCCCGGCCCGCGGCGGGCGGGGCCAGAAGCCCGATCGCGACGCCCACCACCGACGCCTCGACGCCCGCGTGCACGAGCGCCCACCATGCCAGCGCGCCGAGGACGAGGAGCGCGGCCGACGAACGCGCGCGAGAGAGGTGGATCGCGATCATCACCGCGAGACAAGCGGCGGCCGCGAGGAGGCTCCAGATGCGGATACCGCGGCTGTAGAAACAGACGAGCACCACGATCGACGCGATGTCGTCGGCGACGGCGAGCGTGAGCAGGAAGACGCGCAAACGTGAGGAAGCGCCGTGCGCAACCAGCGCGAGCGCGCCGAGCGCGAACGCGACGTCGGTCGCCATCGGGATGCCCCACCCGCGCGATCCCGCGCCGCCGTGCAGCACGCACGCGTAGAGCACCGCGGGCGCGACCATGCCACCGAGCGCGGCACCGACCGGAACCACGGCGAGGCGCCACGAACGAAGCTCACCGCCCGTCATCTCCCGTCGGATCTCCAGCCCGACGATGACGAAGAACGCAACCATGAGGCCCTGATCGACCCAGTCGCGGGCCGACAGGCGAAGGCCGGGCACGGCGACGGTTCGCATCCAGAAGTCGTGGTACGAGGAGCCGAAGACGTTCGCCCACGCGAACGCGGCGACGGTCGCGACCGTCAGCATCACGCCCGCGGCACGGCTGTCGTGTGCCGCGCCGACGAACCGGCGCCCGCCGATCCTCGTCAGTCCGTCCGGTTCTTCGAGCAGGATGTCCCCCGAGAAGGCAGCAGCGAGCTACTCGCCGACCAGACTTCCCGGCACACCAGAACGCGACTCTACCGAATGTCGAGCGCGGGCACCGCGTTGGTCACGAGCTCGCGTCGGTCCTGCAACCGGGTCGCCTTGAGCGCGAGCGCGGCGTACGAGCCCCACATCGCGATCCGGAACAGATCGGCCGCGGCGACATAGGTGCGGTAGCCGATCAGGTCGTCGATCGTCATCCCGGTGTGGCGCGCCGACTTGGCGCCTTCGGTGCAGAACACCGCGAGCGCGAGCGCGACCCAGAAGGCCGTGTAGAGCACCCGGGAGACGGCGATGAGCGCGGGCTCGACCGCCGCTTCGCCCTCCTCACGCCGGCGTCCCGGGCGACCGTCGCTTCGTCGCCCACACGAACCCCGCGGCCACGACCGCGATCGAGACCACCAACGAGATCCGATTCGCGGCGTTGAGCGTCGAGAGCGTGTCTTCGAAGAACGCGCTCGAGACCGGGTGGCCGGCCTTGATGCGCTGCAGGTTGTGGCGCTCGACCAGGTTGAGACCCAGCAGCACGATATTCGTGAGCACCGCGGCGGCCAGGGCCACGAGGACGACGGGCGTCCACCTCTTCCCCGGCGACGGGCGCGGCCCCGTGTACGACGCGATCGGCCCCACCGGCTGCATCTGCCCTCCCACACCTCGGGTCCCGTGGGACCTCTATCGGCACGGGACCTCTATCGGCACGCGGGGCGACGAAATCGAGCCGGTCGGCCGACAGAACGGGGGGCGGGTGCCGACGAGCTACGCGACGGCGCGGTCGCTGGCGACCTCGTCGAGGGCGAGATACTCCTCGCTCGTGTCGGCCCAGTCCTCGAACTGGATGACACCGAGCTCGGTGAACCGCTCGCGCAGCCAGCCGTCGCCCGCGTCGAGCAGGCCGAGCTTCTTGCAGTTGGGGACGATCTTCGAGAAGAGCAGCGACTGGAACACCGCGCGGTCGGGCGCCTGCATGACGAGCTTCACCGCCTGCTTCACGTCGACGCCCATGCGCTCCCACACCTCTTGCTGCAGGAACCGGTCGCGCATGCGAACCGCCGCCTCGAAGGCGAACTCCTGACGCTCACGGATCTCCGCGCCCGAGAGCTGCGTGTAGTACTCCTTGAGCGAGAGCACGCCGAACGCGACGTGGCGCGCCTCGTCGCTCATCACGTAGCGCAGGAGCTTCTTGAGCAGCGGCTCGGTGGTCATCTGGTGCATGAACCCGAAGGCCGCGAGCGCGAGGCCCTCGACCATGATCTGCATGCCGAGGTAGGTCATGTCCCAACGCGAGTCGGAGATGATGTCGTCGAGCAGCATCCGCAGGTGCGCGTTGATCGGGTAGTGACCCGACAGCTTCGTGTCGAGGTACTTCGCGAACACCTCGACGTGGCGGGCCTCGTCCATCACCTGCGTCGCGCCGTAGTACTTGGCGTCGATCCACGGCACGGTCTCCACGACGCGCGCCGTGCAGATCAGTGCCCCCTGCTCACCGTGCATGAACTGCGACAGCGTCCAGTTCTGCGACTCCACGCCGAACTCGATCCACTGCTTGTCGCCCCACTTGGCGAAGGGCGTGTCGGAGAGGTCGAGCCCGGCACCGAACATGCCGTCGGCACCCGCGTTGGCGGTGGCGTTGGCGAGCACGACCTTCTCCTGGTCGACGTCGGTGTCCCAGGGCAGGTCGGTCTCACCGTTCCACTGCGACGTCTTCGCCTTCTCGTACAGCTTCACCAGCGCCGGACGGCTCCGCTCGTAGTCCCACGAGAAGAGCGCGTCTGGGTTGGAGCTCACCGCGTGGATGACCGCGTCGGCCTCGGTGTTGGTGATCGAGAGGATCGCCTCGAGATCGTTGATGTCGGCCCGGCCGATGAGATCACTGAAGTCGCTCATGTTGGAACTACCCCCTGGGAGAATCGACGATGGACGGGAGACCGGGGACGACGAAGTCGGCCACGAGTCGGCGAACGGATGCCGGGTCGAGGAGATCGACGGATTCGGCCGGGCTGCTGACGTAGGAGAGGAGGAGGCGGGTGAGCCATTCGCCCCCCCGGAGCGCGCCGTCGGCGCCGAGGAAGCGCTCGAGCGACGGCGCGAACACCGCGGCGCCGGCGCGCAGCACGCGGTCGGCGCCGTCGAACGCGAGGTGCGGCAGGAGCAGCTCGGGCTCGGCGAGGATCACGAATTGCAGCGCCGGGTGCGCGGCCAGCCAACCCGCGGCGCGGGTGACGACGACGACGACGGTGTCTTCGAGTGAACCGGTACCGAGCGAACCGGTGCCGAGCGAACCGGTGCCGGCCGCCGCAGCCTCGAGCGCGGTTTGGAGGCTCCGGGCCTCACGGCCGACGAGCGCGCCGAGCAGCGCGGGCTTGCCGGGGAAGTACCGGTAGAGCGTGGCCCGCGAGCAACCGGCCTCGCGTGCGACGTCGTCGAGCGTGGTCTTCGACACACCGACCCGCGCGACGCACGCGATCGTGGCGTCGAGGAGGCGCGCCGCGATGCCGTCGAGGGCGGCCGGCACGACCGGCGTCTGATACGGCACGGACTCCTGCAGCACTCCACCCCTCCTGAACCGCTCGGGTCCGCTGTCCGGGAGCCGGGGGCCGAACCGGATCGTGAGACAGTAAGTCGCTGAACGTCTCACCGTCAATGTGTCAGACGTCATATTTCCGACGCACGACCGGCCGCTCCGAGGCGCTGGCGGGCAACGGGGGTGCGACGTACAGTGGCGATCCAGCCACGGTGGCTCGAGGGGGCGGACATGTTGGGCGGACGGTCGCAAGCTCACGCGCGCACACGGCGGACCGGAATGGGGGCACTGCTCCCCCTCGCCGTCGTCGCATCGTTCGCGATGGCGGGCCCGCTGGGCGCGCCGCTCGCGGGGGCCACGTCGCGCGCCGTCGCCAACCCGGCGGTGACACCCGCATGCACCAACACCAACCCGATCACCCTCGGCGACCCCGCGACGACCGGATCGATCTCCGCGGCCGGCCAGGCCGACTGCTACACGTTCTCCGGCGTGGCCGGCGACCGCGTGCACGTCACCGTCGGTGTCACCGACGGCACCCTCGTCGCCAACACCGAGATCGACGACCCGAGCGCCACCACGCTCTGCGGGCCGACCACCGACGCCGAGCAGACCTGCCAGCTCACGTCGACCGGCACGCACACCATCGTGATCAGCGACCTCGACGGGACGAACACCGGCGGCTACACGGTCGCCGCCGTCGCGCTCCACGCCGCGTGCACCAACACCAACCCGATCACCCTCGGCGACCCCGCGACGACCGGATCCATCTCGGCCGAGGGGCAGGCCGACTGCTACACGTTCGACGGCGTCGTCGGCGACCGCGTGCACATCACCGTCGCCGCGACCGACGGCACCCTCGTACCCAACACCTCCGTCATCGACCCGAGCGACGCCATCACCTGCGGACCGACCACCGACGCCGAGCAGACCTGCCAACTCGCGTCGAGCGGCACGCACACCATCCTCGTCCGCGACGCCGCCGCGACCAACACCGGCGGCTACACGGTCGCCGCCGTCGCGCTCCACGCGGCATGCGCCAACACCAACCCGATCACCCTCGGCGCCGCGGCATCGATCGGAACGATCTCGGCTGCAGGCCAGGCGGACTGCTACACGTTCTCCGGCGCGATCGGCGACCGCGTGCACATCACCGTCGCCGCGACCGACGGCACCCTCGTACCCAA
>DAIQOP010000235.1:0-6414 GCA_036787815.1 Actinomycetota bacterium
GCACGCAGCTTCTCGAGCGCGGAGATCAACCCCGGCGGGTAGCGGGTGAGCAGCACGCCCGACGCGTCGGCCTGGTACTCGCGCCGGCGACTGATCGCCATCTGCATCAGCGACGCGATGATCGGCGCGAGGACGAGGAGCAGCAAGCCGAACACCGCGAGGATCACGCCGAGCGGGCCCGCGTCGTTGCTGTCGCGCCGGTCGCGCCCACCGCCCCAGAACATGAAGCGCAGGAAGAAGTCGGACAGCAACGCGATGATGCCCACCATGGTGACGGCGAGCGTCATCACCAGCGTGTCGTAGTTCTTCACGTGGCTGAGCTCGTGCGCGAGCACGCCCTCGAGCTCGACCCGGTTCATCTTCTCGAGCAGGCCCGACGTGACCGCGATCGCGGCGTGCTGCGGGCTGCGCCCGGTCGCGAACGCGTTCGGCGCCGGGTCGTCGATGACGTAGAGCCGTGGCTTCGGCAGGCCGGCCGCGATGCAGAGGCCTTCAACGAGGTTGTGGAACCGCGCGTACGTCTGCGGGTCGGCCGGCTTCGCGCGGCTCATCGCGAGCGCGATCTTGTCGGAGTTGTAGTACGACGCGAACGAGCCGCCGATCGCGATGACGGCCGCGATCACGAACCCGATGAGCCCGAAGCGCGTGAAGTAGTTGATGACGGCGACGGTCGCGAAGACGAGCAGCGCGAAGGCCGCGATCATCACGACCGTGCGCCGCTTGTTCGCGGCGATCTGTTCGTACACGAGGAACCTCGGTGCCGGGCGGTCGGTGTGGGAACCGCGTGCTTAGAACTGGACCTTCGGCACTTCGCGGTCGGTCGCGTCGTCCGTCTGGAAGTACTCGCGCGGCTTGAAGTTGAACATGCCGGCGATCGTGTTCGACGGGAACGTCTCGATCTTGTTGTCGTACTTCAAGACGGTGTCGTTGTAGAACTGGCGGGCGTAGGAGATGCGGTCCTCGGTCGAGGTGAGCTCCTCCTGCAGGGCCAGGAAGTTCTGGTTCGCCTTGAGGTCGGGATACGCCTCGGCCAGGGCGAAGATCGACTTCAGGGCGCCCGTCAGCGCGTTCTCCGCCTGGGCCGATGCCTGCGGCCCCTGCGCGCTCATCGCGGCGTTGCGGGCCTGGACCACCGCTTCGAGGGTGCCCGACTCGTGCGCGGCGTAGCCCTTGACCGTCTCGATGAGGTTCGGGATGAGGTCGTGGCGGCGCTTGAGCTGGACGTCGATCTGCGACCACGCGTTGTCGCCCCGGTTGCGCAGGCGGACGAGCCCGTTGTATTGGGCGACGAAGAAGAGGAGGACCAGGACGACGAGGACGATGATGATGATGACTGGGAGCACGGTCGCTGCCTTTCGCGACTGGGGGAATGCCTCAGTGTAGAGGCACTCAGCCTTGCTTTACGGCCTCCTCGTAGAGGTCGCCATAGGCCTCCGCGAGCCGGGCCATCGAGAGCTCGTCGGCCCGCTGCCGCCCGGCGGCCACGAGCCGGGCCCGCAACTCGGCGTCGTCGAGCGCCCGGCGCAGGGCCTCACGCAACGCGTTCGGGTCGTCGGGGGTGGCGAGCAACCCTTCGCGACCGTCGCGCGCGACGTTCGCGTAGCCGTCGATCTTCGACGCGACGATCGCGGTGCCGGCGGCCATGGCCTCGAGCAGCACCACGCCGAACGACTCGCTGCGCACCGCCGGCGCACAGAACACCGTCGCCGCGCGCAGCCGCCGGTTGCGCTCGTCGTCGGTGACGGCACCGACCCACTCGACGTCCGGCACTCCGCGACGCGCGAGCGCGTCGGTCTGCGGACCGCTACCGGCGACCCAGAGCACCGCGTCTCGGTCGATCCCCGCCCACGCGTCGAGCAGCACGCTCAGGCCCTTGCGCGGCTCGTGGCGACCGACGAACAACACCGCGGGCCGGCGCGCCGGCCATGGCTCGGCGTTCGCGAAGCGATCGACCTCGATGCCGTTCCAGAGCAGCCGGATGTCCGAAGGGCCGTAGACACGCACCGCCGTCGCGCGCGCGGCCTCCGACACCGCGACCCGCGCGGAGAGTCGCTCGAGCCGGGTGCGAAGCGCGGGGAGCAACCATTCGCGACCGACGTCGCCCGAGATGTGGAAGGTGCCGATCATCGGCTGGTCGCGATCCACGAGCAGCGCGAGCGCGGGGCCGGGGACGATCGGCTCGTGCAGATGCACGACGTCGGGTTCGAGCCGCTCGCACACGTCGAGGGTGCGCTGCGCGACGACCTTGCCGGTCGAGATCGGTGCCAGCGATCCGTTGCTCTCCCAATTGCGACTCGGGCCGATCGAGATGACGCCGGGGCCCGGAGGCGGGCCGTCGCAGGGACCGAGCAACCGCACGTCGATGCCGAGCTTGCGCAGCTCGCGCGTGAGCCCGAGCGCCTGGGCCTGCACGCCGCCGGGGCGGGTGAGCGAGTACGGGCACACCATGAGCACCCGCATTACACCGACATCCTTGTGCGCGCTCCACTGCCGCGCACTGGAGCCGTTCGCCGCGCGGTCACGCGCGCTCCGCTGCTGGTGTGTCGCTCGGCCAGTTGGGCTGGAGGAGATGCCACTGCTGCGGTTCGGCCGAGATCAGCCCCTCGAACTCGGTCGCGAGCGACTGGGTGATGCGCCCGACGTCGTCGCGGACCGAGCCGCGTCGCGTCGTATCGATCGGGGGTCGCACCACCGCATGATGACCTCCGCCGGGCCGGAAGTACACCGCCACCGGCACGATGACCGCCCCGGTACGGAGCGCGAGCGTCGCTGGACCGGCCGGCATCGTCGTGGTCTCCCCGAAGAACTCGACCGCGACGCCGTCGCCCTGCAGGTCGCGGTCGCACACGAGGGCGAGCAGCCAGTTGTCGCGCAGGGCGCGCAACGAGGCGCTCGCGGCCTTCGGGCCGAGCGCGACGACCGTCATGCCCATCGCGGCGCGCACCTCGACGAACCACTCGAACAGCTCCGGCGGCTCGACCGGCTCGACGACGACGAGCAGCCGGTTGCCCTTCACCTGGGTCGCCCACGCACCCGCGTACTCCCACCCACCGAGGTGCGGCAACGCGAGGATCACCCCGTGGCCGGCGGCGAGACCGGCTTCCACGTGCTCGTAACCCTCGACCTCGAAGTCCCTGGCGAAGTCGGCGCCGTGCGCCTCGTACGGCAGGCGGAACATCTCGAGCCAGTACCGCGCGTACGAGTCGAAGGTGCCGGTGACCGCCCTGCGCAACGCGGAGCCCTCGAGCCGTCCACGGCTCGCGCGGCGCATGTGCCGCTCCGCCATACGGCGCCGTGCCGGCATCGCGAGGCTGAGGGCGCGGCCGGCGCCGGTGGCGAGCGGCCGACCCACCCCGGGCGGAACCGCCCGCGCGATCAGCGCGCCGGCACGGTACGCGAGGTAGGTCGCGCGGCCGCCGAGCGGTGTGTGGCCCGATCGGTCACGGACGGCTGCTTCCGCGCCGATCGACGACCCGGCCGCGGGATCGGATGCCGACACGCGTGGTCAGGGCCGCGTGCGGCGGCGCGACGCCAGGTGGCGCGGCTTCGAACGGTCGCGCGGGCGGCGGGTCTCCCACCACGAGCGCAGCCGGGGCGAACCACCGTCGATCCGGGGGGACGCGAACGGCCGCCGCTCGCGACGCGGCTCACGCCGCTGACGGGGCGGACGTGCGGGCCGGTCGGCCCGGCGCCAGACGATCACGAACCGCTGCACGGCCGTGAAGGCCGTGAGGACGAGCATCACCCACATCACCGGCACGAGCACGTCGAACGCGCAGCCGAACCCGAGGAACACGAACCGTTCGGCCCGTTCCATGAGGCCGCCGCGCGCCTGCACGCCGAGCGACTCGGCCTTCGCGCGCTCGTAGGAGATGACCATCGAGAGACCCGCGACCGCGAGCACCAGCACCGGGAGGTGGGGGTTGCGCGGGGCGAGGTACCAGGCGACGCCGCCGAGCAGCAACGCGTCGGAGACCCGGTCGGCAACCGAGTCGAAGAACGCGCCACGTGCGGACGACTGGCCCGTGCGGCGGGCGACGGCGCCGTCGAGCAGGTCGCCGAGGCCGCTCACGGCGATCCCGACGACACCCCACACGAGATGACCCGAACCGATGAGCACGGCGGTCACGGCCGACGCGACCAGCCCGAACGCGGTCAACGCATCGGGCGTCACACCGATCCGGCGCAGCCGGTCACCGAGCGGCTGCAGGCCCCGTTCGACTCCCGCTCGCCAATGTCGGTCGAGCATCCCGGTATTTCCCTTCCGGATCGCGTTCTCGAGGGCCGGCTCTCTCGGGGACCCTTCCCCGAGACGGTGTGCGGGAAGCACCGCCCACGCGCTCGCGTCCGCGAGCAACGCTACCAGGGTACCGCCGGGGTGCCGTGGACGTCGGGGCCGGGACGCGACCCGCCGGTCAGGCGATGACCCCGAGGCCGAGGCCGTAGTACCCGCCGATGTTGGCCATCCGGGCCCGGCTGAACACCACGAAGAACACGTCGTTGGGAACCACCGTGGTGTTGGCCTTCACGGTGACGTCGATGTACGCCCGGGTCTGGCCCGGCGCGAACACGAGCGATCCCGAGCGACTCACGTAGTCGACGCCGGGGCGGGCGTTGACACTGGGCGGGAACGATGCCGTCGCGAAGTGCACGGACGCGGCCACCGCACCGGGGGCGTCGAGCGTCACGGGAATCCGCAGGATCGTGGTGCCCGATCGAGGCTTGGCGACCACCGCCACGCCCGGCACGATGTTCGGCGCGCTCGGAGCGACCATGTTCGACACCTCCGACCCGACGCCCGCGCTGCTCCCCCGCATCGGCACGACCGTGAACCGCTCCGTGGTGCCGAGCCCGAGGGCGAAGTCGGCCGAGCGCGCGTCGCCGCCGACCGTCATCGTCGCGCCGCTCGCGCTCGCGATCACCCGGTAGCTGGTGATCGGCTGCCCGTAGTCCCACATTGGCGGCGACCAGGTCACGCGGGCTCCACCGCTCGAGGCGACCGCGCGCACGTCGCGCGGTGCCTGCAGCTGGCGCCGGACGGCCGCGAACACCGGCTTGGGCACACCGGCGTGGTCGACCATGCCCATGTTCTGGTTCACGTCGGCGGGGTTCGTTCCGAGATCGCGGATCGTGTAGAAGAAGATCGGACCGTGGAAGCTCCAACTGGTCCACTGGTCGATCGCCCCGGAGATGTCGGCGGCCTGCGCCGCGGCGCTCACGGCCTTGGCGTCGGTGCCGGTCGCGAACCCCACCTCGGTGCCCCACACCTGCTTCGCGCCGTCACCGTTGGCCGCCATGAGCGCGTGCACGTCGGGGGTCCGGTAGAAGGTGTTCCACGTGGCCGCGTACATCGGCGCGTAGGGATACGAGTAGGGGTGGTAGCCGACCGCGTCGAAGCTCGTGCGGCCGCCGTGCGCGTAGATCGACGCGAGGAACGTGAACGGCGCGACGTCGTGACCGTTGTCGGTCGCGGGCGAGAGACCTCCCGTCACCACCGTCGCGGAGGGATCGGCTTGCTTGATCGCCGCGCCCGCGAGCCGCAGCAGCGTCGTGTACGCGGCCGGATCCGCGCGCGGTGCCCAGAACATCGCGTTGTTCGGCTCGTTCCAGATCTCCCACGCGTGCACACCCATCGGCGCGTAGCGCTGCGCGGCCGTCTGTACGAACGTCGCGTAGTCGCTCGGGTTCGTGGGCGGGTACTTGTCGGTCGGGCCCGATCGCGCCCAGCTGGGTGTGTAGTCGGCGAGCGCGAGGACCCGCAGACCGCGTGCGGTCGCGGCGCGGACGAACGTGTCGGTCGCGGTCCACGAGAACCGGCCGCGCTGGAGCTCGATCGCCGACCAGTAGAAGTCGGCGCGCACCCATGTCATCCCGGCCGCGACCATCGCGTCGAGATCGGCGTTCATCAGGGCCGGCGATTCCCAGGCGATGCTCGGCTGCTGGCTGCCGACATCGGGACCACCGACGGCTGCCGCCACACCGGCGCCCGGCTGCGCGGCCAACGCCGGCAGCAACGCCAACGTCAGCACTCCGGTCATCACGATCACGGCGCGACGACGAACTACGGAACTTGCTCGCATTGCGGCTTCCCCAGGGTTGGCGATCAACCTCGCCAGCCCACCCGATGCAGAGGCATCGGCGCGATCGCGACCCGAGTGAAGGCATTTGCGCTGCTCGCCGCGTGCTCGCCGGTGCTGCGGTTCCTACAATCAGCCTCCAGCCAACGAGACAGGGGGGTTTGTGAACACGTTCCCGACCTCGAAATTGCGCAATGTCGCCCTCGTCGGCCACGGGGGGGCCGGCAAGACCTCCCTGGCCGAGGCGCTCCTCTTCACCGCCGGCGCGATCCCCCGGATGGGCCGGGTCGAAGATCACAACACCACCTGCGACTTCGACCCCGAGGAGCAACGGCGG
>DAIQOP010000236.1:0-6387 GCA_036787815.1 Actinomycetota bacterium
GAGCGACGCGCGCGCCGCGCGGGCCGACGAAGTGCTCGCGCTCGTCGGACTCGGCGCGCTCGGTGGCCGGCGGGTCTCGCAGATCTCGGGTGGGGAGCAGCAGCGGGTTGCTCTGGCCCGCACGTTGGCGCCGCGTCCGCGGGTGTTGATGCTCGACGAACCGCTCGGATCGCTCGACCGGCTCCTGCACGACCGGCTGGTCGACGACCTGCGGACCGTGCTGCGGGCGGCCGACGTTCCCGCACTTGTCGTGACCCACGACCACGACGAAGCCATGGCCCTCGCGGACCGCGTCGTGCTCTTGCGCGACGGGCGCGTGGTGCAGAGCGGACCGCCCGCCGAGCTGTGGCGCGCACCGTGCGACGAGTGGGTCGCACGGTTCCTCGGCTTCGGGCCCGTGCTCGACGCGGTGGTCTCCGGAGGCGTCGCGGCGACGCGGTGGGGCGCGTTGCCGGCCGGTGTTCAGCTCGACGGGCCGGCGCGCGTCGTGTTGCGACCCGACGCGCTCTCGATCGCCGATGGGGGCGCGCTCGTCGGTGTGGTCACCGACGTCGGATTCCGTGGGGCCCGGTTCCGGGTGCGGGTGACGCTCGACGACGGCCCGGCGCTCGAGGTCACCGTCGAGCCCGATGCGGTGCCGGAACGCGGTGCGCGGGTTCCGATCGCGGTCGCGCCCGGGGGCGTGCTCACGTACCCGGCGGCTCCGGAACGGCCGTCGAACTGTCGCCCGTGAAGCTCCAGAAGGCGTCGACCCGGCGACCGTACTCGTCGTCGGCGAGCTCGTGGGCCTGCCAGCGCGCGGTGATGCCGATCATCTCGAGCGCGAGCGGCTCCCCGTCCTTCTTCACCTCGCGTTGCCAGTGGCAGATCGGGCAGACGAGCATACGGCGGCGACCGAACGGGATCAGCGGCACGAAGAACAGCGTGAACCAGCGGGTGACCACGAGGTAGGCGAGCACGACCTCGTTGTGGCAGCGCGGGCAGCTGGCGGCGACGCAGGGCCCGTGTTGGTGGACCCGATTGCGCATGCCGAAGATGAGCAACATCCAAACGTCTCCCTCGTCCCACGGAGTGCGGTCATGATAAGCGAACGGATCTGGGAAGCGATCCGTCGCGCCGGCGCCGGTCTGACGAGAGTGCACCCGGGCGAGCCGGCCGTCAGCGCGGCGCGCGCGCCAACGTGCCCGCGGACACCAGGGCGTCGATCTCGGTGGGGGAGAAGCCCCAGTCGGTGAGGGCCGCGTCGGTGTCGACCCCGGCGGCGACCGGCGCGCGCCGCACTTCCATCGGCGTGCGGTCGAACCTCGGCGCGGGAGCGGGCTGCGGCGCACCCTCCACCTCGATGAACGTGCGCCGGGCCACGTTGTGCGGGTGGGCCCGCGCCTCGGTCATCGTGAGCACCGGAGCGAAGCACACCTCGTGCCCCGCGAAGTGCGCCACCCACTCGTCGCGTGTGCGGGTGCGGAAGATCTCGGCGAACCGCACCTTGAGCGCGGGCCACTGCTCGCGATCCATCTGCGACTCGGGGCCGAGGTCGTCGAGGTCGAGCAGGGCGAGCAGGTTCGCGTAGAACTTCGGCTCGTACGACCCGATCGAGACCCACTCGCCGTCGGCGGTCTCGTACACGTTGTAGAAGTGCGCGCCACCGTCGGGGAAGTTCGTGCCGCGTGGGCCCCACGTTCCCATCGCGTCGAGCCCGACGAAGATGTTCAGGAGCTGCGCGCTGCCGTCGACCATCGCGGCGTCGATCACCTGGCCGAGCCCCGAACGGGCCCGCTCCAGGAGCGCGGCGAGGATGCCGGTGACGAGCAACGCGCCGCCACCGCCGAAGTCGGCCACGAGATTGATGGGGAACACCGGCGGCCCGCCCGCGGGGCCGAACGACGCGAGGGCGCCCGCGAGTGCGATGTAGTTGACGTCGTGCCCGACGTCGCCGGCGAAGGGGCCGTCCTGCCCCCAGCCCGTCATCCGCCCGTACACGAGGCGCGGGTTACGGGCCCGGCACGGTTCCGGTCCGATCCCGAGACGCTCCGCGACACCCGGCCGGAAGCCCTCGATGAGCACATCGGCCTGCTCGCACAGCCGGAGGACGACCTCGGCCGAACCGGGGGCCTTCAGGTCGATCGCCGCGCTCCTGCGGCCGCGGTCGAGCACGGAGTACGGCGACACGAAGCTCGCGCCACCGACGGTCGCGCCGTTCGGTGCGTCGCTGGCCCGGTCGAGGCGCAACACCTCGGCGCCGAGATCCGAGAGCAGCATTCCGGCGAACTGCATCGGCCCGATGTTGGGGATCTCGATGACCTTGACACCCTCGAGCGGTCCCATGGGCGGTCGCTTTCTCAGCTCGAGAGGCCGAAGACCCGTTGCGCGTTCTCGCGCAGGAACTTGGGCCAGACGTGGTCGCGGAAGGGCACCGCCGGCAGCTCCGAGAAGATGCGGTCGAGCGTCAGTCCCGCCGCGTAGTAGCCGGCGTACATGACCTTGTCGGCGCCGCGCGTGTTGGCGTAGTGGATGATGTCGGGCGGGTAGTGCTTGGGCGCGAACGCGCTGGTGGAGTAGTAGAGGTTGGGCCACTTGAGCAGGAGCTTCACCATCAGCGCGGTCCAGGGCTCGGCACCGTGGCGCACGATGACCTTGAGCTCCGGGAAGAACCAGCAGATCTCGTCGAGTTGGTCGACGGTCTGCGGGTACATCGGGATCCGGGGTCCGGGCACGCCCGCGTAGATCACGATCGGCACATCCAGCTCCACGCACTTCGCGTAGATCGGGTACATCTTCTTGTCGCCGATGGGAACCTGGGGGTTCAAACCCGTTCCCCACGTGTGCGCGGCGTGCACGCCGATCTCCTTCACCGCGTGCTCGAGCGCGCGTACCCCGTCCATGCCCTGGTTCGGGTCGACGTTGAACATGCCGAGGAAGCGGTCGGGATGGTCGCGGAAGCCGCGCTTGGCGTCCTCGTTCTCGTGCACGCCGAGGAGCGCACGCGTGACGTTGTGCTTGTCCATCTCACCCAGCGCGAGCGCGACCGGATCGTCGACTTCGTCGTAGGTGGGCACGCCCTTGAACATGTACTGGGCCGGCATCGCCATCTCTTTGGTCTCGGCGTCGTTGGCGATGTCGCGGATCTTGTCGAACTTGCGCGCCTGCTTGTCCTTCGAGTCGGGCAGACCGAGGAAGAGGTCGATCACGCCACCGGCCTGCGCGGCCTCGAACGCCGTTCCCATGCTCAGGCGCTCGGCAGCTTGAACGCCCGCTGCGCGTTCTCGCGCAGGAACTTCGGCCACACGTTGTCTCGGAAGGCGACCTCGGGAAGCTCGGCGAACTGCCGGTCGTAGGTGAGGCCGGCGGGGAAGTAGCCGCTGAACATCACCTTGTCGGCACCGCGGGTGTTCGCGTAGTTGACGATGTCCTTCGGGTAGTGCTTGGGCGCGAACGCGGTGGTGGAGTAGTACAGGTTCGGCCACTTGAGCATGAGCTTCACCGCCAGCGCGGTCCACGGCTCGCAGCCGTGCCGGGTGACGAAGCGCAGCTCGGGGAAGAACCAGCAGATCTCGTCGAGCATCTCGACGTGCTGCGGCGCGAACGGGATGCGGGGGCCGGGGATCCCGACCGTCGACGCGAAGGTGACGTCGACCTCGATGCACTTGGCGTAGATCGGGAAGAACTTCTTGTCGTTCAGCGCGACCTGCGGGTACAAGCCGGCCGGGAACGCCCCGACGGCCTTGAGATCCCACTCCTTGGCGTAGCGCGCGATCTTGCGCACCGCGTCCATGCCGTCGTTCGGGTCGATGCCGATGCTCGCGAAGAACCGGTCGGGGTGCTCACGAACGGCCCGCTGCCCCGCCTCGTCCTCGACGGAGACGATGGCCTGCGTGATGCCGTGGCGATCGAGCTCGGCGACGAGGAACGCCACGGGATCGTCGAGCTCGCCGGCTTCCCACTTGGGCACGTCTTTGAACATGTACCCGGCCGGGAACTCGAGCCCGCCCTCGCCCTCGCGGCTCGCGGTGTCGCGGGTCTGCTTGCGGATGAACCCGTAGAACTCGTACATCTCCTCGCGCGACTTGGGCATGCCGACCGCGGTGTCGACCACGCCACCCGCGCGTGCGGCATCAAACGCAGCTGTCACTTGAGATCCCTACTCATCGAGCTTGAAGACGCGGACCGCGTTCTCACGCAGGAACTTCGGCCAGACGTGGTCGCGGAAGGGCACGGCGGGCATGTCGGTGAAGATCCGCTCGAGCGACAACCCCATCGGGAAGTAGCCGGCGTACATGATCTTGTCGGCGCCGCGCGTGTTCGCGTAGTTGACGATGTCCTTGGGGTAGTGCTTCGGGGCGAACGCGCTCGTGGAGTAGTAGAGGTTCGGCCACTTGAGCATGAGCTTCACCGCGAGGTCGGCCCACGGTTCGCACCCGTGCCGGGTGACGAACTTGAGCTCGGGGAAGTACCAGCAGACCTCGTCGATCAACTCGACGCGCTGTGGTGCCATGGGCACCCGTGGCCCCGGCACTCCGGCGCACACGCAGATCGGGATGTCGAGCTCCACGCACTTGGCGTAGAGCGGGTAGAACCGCTTGTCGTTGATCGCGACCTGGGGGTTGAGCCCGGCCGGGAACGCGGTGGCCGCCTTGATGCCCACCTCCTCGTACGCCCGGACGAGGTCGCGCACGCCGTCCATGCCCGCGTTCGGGTCGACCTGGAACGACCCGAAGAAGCGGTCGGGGTGGTCCTTCATCGCCCGGTAGCCGGCGTCGCCGACCTCCGACGCGCCGACCATGCCCTTCTCGATGTTGTAGCGGTCCATCAGCTCGAGCAGGTACGCGACCGGGTCGGACTTCTCCTCGACCTTGGGCACGTCCTTGAACATGTACTGCACGGGGAACTCGAAGTCTTCGAGCGACTCCTTGTCGTGCAGCTGCGAGCGCAGGAAGTCGTAGTGGTGCCGACGATCGGCGACCGGGAACCCGATCATCAGGTCGATGATGCCGACATCGCTCGGCATTCCCATGCGTGTTCCCTTCCGGCGGACCGTGCTGACTCTCGGTGCTGAGACTCTCGGTGCTGAGACTCTCGCGGCACGGTACCCCGGCACCTGACGGATCGTCAGATTCGCCCCTGCGGGCGCGCGACCGGGGCCGCTAGCGTCGCCGCCGTGACCGCCGCGACGGAGAGCACGCGCCACCGGCGGGACGAGTGGCGCACCGACCGCGAGCACCCGCGCGTGCGACGATGAGCACGGCCGATTGGGGCCACGCGACCGCGCTCGACGACGTGTCGGGCCAGGTGGCGATCGCGGGCATCGGCGAGACGGCGTACACGAAGGCGTCGGGTCGGAGCGCGCGCGAGATCGCGGGTGAAGCGGCCGAGCGGGCGATCGCCGACGCGGGGTTGGAGCCGGGAGACATCGACGGGCTCACCTACTCGGGTGCGTTCCCCGACTTCGACGTCGCCGCGTTCCACCAGCACTTCGGTACCAGCCACGAGATCTGGTCGTCGCCGTGGGGCGGCGGCATGGCGTGGGCCGCGACGGCTCCCCACCTTGCCGCGGGCGCCGTCGCCCAGGGCAGGGCCCGGCACGTGCTCAACGTGTTCGCGGTCGCATGGGCGACCCAGCGGGGCTCGATGACGGGCGGCCCGGGCGAGGTCCACGCCGCACAGTCGCTGAAGCAGAACCTCGAGGTCCCGTTCGGCTGGTTCCCCCAACCCGTCTACTTCGCGACGATCATGCGGCGGCACATGATCGAGTTCGGGACCACCGAGGAGCAGTTCGGTGCGATCGCCCTCGCGTGCCGCCGCCACGCGAACCTGAACCCGGCCGCGGTGATGCACGGACGCCCGATGGAGATGGCCGACTACCTCGCCGCGCCGATGCTCGCCGATCCGTTGCGGCTCCTCGACTCGTGCCTCATCTCCGACGGAGGTGCGGCGTACGTGACCACGAGCGTCGAGCGGGCGCGCGACCTGCGCCGCGATCCCGTGGTCGTGGCCGGTGTCGGCGAGGGCTACTCGGGATCGGGCACCCACTGGGCGTTGCAGCAGGCCTTCACCAGCACCCCGCAGGTGTTCAGCGCGCCGGGCGCCTTCGCGATGGCCGGGCTCACGCCGGCCGACGTCGACGTGCTCACGGTCTACGACCCCTTCACGGTCGTGTCGCTGATGCAGATCGAAGACATGGGCTTCTGCCCGAAGGGTGAGGCCGGCAGGTTCGTCGAGGGCGACACGCTGCACCACGACGGTGGTCGGCTCCCGTTCAACACCCACGGCGGCCTGCTCTCGCACGCCTACGTGCTCGGCATCGCGCACGTCGTCGAGGTCGTGAAGCAGTTGCGGGGCACCGCCGCGGCACAGGTGCCGGAATGCGAGGTCGGTGTGTACGGCGGGTAC
>DAIQOP010000237.1:0-6366 GCA_036787815.1 Actinomycetota bacterium
GCCCATCAACACTGGAACGCTCACCAAGAAATTGCGCGCACCACTTGAACCCGCCGCCGCATACGGCATAGGTGCAGTACCAAGCCCCGGGCGCGCGGCGGCCGGTGGCGCGTCGCCCTGGAATGCGTGCGCATCGCATGTGTGGCAGAGGCATTCCAGGGCCCGACGCGGCGGGGGGTTGGGTGTCGCAGCGCGTCCGTAGGGTGTCGGGATGCGGACGGGTGGCAACGTGATCACGGCGGTGGTGGGAGCCCTCTTCCCCGTCCGCTGCGCGGGGTGCGGCCGGATCGCCGACCCGGTGTGCCCGGTGTGCCCGGCGTGCGCCGCCGGGCTGCGCCGGGCGCCGGTGCTGGCCGTTCCTCCTACCCTCGACGCGTGGGGCGCGGCCTTCGCCTACGAGGGCGTCGCGCGCGAGATCGTCGCCCGGGTGAAGTACCGCAACGAGCGGGGCCCGCTCCCGTGGCTCGCCGATGCGATGGTACGAGCGCTTCCGGAGCACCCGGGGCCCGCCGCCGTGGTCACCTGGGCACCGGCCAGCGCCGGGCACCGCCGCCGGAGCGGCTTCGACCACGGGGAGCTCCTCGCGCGGGCCGTCGCGCGTCGCCTCGACCTGCCCGCCGCCCGGCTGCTCGTCCGCGACGCCGGGCCCGCCCAGACCGGCCTCGGCCGGAAGGCCCGGAGCCCGGGGCCGCCGCTGCATCCGGCCGGCACCGGCGCCCGGTGCCGCTCGGTGCTGCTCGTGGACGACGTCGTCACCACCGGGGCGACGCTCGGCGCGGCCGCGGGGGCGCTGCGGCGCGGCGGCGCGCGCCGGGTGGTCGCAGTCACGGCCGCGGCCACGCCGCCGCGACCTCGGTGACCAGGTCGGTGTGCCCTCCGACCTGCCTATACTTCGAAGATGACCGGTGCGGGCGCAGCCGCTTGACCTCGGCTGCGTGACGGTGGACGTCGTCGTCAACGCACGCCATGCGGAGGTAACCCCAACCCTTCGCGAGGCCACCCGCAAGAAGGTCGCGCACCTGGAGCGCTTCGCCACCGACGCGCGCCTCGTCGAGGTCGAGTTCTCCGACATGGCGAGCCGCCGCAACGTCGACGCCCACACCTGCGAGATCCTCATCCACCTCAAGGGTCAGCTCGTGAAGGGCGTCGCATCCGCGGCCGAGCAGCCTGCCGCGCTCGATCTCGCGATCCAGAAGGTCACCCAGCAGATGCGCCGGCTCCACGAGCGCCGCCTCGTCGGGCGTCACGGGGGCCCGCACCGTGCCGCGCGTCTGGCGGGCACCGGCACCGGTTCGGTGGCGCAGGCCGTTCGCGGCGACGACGAAGCCGCCGATCTCGCGTTCGATCTCGAGGAGGCGGCCGAGAGCGACGGCGCGCTCGAGATCGTCCGCACCAAGCTCTTCGCGACGAAACCGATGGACACCGAGGAGGCCGCGCTCCAGATGGAGATGCTCGGCCACGACTTCTTCCTGTTCACCAGCAGCGAGAGCGGTCGAGCGTCGGTCGTGTACCGGCGGCGCGACGGGCGGCTCGGCCTCATCGAGGCGACGGGCTGAGCGACGGCAGCCGTGGAACCGGTCGCTGCGGACGGAATCGTCCGCGTGCTGCTCGTCGACGAGCACGCTCTGGTCCGTGAGGGCCTCGGTCTCGCGCTCGCGGGCGTCGACGACGTCGAGGTCGCCGGTGAGGCCGTCAACGGCGACGACGCGCTCGGCGAAGCGCTCCGCCTGCGCCCCGACGTCGTGGTCATGGACGTCCGCATGCCGGAAGGCTCGGGCGCCGGCGCGATCGCCCGCATCCGCGTCGCGCTGCCCGACACGAAGGTGCTGGTGCTCACCGGCTCGCAGGACGAAGAGGATCTCTTCGACTCGGTACGGAGCGGTGCGACGGGCTATCTGCTGAAGGACGCGTCGGTCGACGAGGTCGCCGACGCGATCCGGGCGGTCGCCCGCGACCAGGGCGTGATCCCGCCGACGATGACGGGCAAGGTCATCGATCGGTTCGGTGCGCTGCTGCGCCGCTTCCCCGACGAGTCGGGTCCCCTCACCGGTCGTGAGCTCGACGTGCTGCGACTGGTCGTCGAGGGCCTGCCGAATCGCGAGATCGCGACCGAGCTGTTCATCTCGCCGAACACCGTGAAGAACCACGTCCGCAACATCCTGGAGAAGCTCCACGTGCGCTCGCGGACCGAGGCCGCCACCCTCGCGGTGCGAGAGCGGCTCCTCGACGCGGAATGACGGGATTCTCGGTGAATTCCGCGGGCGATCGGTGCCGGCACACTGCCCCGGTACACTTGCGCGCCGCATGAGCCTGTTCCAACGCATCCTCCACGCCGGCGAGGGCAAGAAGCTCAAGATCGTCGAATCGGTGGTGCCCGCCGTCGCCGCCTTCGAGCCCGAGATGGAGCGCCGCTCCGACGACCAGCTGCGCGCGCTCACGGCTGATTTCAAGACGCGCATCGAGCGCGGCGAAGACCTCGACGACCTGCTCCCCGAGGCGTTCGCCACCACCCGCGAGGCGGCCCGGCGTGTGCTCGGGCAGCGCCACTTCGACGTCCAGGTGATGGGCGGCGCGGCGTTGCACTTCGGCTGGGTCGCGGAGATGAAGACGGGCGAGGGCAAGACCCTCGTCTCGACGCTGCCCGCGTACCTCAACGCGCTCACCGGGCGCGGCGTCCACCTCGTCACCGTCAACGACTATCTCGCGCGCCGCGACGCGCAGTGGATGGGACGCGTCCACCGGTTCCTCGGTCTCGAGGTCGGCGTGGTGTTCCCGAACGACGATCCGCCCGACGTGAAGCGCGCGCAGTACGCGGCCGACATCACGTACGGCACCAACAACGAGTTCGGGTTCGACTACCTGCGCGACAACATGTGCGAGTCGCGCGAGCAGCAGACCCAGCGCGGCCACTACTTCGCGATCGTCGACGAGGTCGACTCGATCCTCATCGACGAGGCGCGCACGCCGCTCATCATCTCGGGCCAGGTCGCCGACGCGGCCGACATGTACCACCAGTTCGCGCGCATCGTGCGTGGCCTGCAGCGCGAGCGCGACTACGAGGTCGACGAGGCGAAGCGCACCGTCGTGCCGACCGACGAAGGCATCGGCCGCGTCGAAGACGCGCTGAGCATCGCCAACCTCTACGACGACTTCAACCAGAACTACGTGCACCAGCTCCAGGCCGCGCTGCGCGCCAAGGAGCTCTTCAAGCGCGACGACGACTACATCGTGGCCGACGGCGAGGTGAAGATCGTCGACGAGTTCACCGGCCGGATCCTCGAGGGAAGGCGCTGGAGCGAAGGGCTGCACCAGGCCGTCGAGGCGAAGGAGGGCGTGCGGATCAAGGAGGAGAACCAGACCCTCGCGACCGTCACCCTCCAGAACTACTTCCGCCTCTACGACAAGCTCTCGGGCATGACCGGTACCGCGTACACGGAGGCCGGCGAGTTCGCGCACACCTACGACATCTCCGTCGTGCCGATCCCCACCAACCGCCCGATGGTGCGGGCCGACCAGCCCGACCTCATCTACAAGACCGAGGCCGCGAAGGTCGAGGCCGTCGTGTCCGACCTCTTCGAGCGGCACGAGACCGGCCAGCCGGTGCTCGTCGGAACCATCTCGGTCGAGCAGTCGGAGAAGTTGTCGCGCCAGCTCGAGAAGCGGGGCGTGCCGCACCAGGTGCTCAACGCCAAGCAGCACGAGAAGGAAGCGAACGTCATCGCCCAGGCCGGGCAGCTCTACGGTGTCACCGTGGCCACGAACATGGCCGGCCGGGGCGTCGACATCCTCCTCGGTGGCAACCCCGAGGGGTTGGCCCGCACCGAGATGCAGAAGCAGGGGCTCGACGACACCGAGGAGCCCGAGAAGTTCCTCGCGCTCGTCGAGCGCTTCACGACCGAGTGCAGGGCCGAAGGCGACAAGGTGCGCGAGCTCGGCGGTCTCTACGTCCTCGGCACCGAGCGCCACGAGAGTCGTCGCATCGACAACCAGCTCCGTGGTCGCGCCGGACGCCAGGGCGACCCCGGCGAGAGCCGCTTCTACCTCTCGCTCGAAGACGAGCTCATGCGGCTGTTCGCGACGGGGCTCATGAGCCGCGTGATGGGCGCGGCCTTCCCCGACGACGTGCCCCTCGAAGCGAAGATGGTCTCCAAGGCCATCGAGCGCGCGCAGCGGACCGTCGAGGACCGCAACTTCGAGATCCGCAAGGACGTCCTCAAGTACGACGAGGTGATGAACGAGCAGCGCAAGATCATCTACCGGCGCCGCCAGCAGATCCTCGACGGAGAGGATCTCCGCGCCGAGGCGCTCGAGGCGGTGGAAGGTGCGGTCGCGCGGCTGATCGACAAGTTCTGCCCCGGTGAGTTCGTCGAGGAGTGGGACGTCGAAGAGCTGCTCAACGCGGTGCGCGAGTACTTCCCGGTGCGTCTCACGCGTGAGCAGATCGACGCGGCCGGCTCTCAGAAGGCCGTGCAGGAGATGCTGCGCGAGGAGGCCGTCGAGCTCTACGCGGAGCGTGAACGCAGCGTCGCCGACGAGTCGGGCGGCACCGAGGCGTGGCGCGAGATCGAACGGCGCGTGATGCTCGCCATGATCGACCAGGGTTGGCGCGAGCACCTCTACGAGATGGACTACCTGCAGGAGGGCATCAACCTCCGCGCGATGGGTCAGCGCGATCCGCTCTCCGAGTGGCAGCGCGAGGGCTTCGACATGTTCGAGGCCATGATGGGGATCATCGAGGACAACTTCGTTCGCTACATGTTCCACATCGACGTGCAGGTGCTCGAGCAGGACGAGAAGCCGCGCCAACCCGTGCGGCGGCTCAGCTACAGCGCCCCCGAAGACCCGGTCCAGGGCTCGACCGCCCTCCAGGCGGCGAACCGGCCGCTGCCCGGCGAAGAGGGAATGCTCGGCGGCGCGGCGATGAGCGCCGGCCCGATGCCCTCGGCGATGCAGACGTCGGCGCCCGAAGCGCCTCCGGCCCAACCCGTGAAGGTCGACAAGACGCCGGGCCGCAACGAACCCTGTTGGTGCGGAAGCGGTAAGAAGTTCAAGGTCTGTCACGGTCGCTGAGGCAGCGCCGAACCGGTCATGCGCGACTTCACCGATGATCTGCGCGATCTGCGCCGCCGTGTCACCGAGGCGCACACGTACCTGCGCATCGACGACGCGCGCGAGCGCCTCGTCGCGCTCGAGGCCGACGCGAGTCGCCCCGACCTCTGGGACGACCCCGACAAGGCGCGGCTCGTCACCACCGACATGGCGCGCGTCCGCGACGACGTCGAGCTCATCGACGGCCTCGCGGCGCGCGTCTCCGATCTCGAAACGCTGTTCGAGCTGGGCCGCGAAGAGGCCGACGACTCGGTGGAGGGCGAGATCGAGTCGGGCGCGAAACGCCTGGCCGTCGAGCTCGACCAGCTCGAGCTGCGCGCGCTCTTCACCGGCGACCACGACGAGCGCGACGCGATCTGCGAAGTCCATTCCGGCGCGGGCGGCACCGACGCGCAGGACTGGGCCGACATGATGCTGCGCATGTACACGCGTTGGGCCCAGCAGGAGGGCTTCGACGTCGAGCTCGACGAACGCAGCGAGGGCACCGAGGCCGGGATCTCCTCGGCCACCTTCATCGTGAAGGGTCGCTATGCGTACGGGATGCTCCACGGCGAGAAGGGCGTGCACCGGCTCATCCGGATCTCACCGTTCGACGCCAACGCTCGCCGCCAGACCGCGTTCGCGTCGCTCGACGTCGTGCCGGCGATCGAACAGGAAGAGGCGCCCGAGATCGACGTCAACGATCTCCGCATCGACACCTACCGTTCTTCGGGTGCAGGTGGGCAACACGTCAACGTGACCGATTCGGCCGTGCGCATCACGCACCTTCCCACCGGTGTCGTCGTGTCGTGCCAGAACGAACGGTCGCAGTTGCAGAACCGGGCGAAGGCGATGCAGATCCTCGCCGCGCGCCTCGCGGCCCGTCAGCGTGACGAGCGGCGCAAGGCCATGGAGGAGATGTCGGGCGAGAAGCGCGATGTCGCGTTCGGTAGCCAGATCCGCACGTACACATTGGCGCCGTACCAACTCGTGAAAGACGAGCGCACCCGCTACGAGACGGGCAACGTGGCGGCCGTCCTCGATGGCGACCTCGGCCCCTTCGTCGCCGCGTATCTCCAATGGCGCCGCCAACACGAGGGCGCCTAAGTACGGGCGCATGCGCATGCGGTTCGCCGTCGTGTCCCGACCTGAGAGTCCTAGTTGCGCCTGCTCCGGCCGAGGTTGCTACCGTTGACGGACTCATGATTCGCTTCGAGAACGTCTCCAAGGTCTACAAGGCCGACGTCGTCGCAGTTCGTGACATCTCGCTCGAAGTGA
>DAIQOP010000027.1:0-21752 GCA_036787815.1 Actinomycetota bacterium
TGATTCCGGGCGCGCGGCCGGTGCCGTTCGGCCATCTCGGCGACGGCAATATCCATTACAATGTCAGCCAGCCCGTCGGCGGCGACACCGCTGACTTCATGGACCGCTGGCACGAGGTCAATGCGGTGGTGTTCGACATCGTGCTGCGGATGGGCGGTTCGATCTCCGCCGACGACCGCTACGTCACGTTCACGTCCGACGCGCCCCTCACGGGCGGGAGCCAGGGCGACCGCGTCTTCCTCCTCGATCGGAGCACCGATGCGATCTCGCTCGTGTCGAGTGGGGCGAGCGCGTGGGCGCGTTTCCCCGCGATCTCCGGCGACGGCCGGCACGTCGCGTTCCTCGGGTCGGACGCGCTCGGACGCGAGGGGGCGGTCGTCAAGGATCTCGATACCGGCGATCTCGAACTGGTCTCGGTGAACAACGCCGGACAGCGCGGGACCGGAGTCTTCGCGGGTGATAGCGCGATCCCGGGGATCAGCTTCGACGGGCAGGTCGTTGCCTTCAACGGCCAGTACTGCAACATGGGTCTCCCGAGCCGGTTCTGCGGCGACGGCACGGGCACGTACCTCAACGAGACATGGGTCCGCGACCGCGTCGCGCAGACGACGACCCTCGCTTCGGTTGCGTCGGACGGAACACCGGCCTCCGACGTGCTCGAGGGCCCCTCGCTCTCCTCCGACGGTCGGTACGTGGTGTTCGACGCCGGCGAAGCCGCGTCGTTCACGACGGCGTGTCCCCAGCCCGGCACGACCGGCGGCGGGACTCACGTGTACCAGCGCGACCTGTCGGCCGGCACGACGCAGCAGGTCGATCTGATCCCGGCGGTTCAGTGCCCGCAGACGTCGTACCCGTTGAGCGCGCAGGCGATGAGCGCCGACGGGAGCTTCGTCGTGTACACGTCGTTGGTCTTCGACGGCGACGTGTCGGCGAGCAACCCCGAGGCGGTCTTCGTGACGCGCCTGCGATAGCAGCGTTGCGGACAGTAGCGAGCGCGACACGGAGCGACAACGGGGCCGTTCGTCGGTCACTCCGGGGTCACGTCGCGGTCACGTCGCGTTCGTAGCGTGTGGGCAGAGATTCGATCGGTGGTCCCGGACCCGACCCCGCGGTCGCAGGAGAATCCTGACCCAGCGGTGGACGGAGAACGATGCCGAGCGATCGACAGCTCTCGGACGTGTTGCAGGAATTCGCCCGGACTTTGCTGACGGATTTCCCGATCCAAGGCATCCTCGATCATCTGGTGAAGCGCATCGTCGACGTCCTGCCGATCACGGGCGCAGGAGTGGCGCTGATCTCGCCGGGTGTGGGCCCTCGCTACGTCGCGGCATCGAGTGCGTCGGCATTGCGGTACGAGGAGCTGCAGACCGAGCTCGGTGAAGGTCCGTGCGTGGCGGCCTATCAAACCGGCGAATCGGTCGTGGTTGCGGACCTACGCGAAGAGTGGCGATTCCCGACGTTCGCGCCCCGTGCGCTCGAGGCGGGGTTGGCCGCCGTGTTCACGTTCCCGCTGCACAACGGCGCCGAGCGGCTGGGTGCGCTCGACCTCTACCGCAGCACCCCCGGCACCTTGGACTCCGCGGAGATGAACGCCGCGCAGACGTTGGCCGACGTCGCGGCCGCGTACCTGATCAACGCGCAGGCGCGGGCCGACCTCCGCGACTCGTCCGACCAGTCCCGTGAGGCGGCGCTGCACGATCCGCTCACCGGGTTGCCGAATCGGATCCTCCTCCTCGAGCGGCTCGAGCACGCCGTGCTTCGGGCCCGCCGGTCGGGCGCGATGGCCGCAGTCCTGTTCGCCGACCTCGACCGCTTCAAGCAGGTGAACGACCTCTACGGTCACAGCGTCGGTGACGAGCTCCTCGTGGCGGTGGCCGAGCGCTTGCGCGCCGCGCTGCGTCCGGGCGACACGCTGGCGCGCCTGTCGGGCGACGAGTTCGTCATTCTCTGCGAAGACGTCGACGGCGCGGCCCACGCCGACGTCATCGCCGCGCGCGTGGGTGCGGCGGTCGCGGCACCGTTCGTGCTGTCGGTCGCCGAGGTCGCGATGACCGCGAGCGTGGGGATCGCGTTCTCGGGCCCGGGCGACCAACTCTCCGAGCAGCTGCTCCAAGACGCGGACACGGCCATGTACCAGGCGAAGCGCAAGGGGGGCGCCCAACACCAGATCGTCGACCTGCGCGAACGGCATCTCGCCGACGAGCGCACCAACCTCGAACGTGATCTACGCGGCGCGTCGGCACGGGGTGAGCTCTGGATGGAGTACCAGCCGATCGTCGAGACCGGCACCGGTCGCGTCCGGGGCGTGGAGGCGCTGTTGCGTTGGGCCCATCCCTCGTTGGGGCTGGTGCGGCCGGACGTGCTCGTGCCGCTCGCCGAACGATCGGGATTCATCACCGAGATCGGGCGCTGGGTCCTCGAACAGGCGTGCAGCGACCGACGCCGCTGGCGCCACAACCGGCGAGCCGACGAGATCAGGATCTCCGTGAACGTGTCGGCGCACCAACTCATGGCTCCCGACTTCGCGCTCACCGTCGCGTCCGTGCTCTGCGAAACCGGGACCGATCCCAGGCTCGTGACCCTCGAGGTCACCGAAAGCGTGTTCGTCCGCGACAGCGAGCGTGCGCTCGTGGTCCTCGCGGAGCTCAAGCGCCTCGGAGTCACGCTCGCCCTCGACGACTTCGGTACCGGCTACTCCTCGCTGAACTACCTCCAGCAATTCCCGATCGACGTCGTCAAGATCGACCAGTCGTTCGTCGCCGACCTCGGCATCGACCCGGCGAGCCATGCGATCGTCGCCTCCGTCGTCGAGCTGGCGCACATGCTCGGGATGAGCGTCGTCGCGGAAGGGGTCGAGTACGCGAGGCAACACGACCGGCTCGCGTCACTCGGATGCGACTCGTGTCAGGGCTACTACTTCGCCCGGCCGATGCCCGCCGACGAGCTGGTGGCGCTGATACGAAGCCGCGCGACGGCACGGACCGTGTGCCTGCCCAGTCTCGTCGCGATCGCCAACGCGTCCTGACGAGACAGGGAGACGAGACCCGTTCGATTCAGGTGGGCGGCTTCATCCGTTCGAGCGTCGCGGCCATCTGCCGGTGCACGAGGTTGATCGCCTGGAGCGGGCGGATCATCACGCGGAACTCGACGATGCGGCCTTCGTCGTTGCAGCGGATGATGTCGACGCCGTTGACGTACTTGCCGTCGATCGTGGTCTCGAACTCGAGCACCGCGGTGTCGCCGGCGAGCACCTGCTTCGTGTACCGGAATCCGCCGCGCGCACCGGCGTCGGTCGCGGTGGTGGAGCTCGGGTTGGTGGCGCTCGCGGTGTCGCCGGGAAGCGTCTGGCCGGCGGCCTTCAGGTAGAGCTTCGTGATCGCCTTGCCCTCCTGGGGCGTGTACACGATCGGTGAGTAGAAGACGACGTCGTCGTCGAGCAGCTCGTCGAGCGCGCCGGGTCGCTCGCCGCGGAGGTACGCGTGCCACTGCTCGATCACGTGCTCGATCATCGGTTTCCCCGTCGCTCGGTGCCGCCACGCAGCGACGTCAGTCTCGCGCCGGGATTCGCCGGCTCTACCACGTGCACGAGTGGGCGAACAGTCTCACCCCCGCCACCCTCCGCGGTACCAGTATGCAAGCGGACCGTCATGTGCTAGCAACCAACGAAGTGCATCCCTCGAACGAAGGAGACAATCCATGCGTCATGGGGTCAGGTTCTTGATGGCGACGGCACTGGTGGTGCCACTCGGATTCATCGCGTCGGCACCCGGGGCCGGCGCCGCTGCGGGCACGAACTGCGCGCACTCGAGCGGCACCGCGACGTTCACGCCGCCGTTGCCGAAGCTCGGGGCGGGAACGACGGTGAAGCCCAAGATCAAGCTCTCGGCCTCGAAGGCGAAGAGCTGCACGGGCGGCGGCGTGGCCAGCGCGAAGCTCACCGGAACGCAGAAGTTCCACGACCCGACCAACTGCGACATCCTGTTGGGTGGCACTCCCGGACCGCACCCGCCGACCGGCACGCTCACGGCGAAGTGGAACACGGGGGCGACCTCGACCATGAAGGTCACGCTCAACACCGTCTCCGGCCAGCCGACCCAGACCCACATCACGGGCACGGTCAGCGCGGGGCTCTTCGTCGGCCTGCACGTCGACCAGACGATCGCGTTCACGCCGAAGTCCGGTGACTGCGTGTCGACCGACCTGGCGTCGGTCACCTTTGCCGAGGTCACTCACCTCGTCATCAGCTGACCGCCGATCCCTTCAGCGTTGACGGGGCCCCGCCTGCACCGGCGGGGCCCCGTCGCGTCGCGGCCGGTGCCCGTACCTCGCCGGGCCGTTCCCGACGGGTAGGTTCGTGGCGTGGAGGAGACGTCGGGAAGCGTGCGGGGGCCCGGCGCACGGGTCGCATTGGTGGCTGCGGTATGCGTCGTGGTCGTCGCGGCCGTCGCGATCGCGGGTCTCGCCGGCGGGAGCCGCAACCACGCGTCGCGCGTGACGACTGCACCGTCGAGTGGCGCGAGCGCACCGAAGTCGACGACGGCTGCCGCGCGCACCACGACGACCACCGCCGCGCCGACCACGACGACGCTCGCGTCCCGGCCCGCCGACACCACGCGAATGGTGCTCGTGCACAGCCTCGGCGGCACGATCTCGCCGAAGTCGGTCGTCGCCTCGGGTCGCGGTCTCGTGTTCGCGCAGAACATGATGTATCAGCACTCGATCACCGTGTACTCGTCCGCCGGCGATCTCGTGCGGACGATCCCCGACAGCGTCGACCTCGGCGCGTTGGGTGTCGCCGGGCATCCCGGAATCTCGCGCGGCGCACCCGTCGAGGTCGCGTTCACGCCCGACGGGCGCGACGCGTACGTGTCGAACTACTCGATGTACGGCGCCGGCTTCGGCCCCGAAGGCACCGACACCTGCACGCCGTCGTCGGGCTACAACGACAGCTTCGTGTACCGCGTCGACGTGAAGCGCCTCGTCATCGATCAGGTGATCAAGGTCGGGCCCGTCCCCAAGTACGTGGCCACGACCCCCGACGGTCGCTACGTCCTCGTGACGAACTGGTGCGGGTACAGCCTCTCCGTCATCGACCGCCGTACCGCCCGTGAGGTTCGTCGGATCCCGCTCGGCCCCTATCCGCGCGGCATCGCGGTGACGCCCGACTCGCACACGGCGTTCATCGCGGTCATGGGTACCAGCAACATCGCGGCGATCGACCTGCGCACCTTCGCGGTGTCGTGGATGTACGGCGTCGGCAGCGGACCGCGCCACCTCGTGATCAGCCCCGACGGCCGCTACCTCTACGCGACGCTGAACGGCGCGGGGAGCATCGCCAAGATCGACCTCTCGACCCGCACGGTCGTCGGTCGCAAGAGCACGGGCGTGAACCCGCGCTCGATGGCGATCTCGGCCGACGGGCGCGCGCTCTACGTCGTGAACTACGGATCCGACACGGTGAGCAAGCTGCGCGCGAGCGACCTCACGCTGCTCCAGACCATCTCGACGTTGCACCATCCGATCGGCATCACCTACGACCGCGACACCGCGAGCGTGTGGGTCGCGTGCTACGTCGGGCGCATCCTCGTGTTCTCCGATCGCAACTGACCAGGACCGGCTCCTGCCGGCCGATCACGGCTGACCCACGTAGACGACCGGGACGATCGCGGGTCGCGACGTTGGGGGCGTGCGCGGGAACGGCACGAACGTGACCTGACCGGTGCCCGAGCACGGCAGGTCGATCGACGGAGGGATCGGGCGGACGAGCCCGTACCGGTGGAACGTGACGGTGTCGGTCGAACGGCTGCCGGTCGAACGGCTGCCGATCGCGCGGCTCGTGGCCGACGTCCGCGCGGCGGCCGGCGGGGGAGCCCCGAAGAACGCCTCGATCGATGTCGCGGCGTCGCCGGTGAAGCCGGAGTGGGCGCGGACGGAGGCGGCGGGCAGGATCTCGACGGTCTGACCCGCGACCGGGTGGCCGGTCTCGCCGGGCCTGATCGGGCCTGCACAGGCGACGGAGACCACCACCGGCGCCGACGAGTTGCCGCGGCGGCCGTTCACCAGCCCGTCGAACGACTGATGCGGGCCGACCGGTGCCGGGGTCCGGCGAGTGCGGGGCCGGCCGACAGTGACAGGCCGGCGACGCCCGCTGCGACGATCACCGCCGTGACGACGCCGGAACGGGTTCGACGCATGGTCGACCTCCAAGGCCGAGAGACGGTGGAGACAGGATCGCTCCCCGCGGTCCGACGGTCAATCGCAGCCGGGTGCCCGTTGATGGCCGATCCGTTCAACCGGCCGTAACGAACCGGAAATCTGACGCGATTAGGAAAGGGGGATCGGAGACCTACTGGATGACTACGACCTGAGCGACACGTTCGACGAGATGTTCGCGGCCCCCGGCCGTGCTCGCGAGCACTACGGAGCGCTGCACGGCGCGCTGCAGACCCTGTCGCGCCCCGACTTCGAGGAACGGTGCAGCGCCCGCGACCACGCGTTCCGCGACCAGGGCATCACGTTCTCGTTCTCGGGTGAGGAGCGGCCGTTCCCGCTCGATCTCGTGCCGCGGGTGCTGGGCGGCGACGAGTGGAAGACGATCGAGGCGGGGGTGCGCCAGCGGGTGCGCACCCTCGAGGCGTTCCTCGCCGACGTCTACGGACCGGGCGAGATCCTCGGTGCCGGCGTGGTTCCGCGGACGCTCGTCATGACGTGGAGCCACTACCACCGGTCGGTGTGGGGGGTCACGAGTCGCAACGGCGTGCGCGTGCACGTGGCGGGCATCGACCTGGTGCGCGGCGCCGACGGCCGGTTCCGGGTGCTCGAAGACAACCTGCGCACGCCGTCGGGTGTGTCGTACGTCGTCGAGAACCGCACTGCGATGACGCATGTGTTCCCCGAGCTGTTCGCGAGCCATCGCGTCCGGCAGGTCTCCGACTATCCGGCCCGCCTCCTCGAAGCCCTGCGCGTCTCCGCGCCCGCCGTCGGCGAGCCGACCATCGTGGTGCTCACGCCGGGCGTGCACAACGCGGCGTACTTCGAGCACTCGTTCCTCGCGCGTCGCATGGGCGTGGAGCTCGTCGAAGGCCGCGATCTCGTGTGCCACGGCAACAGCGTGTTCATGCGGACGACGGCCGGGGAACGACGGGTCGACGTCGTGTACCGCCGCATCGACGACGACTTCCTCGACCCGCTGCAGTTCCGGCCCGACTCCACGCTCGGATGCCCGGGAATCGTCAACGCGGCCCGGGCCGGCAACGTGACGATCGCGAACGCCGCGGGCAACGGCGTCGCCGACGACAAGGCCATCTACCCGTTCGTGCCGGCGATGATGCGGTTCTACCTGGGCGAGGAGCCGATCCTCCCCAACGTCGACACCTTCCGGCTCGAGAACCCCGACGAGCGGGCGTGGGCCCTGGAGCGGCTCGACCGGCTCGTGTTCAAGCCCGTCGACGGCTCGGGCGGCTACGGCATCGTGATCGGGCCGCAGGCGTCGGAGCCGGTGCTCGAGGAGTTGCGGCACAAGATCGTCGCCGACCCGCGCGGGTGGATCGCGCAGGAGCCGGTCGCGCTGTCGACGTCGCCCACCTACACCGGCGACGGGATGCGCGCGCGCCACGTCGACCTGCGCCCCTTCGCCGTGAACGACGGCAACGACGTGTGGGTGCTGCCGGGTGGGCTCACGCGCGTCGCGCTCCCGGCCGGCAGCCTGATCGTGAACTCGAGCCAGGGGGGAGGCTCGAAGGACACGTGGGTGCTGGCCGACGAGTCCGACCGCTCTGGCGCGCGCGGCGGCTTCGGCACCGACGCCGACCCCGCCGAGTCGCGCCCGCGCTCGGTGGTCGCGGCGGCGGCCGCGCGGCCGCCGACCGACGCTCCGCAGGCGACCCAGGCCTCGCAGCAGTGACTCCACGCCTGCGCATGGTGAGGCGACCGTGCTGAGCCGCATCGCGGAATCGCTCTACTGGGTCGGCCGCTACTGCGAACGCGCCGAGGACACCGCGCGCCTGCTCGACGTCTACTACCACCTGCTGCTCGAGGAACGCGGCATCGACGAGGTCGCGGCGAGCCGGGGGATCCTCGAGGTGATGGGCGTCGACCTGGAGCAGCTTCCCGACGAACCCGACGCGACGACCGTCACCGACCTGCTCGCCTGGGACCCGTCGTCGACCGGCTCGATCGCGTCGTCGTTGCGGGGCGCGTGGGAGAACGCGCGGGGCGCGCGCGAGGCGATCTCGTCGGAGATGTGGGAGACGCTGAACTCCACCTACCGGGCCATCGCACCCGGTTCCGTGCGCGCGTCCGGGCCGGCGCAGCACCGGTTCTTCGCGTGGGTGCGCGATCGGGCGGCGACCCTCGCCGGTCTGGCCGACTCCACGCTCAGCCGCGACGACGGTTGGCACTTCCTCGCGCTCGGCCGCAGCGTCGAGCGGGCCGACATGACGACCCGGCTGCTCAGCGCGCACTGCGGCGAGAGCCTCGGACCCAGCCGCTGGACCACGCTGCTGCGATCGTGCTCGGCCTACGAGGCCTACCTGCGCACGTACCACCGCGCGGTCGACGCGTCGTCGGCCGTCGAGTTCCTGGTGCTCGACCGTATGTTCCCGCGCTCGGTGTTCCACGCGCTGAGCGCGGCCGAGACCTGCCTCGTCGAGCTCGATCCGCGTGCGAGCCGGGCCTCGAACCACGGTGAAGCCCGGCGCCTGCTCGGGCGCAAGTGCTCCGAGCTCGCCTACCTGCGCGTCGACGACATGCTCGCCGATCTGGGCCGGGAGGTCGAGAGCCTGCAGAGCACCTGCGCGCGGGTGCACACCGCGGTGGCCGACCGGTACTTCCCCGAGGCGTACACGATCGAGTGGAGCGTGTGATGGTGTGGCGGATGCGGATCGAGCACCGTACGACGATGCAGTACTCGGGCACGGTGCACGCGTCGTACAACGAGGTGCGCATCACGCCGCGCGATCTCGACCGTCAGCTCACGATCTCGCACCGCGTCGACGTCGACCCGCCGGCGCCGCTGTATCCCTACGTCGACGCCTGGCACACGATCGTGCACGCGTTCGACGTGCAGGAGGCGCACCGCACGCTGGTCGTCACCGGTACGTCGATCGTCGAGTCGTCGGACGCGCGCCCGCACGATCTCGGGGTGAGCTGGAGCGACCTCGCGTCGGAGCGGGTGCGCGACGACCACTGCGAGTTCCTCTGGCAGTCGTCGCGCGTGTCGGCCGACGCGGAGATCGCCGACGCCGCGGCCGAGTTGCGTGGTTCGCGCACGCCCGGCGAAGCGATCGACGCGACGTGCGACTGGATCCACTCGACGTTCGACTACCAGACCGGCAGCACGACGGTCACCACGACGGCGAGCGAGGTGCTCCACGCCCGCCGCGGCGTGTGCCAGGACTTCGCACACCTCGCGATCGCCCTGTTGCGCTCGATGGGGATCCCGGCCCGGTACGTGTCGGGTTACCTGCACCCCGATCCCGACGCCGAGCGGGGCCGCAGCTACGCCGGTGAGAGCCACGCGTGGATCGAGGCGTGGAGCGGCCGATGGCGCGCGCTGGATCCCACCACGGGCGCGCCGGTGGGTGAGCGGCACGTGCTCGTCGGTCGCGGTCGCGACTACGCCGACGTCGCCCCGCTCAAGGGCATCTACCACGGAGCCGCGGCCGAAGCCGTCGAGGTCGAGGTCGAGCTCGAGCGCCTGACCCGACGCGTCCGATGCCGGCTACGGCGTGCCCGTGAACTGCAGGGTGATGGGCTTGCCACCCTGGAGCGTGAACGGCACGTTGACGCCGTCGATGCTCAGCTTCACCGCCGCCGGGTTGCCCATCGACAGCTTGATCGAGCTCGCGGTGATCGACTGCGACTGGCCCGACGACACCAGGCCGGCGAACAGCGACTTGCCCGCGGCATCGTTCGCCTCCACCCAGCACGACCCGTTGCTCGCCTGCACGACGAGGGTGTAGCTCGCCTTCGCGACGGTGAAGGCGGTTCCCGACGCGTCGGTGGCCCGCACGGGCGCGACCGAGGTGGTCGGCGCGGCCGGTTGCGTCGTGGTGGTCGGTTGGGTCACGTGGGGCCGGGTCGTCGTGGTCGCGCCCGCGGTGGTGCGCCCGCCGTGCCCGTGGTTCTGGGTGATCACGACGACGACCGCGATCACCGTCGCGGTGGCCATCAGTGCGAGCAGGAGCTGCCGGCGTGAGCCCGGGGCGACGAGCCGGGACGGTCGGGCGGGCGGGGGCTCGTACGTGGGCGGGCCCGGCTTCCCCGGCTTCCCGGGCGCGAGCGGTGCGCCGGGTGCATCGACAGGGCGGCCGTCGGCGGCACGGGCGCGGGTGGTCGCGTCGTGCACCGCGCCGAGCGTGCGGCGGTACTGGTCGACCGATTCCTCGATCGTGAGCCGGCGGGTGGCGCGGGCGCGCCAGATCACCCCTCCCACGATCAACGCGACGACCACGATCACCAACGGCAAGTCATCATTCTCCCCGACGGGCGGGCGGTTCGCGGCAGGATGTCGCGATGACGACCTCCGAGCTCGACGTGGCCACGCTCAACGCGCTCAGCCCGGGCCGGTTTCCCGGGCTCATCGGCTTCGAGGTGACCGAAGTGGAGCGGGGTCTCGTCCGGGCCCGGCTCGAGGTCCACGAGCACTTGCTGGCACCCAACGGGTACCTGCACGCGGCCGTCGTCATCGGGCTCGTCGACACCGCGTGCGGATACGGCTGCCGCACCTGCCTGCCCGAGGACGCGAAGGGGTTCACGACGATCGAGCTGAAGACGAACTTCCTGAGCACGCTGACCGCGGGTGTCGTGGCGTGCGAGGCGAAGCTGATCCACGGCGGCCGCACGACGCAGGTGTGGGACGCACGGGCGACCAATGCGGCGACGGACGCCACGGTCGCCCTGTTCCGGTGTACGCAGCTCGTGCTGCGCTGACGCCGGCGGTCACACCAGCAGGCGGCGCATGCGGGGCAGGAAGACGCGCAGCAGCGCGCCGAGGAGGAGCACGAAGAGCGCGATCACCAACGCCGAGCCGGAGTGGGAGATCAGCCCCTCGACCCGCTGCGCGAATCCGTGGCGTGCGTCTCCCCATGCGATCGACAGACCGGAACGGTGCGCGGGGCGGGCGACCGGCTTCGCCTTCGGCGCGGGCTCGGTGATCGACACGGTGATCGTGGCGAACGTCGCCTGGTCGTCGAGTTGCCCGATCTGACCCTGCAGCTGCTCGATCTGGGTCTGCACGGTCTGGATGCGATCCTGCACCGCGAGGATGTCGCCGATGTTGGTCGCCTGCGCGAGCACGGTGAGGTACTGGTCGCGGGTCGCGGCCGCCGCTCGCAGGCGGGCCTGCAGATCGGTGTGTCGGCCGGTCACGTCGACCCCGCGCGTCGTCGCGCTCACGACGGTGCCGAGCGCGCGCAACTTCGCGACGGTGGCATCGAATCGTGCCGACGGGACGCGGATCGTCATGCTGCCGCTCGGTGTCGTCGCGGATTCGAACGTCTTCGCATCGCTGACGAACCCGCCCGCGCCGGCTGCGGTCGTGGTGACCCGGCCGACGGTCTGGCCGAAGCTGTGGCGCGCGATACGCAGGTCGAGGGTGCCGGTGCGCACGACGAGCGCGCCGCTGGTGGACTCGGAGCGCAGGAGCGCCTTGGCGGAGTCGGTTCCCGATGCGGCCGCGGCCGTGTTGCCGTGCGTCGTTCCGAACTGCTGTTGGAGCGTGTCGGGGCTGGAGCCGTAGGAGGGTGGAGTCGTTCGTTGTGCTCCGCCGACCGAGCCGCGCACCGCCGAGCTCGTCGGCGGGGAGGCGACCTGCGGGAGCGTGGAGTTGGAGCGGGCGCGGTCGGCGCGTTCGGTCGGCGCAGCACCCCGGTTCGAGTGCGCACCGACGGTCCACACCGCACCGACCGCGACCAGGACGACGGCCGCGGCGCCGAGCACACGCGCCGCCGGGTGGGCGAACCGGCCACGCCCCGACTCCGAGGGCTCGGATCGGAGCGACGCCGCGAGCACGGTGTCGATCGCGGCGGGAGGAATCGGGATGCGTTCGGCGTGCTCCGCCAACAGGGCCGCGAAGGCTTCCTCGTCGATCATCGGGCCTCCTCCGACACCGGCGCGGCGAGCGCACCGAGGCGGGGATCCATCGCCAGGCGCCGCCGGGCCTCGTGCAGGCGCGACCGCACGGTGCCCGGTCGGCGCGCGATCGCCGTGGCGATCTCGCGTTCGGAGAGCCCGGTCCAGTACCGCAACACCACCGTCGCACGGAGGTGCTCGGGGAGCTCCGCGAGCGCGGCCCCGACCGCGTCGGCGGCTTCCGATGCCTCGGCGGCGGCCTCGGGTGAGCGGTCGGCGGATTCGGGGGTCGCCGCCCCGTCGATCTCGAACTCGGCGCCGGAGTGGCGATTGCGGCGCGGCACCTCGCGCCGGAGGAACGAGTAGCAGGTGTTCACCAGCACCCGGTACAGCCACGGCTCACGCCCGGCACCGTCGGGCAGGGAGGCGCGGAACCGCCACACGCGCAGGTAGGCCTCCTGCACCGCCTCCTCGGCGTCGCGCGCGTCGCGCACGAGCAGGAAGGCGGTTCGGTAGGCGCGGGCGTACCCGGCGGCGAGCCAGTCGGCCAGATCGTCTTCCGGTGTGCGCCCCATCGATGAGCTATGACGCTCGAAAGGGCCGATCGGTTCGGGAATCGTCGTTCCGCCTCCCACAGGGGAGGAACCTGCGCTCAGATCGGGCCGCCCGCAAGGGCCCGGGCGAGCGGGCGGGCGAGATCGCCCCGCCGCCCGGTCACGACCCGGTCGAGCCCGAGCCACTCGGCCAGGGCCCAGAGCTCGCCCGCGAGCGGCTCGACGATCGCTCCGGGCTCCACCCCGTCTTCGGCGAACGCCCCGCTCGCGAGGAGCGCGCCGGCCTTGCGGTCGGCCTTCAGGTCGATCCGGGCGACGAGCCGGTCGCCGAGCAGGAACGGCAGCACGTAGTACCCGAAGACCCGCTTCGGCGCGGGCGTGTAGAGCTCGAGGCGGTAGTAGAAGCCGAAGAGGCGCTCGGCGCGCGATCGCTCCCACACCAGCGAGTCGAACGGCGAGAGCACGGTCGCGGCGGCGATGCGGCGCGGCACGCGGGCGTCGCGGTGGAGGTACGCCGGCTCGGTCCACCCGTCGACGGCCACCGGCAGGAGCTCGCCCGCCTCGACGAGATCGGCGACGAGCTGCCGGGCCAGGGGCATCTTGAGGCGGTAGTAGTCGGCGAGATCGCGCGCGGTGGCGACGCCGAGGCTGCGGCCGGCCAAACCCAGGAGCGCGCGCATCGAGTCGGCCTCGCTCGGGGTGGGCATCGCGAGGATCTCCGCAGGGATGATCCGCTCGGTGATGTCGTAGACCCGCTCGAAGCTGGCGCGCCGGCGGGCCGAGATGCGGCCGCACCAGAACAGGTACTCGAGCGCGACCTTGGTGTCGGTCCATCCCCACCACGGCGCCGAGCGGCTCTCGCCGGTCGACAGCGCGCCGCTCGACACGGGGCCGCGCTCGCGGACGGCGTCGTAGACATCCTCGACGAACCCGGGGCGGTCGCGCGCGAGCTTCGACAGGTGGCCCCAGGTGAGACCCTGCTTCGCGCGCTCCATGCGCCAGCGCAGGAGTGGCTGGAGCGCGATCGGCACGAGGGATGCTTCGTGGGCCCAGTACTCGAAGATCTCGTCGTCGGCGGCCACCGCCGCGAGGAGGTCGCGCCGGTGGGCACCGAGCCGGGCCCACAGCGGCAGCTCCTGGGAACGCACGATCACGTTGACGGAATCGATCTGCACGACCCCGACCGACCCGAACAGCTTGCGCACGTGTCGCCGGTCGACCCTCCCGGTCGGCCGCGCGGAGTCGAAGCCCTGGGCCCCGAGCGCGATGCGCCGGGCGGTCGGGAGCGAGATCGTCCTCACCGGGGCGGCACGCTACCGGTCGCCGCCCCCGCGACCCCCCCAAGTCCGCGCCCTTCCCGCGCCCTTGCCGTACCAGGGATCAGGTGGGGCGGTGCGTGGCGGGCGGGAGCGCGGCGCAGAGTTGGTCGAGCTCGGCGTCGGTGTTGAAGTAGTGCACGGACGCGCGCACCGCGGATTCGATGCCGCGCGGCCCGAAGTCGAGGCGCGCCATGCTCGCCGGTGTGGCCCAGACGTTGATGTGCCGTGCCGCCGCGAGCGCGCGGATCGCGTCGGGATCGTGCCCGTCGATCGCGAAGGTGACGATCCCGCATTGCTCGCGGCCCTGGTCGAGCACCGTGACCCCCGTTCGGGCTCGCAACCGCTCCCGCAGCGACTCCGCCAGCGCGCCGACCCGTTCCGAGATGGCATCGAGCCCGAACGTCAGTGCGTAGTCGGCGGCCGCGCCGAGCCCGAGGTAGCAGGCGTAGCTCCGTTCGAACTGCTCGAACCGGCGGGCGTCGGGGCGCAGCTCGTAGGTGCCGGCCGAGGTCCATTCCGCGGAGCGCAGGTCGATGACGCCGGGCTGTAACCGCTCGATCCAGTCGGCTGCGACGTACAGGAACCCGGTGCCGCGCGGGGCGCGGAGGAACTTGCGGCCGGTGGTGGCGAGGAAGTCGCACCCGATCGCCGCGACGTCGATCGGGAGTTGGCCGACCGATTGGCAGGCATCCAGCAGATAGGGGATCCCCGTGCCGGCGAGCGCGGCACCGACGGCCGCCGCCGGATTCACGAGCCCGCTCGACGTCGGCACGTGCGTGATCGCGACGAGCGCGACCCGATCGTCGAGCATCGCCGTGAGCGCGGTGACGTCGATCTCGCCGGTTTCCTCGCTCGGCACGATCTCGATCCGGGCACCCGTTCGGTTCGCGACCTGCAACATCGCCATGTAGTTGCTCGCGTACTCGGCCCGGTGCGTGAGGATCCGGTCGCCGGGGCCGAGCGGAAGCGAGTAGAAGACGTGGTCCCAGGCGCGGGTCGCGCTCTCGGCGTAGGCGATCTCGTGCGGCGACGCGCCGACGAGCCTTGCGATCGACGCGCCCGCGGCGGTGATGGCGTCGACCGTCTGCTCGGCCGCTTCGTACGCGCCGATGCGGGCCTCGAGCCGGAGGTGGTCGATCACGGTCTCGAGCACGGGTTGCGGCGTGAGCGAAGCGCCCGCGTTGTTCAGGTGGACGACGTGGGCGCAACCGGGCGTGTCCGCGCGCGCCCGCACCAGATCGATCGCGGGGCTCAACGCTCGTCGGGGCCGCTGCGCAGCGTGGTGCCCGCGAGCGCGCCGGTGTGCTCGCCGCGCTCCATGAAGATCTCGCCGTTCACCACGGTGGCCTCGTAGCCGCGACCGCGCTGGATGTAGCGCCCGGCGCCGTTGGGGAAGTCGTGGACGTACTCGGGCAGTGCCAGCGCGAGCGCGTCGAGCTCGATGAGGTTCACGTCGGCGAACGCGCCCGGAGTGAGCACGCCGCGATCCTCCCCACCGAAGAGGGTCGCGGTGTCGGACGTCATGCGGCGGACGCCGTCTTCGAGGGTGAAGCGCTTGCGGTCACGCACCCAGTACGACAGCAACCAGGTGGGCAGGCCGGCATCCATGATGAGGCCGACGTGCGCGCCGGAATCGGCGAGGCCGATGGCGGTCTGGGGGTGGGCGAGCATCTCCTCGACCGCGCCCATCTTCTGGTTCAGGAACGGGAAGCTGAACAGGGCACGGCCCTGCGTCTCACGCGAGATGCGCACGAACGCCTCGACGACGTCTTCACCGGCGACCGCCGCGTGGTGCTCGAGGCTGTCGGCCTCCGTGTAGTCGTAGTGCGCATCGGGGCCGCGCATCACGTAGACGCCTCGGAAGTCGAGGCCCGGACGGTGGCGGCGTCCCTCTTCGATGAGCAGCTCGCGGCGCGAGGCGTCGGCGAGCGCGCCGAGCCGGCCGGCGAGGTCGAGCGCCTGGAGATCGCGCCACGCGGGGGAGGCGCCGAAGAAGGTGCGATTCGCGAGACCGAAGAGCAGACCGATCCCGCGGGCCGTCGTCTGCGGGCGCAGCACCGCGCCGTTCGCGGCCTCCTCGTCGACGCAGTCGTAGATGCGGCGGTACAGCTCGGGTCCGAGATCGCTCTGCGCGACACCGAACGTGACCGGCCGCCCGGTGCGCCGCTGCACCTCGGCCATCCAGTGCACCTCGGCGCGGGTGCCGGCATAGTCGGCGCCGGGCTGCTCGAAGCGCGGCGCGACCTCGAACACGCCGCGTTCGCGGGTGCCGAGCACGTCGGCGATCGCGTACAGCTCGTCGGTGTCGGCCCACGTGCCGGGAACCGGGCGGCCGTCGGGAACGCGGTGCAGGAGCGTGCGCGAGGTGGAGAAGCCGAGCGCGCCGGCCGCCATCGCCTCGTCGACGAGCTCGGTCATCGCCGCGATGTCTTCGGGTGGCGCCGGCCGGTCGTCGAGGCCGCGCTCGCCCATCACATGGTGGCGAACCGCGCAGTGACCCACCATCCCGCCGACGTTCACGCCTTTCGGCAGGCGGTCGATCGCGCCCAGGTAGTCGCCGTAGGTCTCCCATTCCCACGACAGCCCCGACAGGATGCTCGCCGCGGGGATGTCTTCGACCGACTCCATGAGCTCGGCGAGGTAGGCGCGGTCGCTCGGTCGGCACGGAGCGAAGGTGACCCCGCAGTTGCCGAGCACCACCGAGGTGACGCCGTGCCAGCACGACGAGGTGGCGACCGGATCCCACGACAGCTGCGCGTCGAGATGGGTGTGGATGTCGACGAAGCCGGGAGTGACCGCGAGCCCGTCGGCGTCGATCGTGCGCCGCCCCCGGCCTCCGACCCGCCCGACCTCGACGATGCGGTCACCCTCGATCGCGACGTCGCCCGTGAAGGCCGCGGCCCCCGTGCCGTCGACGATCGTCCCGCCCTTGATCACCAGGTCATGCGGCATGACTTCCCTCCCGAGGCACGGCCCGCGCAGGTTAGGCGGCCCGGCCGAGGGCGGTAGCGTCTGGGTGTGAGGAGCGTGCCGTGAGCGAACCACCCGCAAGCGTCGAAGAGGTCGTCGCGGCGCTGGCTCGCCACGACTACCTCGCCGACGAGGGGCTCGCGACCTCGATCTACCTCGCGATGACCCTGCGCCGCCCGCTCCTGCTCGAGGGCGAGGCGGGGGTCGGCAAGACCGAGGTCGCCAAGGTGCTCTCGCGCTGGACGGGCGGCGAGCTCGTCCGCCTCCAGTGCTACGAGGGCATCGACGCGGCCCAGGCCGTCTACGAGTGGGACTACTCGCGCCAGCTGCTGCACCTGCGGGCCGTCGAGGCGAGCGGCGCCGCGGTCGTCGAGGACGAGCTCTACAGCGAGCGGTTCCTCGTGCGCCGTCCGCTCCTGCGGGCGCTCGACGCTCCCGCGTCGTCACCGCCGCCGGTACTGCTCGTCGACGAGGTCGACCGCGCGGACGACGAGTTCGAGGCGTTCCTGCTCGAGATCCTCTCCGACTGGGCCATCTCGGTGCCGGAGCTCGGTGTCGTGCGCGCCGAAGTGCCGCCGATCGCGGTGCTCACCTCGAACCGCACGCGCGACGTGCACGACGCGCTCAAGCGCCGGTGCCTCTACCACTGGATCCCGCACCCCGACTTCGAGCGCGAGCTCGCGATCGTGCGCGTGCGCGCTCCCGAGGTCCCCGTCGGGCTCGCGCGGCAGGTCGCCGCGGCGGTCGAGGCGCTGCGCGGGCTCGAGCTCTACAAGCCGCCGGGTGTCGCGGAGACGATCGACTGGGCGCAGGCGCTCGCCGCGCTCGGCCGGGCCAAGCTCGACGACCACTCCGTCGACGTCACCCTCGGCACGATCCTCAAGTACCGGGAGGATCAGGAACGCGTGCGGGCGCACGGCATCTCGGCCCTCGTCGGCGCGGCGGTCGCCCGCAGTGCCTGACGGTTCGGGCGTCGCGGGCGTGGCCGTGCAGGGAGACGCCACCGCCGAACCGGAGCGGATCGCGGTCGCCTTCGCCCGGGTCCTGCGGGGTGCGGGCCTCTCGGTGCCGGTGGGTTCGACGATCGACTTCGCGCGTGCGCTCGCCGCGGTCGGACTCACCCGACCGGGCCGGGTCTACTGGGCCGGCCGGGCGACGCTCGTCACCCGCCCGGAAGACATCGCGATGTACGACCGAGCCTTTGCGGCGTTCTTCACGGGTGCATGGGTCGAGTTGCGCACGGTGTTGCCACCGATCGAGGTGGTGGTCGCACTCGACGCCGACGACGAGGGCGACGGTTCCGACGACCCCGCGGCCGACACGGAGGCCGAAGTTCCGGTCGTCGCGGTGCGATGGAGCCCGACGGAGACCTTGCGCAATCGCGACTTCGCGGCCTACTCGCCGGCCGAGTTCGCGGAGGCCCGCCGGCTCATGAGCGATCTGCGGCTCGCGGCCGCGTTCCGGCGGTCGCGCCGGCTGCGGTCGTCGAACCGCGTCACCAGCCGCCCGGATCTCCGGCGCACGGTTCGGGCCGCGCTCCGCTCGGGGGGCGAAGCGATCCACCGCCCGTCGCGCGATCGGGGCGAGCGGCCGCGCCGGCTCGTGCTCCTCCTCGACGTCAGCGGATCCATGGAGCCGTACGCGCGTGCCTTCGTCCGCTTCCTACACGCCGCGGTGACGGGCCGCACCCGCGTGGAAGCGTTCGCGCTCGGCACGCGTCTCACGCGCGTCACACGCGAGCTCGCGGCGCGCGACCCCGACGCGGCGATCGCCGCGGCGGCGCGGCGGGTCGTCGACTGGTCGGGTGGCACCCGGATCGGCGACTGCCTGCGCGAGTTCAACGACACGTGGGGCGTGCGCGGGATGGCCCGTGGCGCGACCGTCGTCATCCTTTCCGACGGATGGGATCGCGGCGCGCCCGAAGCGCTCGCCGAGCAGATGCAGCGCCTTGCGCGGGTCGCGCACTCGATCGTCTGGGTGAACCCCCTCAAGGCTTCGCCCGGCTACGCGCCGCTCGCCCAGGGCATGGCCGCGGCGCTGCCCTACGTCGACGAGTTCGTCGAGGGTCATTCGCTCGCGGCACTGGAGACCGTGATCGCCGTCGTCGCCGCCCCGCGCGGCCGGCGTCAGGCGTTCGCCGACTCGGCACACGGAGGTGAGCGCAGGTGAAGGAGATCCTCGACGACATCGAGCGCTGGCGGAACGCGGGAGAGCGCGTGGCCGTCGCGCGCGTCGTGGGCACGGAAGGATCGAGCCCCCGCGACGCGGGCGCCACGATGGTGGTGAGCGAGACGGGTGAGGTCGCGGGCTCGGTGTCGGGGGGTTGCGTCGAGGGCGCGGTCGTCGCGGCCGCGCTCGAAGTGTTGAGCGGCGCCCGTGAACGCGGGATCGTCACCTTTGGTTACTCCGACGACGAGGCGTTCGCGGTCGGGCTCACCTGCGGTGGCACGATCCACGTCTTCGTCGAGCCCCTCGACTGGTAGCGGGGAGCGGCCGCGATGGGCGAGGTCTACGAGCGCTTGCGTGACGCCCTTCGCGCCGCGCGGCCGGTGGCGCTCGCGACCGTGGTTGCCGGCCCGCACATCGGAGCGAAGCTGCTCGTCGAGCCGGGCGAGAAGGCCGTCGGCACGCTCGGCGACCCCGGCCTCGATCGCGTCGTCGCACGCGACGCGGCCGGCGAGCTCGAGGCGGGGCTCACCTCGACCCGGCACTACGGCCCGCACGGCGAGGCTCGGGAGCGAGATGTCTCCGTGTTCGTCGAGTCGTTCGTGCGCCCGCCGCGCATGTTGATCTTCGGCGCGGTCGACTTCACCGCCGCGCTGGCCCGCAGCGCGAAGTTGCTCGGCTACCAGGTCACCGTCTGCGACGCCCGGGCCGTGTTCGCGACCCAGGCGCGCTTCCCGATGGCCGACGCGGTCGTGAACGACTGGCCCGACCGCCACCTCGCGGCCGTCGGCGCCGACCTCGGCCCGCGCGACGCGGTGTGCGTGCTCACCCACGACACCAAGTTCGACGTCCCCGCGCTCGTGTCCGCGTGCGCGACCGCGGTCGGCTACATCGGTGCGATGGGGTCGCGCCGGACGCACGAGAAGCGCATCGTCCGGCTCCGGGAGGCCGGGCTCGTCGATGCCGACATCGATCGGATCATGTCGCCGATCGGGCTCGACCTCGGCGCGCGCACTCCGGAGGAGACCGCGGTGTCGATCTGCGCCGAGATCATCGCCCGGCGTACCCGGCGCGCCGCACCCTCGCTGCGCGACGGCACCGGCCCGATTCACTAAGGAGGTCGAAGGCCCGATGGATCTCGGAATTGCAGGGCGGCGAGCAGCCGTGGGCGCTGCGTCGCAGGGTTTGGGGTTCGGCGTCGCGCAGGCGTTGGTGAACGAGGGCGTCGCCGTCGCCATCTGCGCCCGCCGGCAGGACGCCGTCGAAGCCGCGGCCGCGAAGCTCGGCCACGGAGCGGTCGGGATCGTCGCCGATCTCGCTCGTCCCGAGGGTGCGACGGGCTTCATCGACGCGGCGCGCGACGCGCTCGGCGGGGTCGACATCGTCGTCGCGAACGCGGGTGGTCCGCCGGCCGGCAACTTCGAGACCGCGACGATCGAGCAGTACGCCGAGGCGTTCGACCTCAACTGCCGCTCGACGATCGCGATGTGCCATGCGGCGGTCCCCGCCATGCGCGACCAGCGCTGGGGGCGCGTGCTCGCGATCACGTCGATCGCCGTGCGGCAACCGATCCCGCACCTCATCCTGTCGAACGTCGCGCGCGCCGGAGTGACCGCGTTCCTCAAGACGCTCGCGCGCGAGATCGCGGCCGACGGGGTCACGGTGAACTCGCTCCAGCCCGGCTTGCACGCCACCGAGCGGCTCACCGGCCTCTACGACGCGTCCGCGCTCGACGGCATCGCGAACGGGATCCCCGCCGGATTCCTCGGCTCGGCCGCCGACTTCGGCGCGTTCGCGGCGTTCCTCTGCTCCGACGCGGCCCGGTTCGTCACCGGTGCGGCGATCCCCGTCGACGGTGGCGCCGACAGCGCCCTGATGTAGGAGAGCGATCTTCGATGTTCCGTCATGTCGTCCTGCTGCGCTGGAACGAGAGCGCGACGCCCGAGGCACGGCGCGCGGTGGTCGATGCGCTCGAGGCGCTGCCTGCGGCGATCCCGGAGATCCGCGGCTATCGCGTCGGCGCCGACGCGGGGCTCGCGCCCGAGGGCAACTCGGATCTCGCGATCGTCGCCGACTTCGACGACGTGGCCGGTTACCTGGTCTACCGCGACCATCCCACGCACCAGGACGTGATCGCCCGGCTGATCCGTCCCATCGTCGCCGCGCGTGCGGCGGTCCAACACGAGCTCGACTGACCCGCGGCGGTGCACCTGCGGGTGGCGCGGGTGGAGTCGTCAGGCGGTGGCGATGCCCTTGGCCCAGCGGTAGTCGGGCTTGCCGGAGGGTTGGCGCGCGATCTCGGTCACCACCGACAACGCGCGCGGCACCTTGTAGTCGGCGATCAGGGTGCGGCAGTGCTCGACGAGCTCCTCGAGTGTCGCCGAGGTGCCCGGCCGGAACTCCACGATCGCGGCGACGTGTTCGCCCCAGCGGTCGTCGGCAACGCCGACGACGAGGGCGTCGAACACCGCCGGGTGGCTCTTGAGCGCCGCCTCGACCTCCTCGGGATAGATCTTCTCGCCGCCCGAGTTGATGCTCTGCGACCCCCGCCCGAGCACCGTGATGGTGCCGTCGAGCTCGAGCACCGCGAGATCGCCAGGGATCGCCCACCGCTGCCCGTCGACCTCGACGAACGTGGCCGCGGTCTTGCCCTCGTCCTTGTAGTAGCCGA
>DAIQOP010000238.1:0-6307 GCA_036787815.1 Actinomycetota bacterium
GGCCAGCCCCGGCATCAGGCCGAGCTGCTCGGCGCGGTGGCGGTGCTCCTCGCCGTGCGGATCCACTCGGGGCTGTCGTTCGTGTCGGGTTTCGTGCCCGCGCTCCCGATCACGGCGTTCGGTCTCGTGCTCGCGTGGCACAACCCGCGCCGGCGCATCCTGGCCGCGATCGCGCTGCTCGCCCTGCCGGGCGTGTGGCTGTTGCAGTACACGGGTGGTGCGGGGCCGCAATGGGGTGGGCGCTACGTGCTGTGCACGGGGTTCCTGCTCGCGGTGATCGGCGTGGTGGCAACCGAATCACTTCCTCGGTGGTCGCGATTGGGCGCGCTCGCGCTGTGCTTCGCGGTCACGTTCGCGGGCGTGCGCTACCTCGAGATCCGCACCAACCAGGGCGGCCGCGCCTCCGACACCATCGCGGCGATGCACGACGACGTGGTCATCTCCCGCTTCGCCCACCTGTTCCGCGAGGTGGGTTCGCAGTACACACCCCAACGGCACTGGCTCACCGCGCTGAGCGACCGTGACCTCGGGCGGGCGACGGCGATCGCCCGGGCCCACCGGGCCGCCACGGTGGCGGTCGTGGGGGAGCCCGGCCGGCGGGCCACCCTGGCGGGCTACCGGTTCACCGGCCGCCGGGCCCTGCCCTTCTTCAGCGAGACACTGGTGGTCGACTCGTACCAACGGGTGACCTGAGGCCGGCGGCCCCGCCCGGGTCGTTCCGCACCGGCGGCGCTTTGCCGATGGGCCGGGCCTGCCGATAAGGGCTCATGCGTCGCGTCGCGCCCGGCCTCCAGTACGCCGGCATCCTGGGAGCGGTCTTCGGGCTGAGCAAGCTCCACGCCGTCGCGCACGGATACGACTTCACCGGTTCGAGCCGCCTCGGGTGGGCCGTCGCCTACACCCTGCTCCTCGGCCTCGCGACGTACGGCGCCGGGCTTCCCGACCTCGCCCGGGGCCGCAGCACCGTCGTCACCGCCGCGGCCGCGACCGCAGGTGCCGCGCTCGGCATGTCGCTGTGCCAGCTGGTGATCGGCTCGGCACTGCTGCCTCGATTCACCGTCTTCGGTGCGGCCGTCGTGCTGGTGCCGTGGTCGGTGCTCGTCAGCATGGTCGACCGCGACGCCGACGAACGGGCCGGTGATCGGGATCGGGTCGTCTTCGTCGGCACACCCTCCGATGCGGCGACGCTCGCCGACGACCTCGGCCACCGGCCCGAGCGCCCGGCCGCGTTGCTCGCCACGCTCGAGCCGCGCGAGGCCCGCCCGAATCGCGCCGGCGAGGAACCGCTCGTCGACATCGTCATCGACCAGGACGCGACCGTGCTCGTGCTCGCGCGCGAGGCGCAGGACGACGCGCTCGTGGTCGCGCAGGCGTCGACTCTGCACGAGGCGGGCGTGCGCGTCCGGTCGTTGACCGCGTTCTACGACGAGTGGCTCGGCAAGCTCCCGATCGCGGAGCTCGAACGGCTCTCGCTCATGTTCGACATCGCCGAAGTGCACGAATCGCGCTACGGCCGCGCGAAGCGGCTCGTCGACATCGTCATCGGCGCCGGCGGTGTGCTCGCCCTCTGCGTGGTCACGCCGTTCGTCGCGCTCGGCAACCGCGTCGGCAACCGCGGGCCGCTGATGTACCGGCAGCGCCGGGTCGGTCGCAACGGCCGCGAGCTGTGGATCCTCAAGTTCCGCACGATGCGACCGCACGACGGCACCGTGCCCGACGAATGGACCTCGGAAGACGATCCGCGCGTCACGCCCTTCGGTCGGATCCTGCGCCGCAGCCATCTCGACGAGCTGCCCCAGGCGATCAACATCGTCCGCGGCGACCTCGCGGTCGTCGGACCCCGCCCCGAGCAGCCCCATTACGTGAAGGAGCTGTCGGTGAAGCTGCCGTACTACGGCCTTCGCCATCTCGTGCGTCCCGGCCTCACCGGCTGGGCGCAGGTGAAGTACGGCTACGCGGGCAGCGAGCGCGACGCGCTCGAGAAGTTGCAGTACGAGTTCTACTACCTCGGACACCAGAGCCTGCGCTTCGACGCCCGGGTTCTCGCGCGCACCCTGCGCAGTGTCCTCGGATCGGAGGGACGATGACCCAGCCGCGTTCGATCGCGTTCGCGACCGAGACCGAGCTGTCGCCGACGGTGACCGTCGCCGTACCGGTGCTCGACGAAGCCGGCCATCTCGAGGCCGTGCTCGCGTCGATCGCCGCGCAGACGTACCCGTTCATCATGGAGGTGCTCGTCGTCGACGGCGGCTCGCGCGACCACACGCGGGAGATCGCCCTCACGTATCCCGACCTCCCCGTGCGCGTGGTCGACAATCCGCACAAGATCCAGGCCGCGGCGCTCAACATCGCGTTGCGGCAGGCGCGCGGCGAGGTGTTCGTGCGCGTCGACGGCCATTGCGTCCTGGAGCACGACTACGTGGAGCGGTGCGTCGACACGCTCACGATGAGCGGGGCCGCGCTCGTCGGTGGGGGTATGACACCGCGCGCCGGTGGCGCGGTGCAGCGCGGGATCGCGAGCGCGATGGCGTCACGGTTCGGCGCCGGCCCCGCGCGGTTCCACACCGGCGGCGCGCCCGGATGGGTCGACACCGTCTACCTCGGTGCGTTCCCGACGGCGCTCGGTCGGCGCGTCGGCGGCTACGCCGAAGACGTGGGCGTGAACGAGGATGCCGAGCTCGCGATCCGGCTCGGTCGGGTCGGCGGGGTCTGGTACGACCCGCAGATCCGCTCGCACTACACGCCCCGGAGCGATGTCCCCTCACTGGCCCGGCAGTTCTTCCGCTACGGCCGTTCGCGGGCGCTGACGGTGCGCCGACACCCCAAGTCGATCCGGCCGCGCCAACTCGTCGCGCCCGCGCTCGTGGTCGCGCTGCTGTCACCGTGGCGCCGGCCGGTGCTGGCCGCGTACGCCGTCGCAGTGGTCGGTCGCACCGCGGTGGAGACCGCCCGCGATCGCAAGTGTGCGCCCGGCTTCGCGGCGTCGCTGCCGACGATGCACCTCTCGTGGGGTGCCGGGTTCCTCTGGGGGCTCGTCTACCAGAAGACGCGGCCGCCGTCGTGGTGCAAACGGCCGAGCGTTCCGTAGGGGAGAGGTCGGCGGACGACCGAGAGTCGCCGGCCCTCGCGCCACGCGGCTCTCCACTCGCGCATTCCACGGGCGGCCCGCGCTTCTCGTGCAGTGCGCAACCCCCACGCGGTCACATGGACCAGCGCGATCGGTGCCGGCAGGTGTCGGCGCGCGAGCGCGATCCGGTTGCGCAGTCGTAGCGCCGGCAAGGCGGGGTCGGCGATGCGTCCCGCGGCGGCCGGGCGGTGCTCCACGATCACGTCGGGCGCGTACGCGATCGAGTAGCCGAGTCGGGTCAGGGTGAACGCGAGATCGATCTCTTCGGTGGAGTAGAAGAACGACTCGTCGTAGCCGCCCGCGGCGAGGAACGCGTCGCGCCGCAGGGCGCACGCGCCGCCGAGGAAGTACGCGGCCGGGCGCGCGCGGTCGGTCTCGTGTGGCGCCCCGCGGAACGGCCACTCCGACGACTCGACGTGCCCGTCGGCTCGGCGCACGAAGAACGCGAGCGCGCCGAGCCGCGGGTCGCGGGCGAACGCATCGGCAATGAACGCGCCGTCGCCGGCCACGAGCACGGCATCGTCGTCGAGGAAGGCGACGACGTCGGCCGACGCGATCCGCACCAGCAGGTTGCGGCCCCGGGTGACGCCGAGATTCTCGGGTTCCCGGTGCCAGGTCACGCCGGCGCGCGGTTCGAGCGCGGGCTCCGACGCCATGTCGACGACGATCGTCTCGTCGAAGCCCTTGGCCGACGCGAGCGCGTCGGTGAACTCGGTCGGCCGGTTGCGGGTGAGGATGCACAACGCGGTCGTCGGGTGCGGGTGCGTCGAGGTCGGCGACGCGACGACGCCGAGCTCGGCGAGCAACGCGACGTATCGAGCGGTCGCCGCCGGCACCGTGAACCGTTCGAGCGTGCCCGGTTCGAGGGTTGCGCACGGTGTGTCGAGCTCGTCGATGATCGCGGCGGCGAGGCGATCCGCGTCGCCGACCGGTGCGAGGCGCCCGCCGCGTCCGCTGCCGATGAGCTCGCGCGCACCGGCTGCCGTCGCGGTCGCGACGACCGAGGTGCCGAGCGCGAGCGCCTCGACCGCAACGGTCGGCATCCCCTCGGTGCGCGACGAGAGCACGCACACATCGGCTCGCGCGAGGTACGGAGCCACCGGTTCGACGTGCCCGGCGAAGCGCACGTCGGCGGTGAGGCCGAGCCGGGCGACCTCGGCTTCGAGGGCCGCGCGTTGCGGTCCGTCGCCGAGCACGAGCAAGCGCAGCGGCCGGGCGCGCCGGGCGATCGCGAACGCGGCGATGGTGGTGGCCGGATCCTTCTCGGCCGAGAGGCGCCCGCAGGCGACGAGTACCGGCGTGGCCCGGGGTGTCGAGCGGGGCGTCGTGAGCCACGGGTCGGGCGGCGGTGTGGTCGCGGCTTCGAAGAGTCCGGCGTCGATCACGGGGCTCGCGATCACGTCGACGTCGCGTGCGCTGCCGAGGAGCGCGCGCACGTCGTCGGCCACGCCGTCGGACACCGCGACGATCCGGTCGGCGCGGCCGAGGAACCGGCGGAGGAGCGGTCGGAGCGCTCGCCCCGAGCGCCGCGCGGTGGTGGCCCAGGCTTCCGACGGCGGTGCGTGCACGGTGGCGATCACCGGGATGCGGGCCCGGCCCCGGCCGGCGGCCATCCGCCGTGCCGCGAGCGCCATCAGCGTGGCGTAGTCCTTCGCGGTCACGAGCGCGGCGACGGGTTCGTCGCGCAGGTAGCGGGCGAGCGGCCGCGTGGCAGCCACGGTGCGGCCGGCACCGAGCGCGACGACCCTGACCCCGTCGGGGACGCCCGAGAGGGCTCCGGAGCCGGTCGCGACCACGAGATCGACCGCGAACCCGGCCTCGGCGAGCCCGCCGGCGAGGCCGGTCATCACCCGCTCGACCCCGCCCGCCGCCGTCTCCGGCAGAGCAACACGGCGACTCGGATCGCGGCGTCCCCACTCTGCGTGGGTTTCGGTCCCATGACCGAGGCGACAGTACCCGTCGTTGGCTGCAGTGCCGGCGATTCCCGGCCGATTGGAGAGGAGGAGGATGCCGTGGATTGCCCGCGCGACGACGAGACGGTGACGGTCGTGATCCCAGCATGGAACGCGGCCGAGACCATCGGTGCCGCGCTGGAGTCGGTCGCGGCGCAGACCCGCATGCCCGACGCGGTGATCGTCGTCGACGACGCCTCCTCCGACGCGACCCGCGAGGTCGCGTCGCAGTGGCTCGACGCGTTGCCGCTGACGCTGATCGCCCTCGACGAGAACCTCGGGCCGGCCGGTGCGCGCGATCGCGCGATCCGTTCGGCTACGACCGCGCTCGTCGCGTTGCTCGATGCCGACGACGTGTGCGTTCCGGAGCACCTCGGGACGCTGCTCGCCGCGCGCGCCGCGAGCGGAGCCGAGATCGTGTCGCCGAACGCTCGGCTCTGGGATCCGGCGCGCGGCTACGGCGAAGGCACGTACCGCGACATCGTGGCGGTGCCCCCGATTGCCGAGCAGGCGGACGACATCCTGCGCCGCGACTTCGTGTGCACCGGCGCGATGTTCGACCGCTCGGTGTACGAGCGCGCCGGAGGGTTCCGCGCCGAGTACAGCGGCAGCGAGCCGTGGGATCTGTGGATGCGGATGATCGCGACCGGGGCGCGCGTGCACGGTGTCGAACGTCCGACCGTGCTCTACCGGGTCGCCGCGAGCTCCGTGTCGCGGAGCCCGGCTGCGTTCCACTCCGCGGTTGCGCTCTTCGACGACGTGTGCCGGGTGCTCGCGACCGACCCGCTCCGCCTCGCGATCGCCGAGCGGACGCGCCGCGAGGTGCGGGCCCGGCTCGAGCTCTTCCTCGCGTACGAGGCCGCGGGTGCGGGCGACTCGAGCGGGGCCCGGCGCCACGCGCTGGCCGCCGGCCACGGGCCGGTCGCGGTCCGCGCCCGCGCCGCCGCGCTCTTCTGCGCGCCCGGGGCCGCGCGCCGCTGGCGCGATCGCACCGTGAAGCACCGTCGCGCCCACGCGGTCGCCCGGTGACCGGCCAGCGGCACGGCTTCGTGCACCAAATCGCCGGGCTCGGTGCCGGCCGGATCGGCGGCCGCCCGGTGAGCGGCGAGCGGCGCGGCTTCGTGCACCAACTCGCCCGGCTCGGTGCCGGCCGGATCGGCGGTGCCCTCGGATCGGCCGTGTGGTTCGTCGTCGTCGTGCACCACCTTGATCAGTCGGCGGTGGGCGA
>DAIQOP010000239.1:0-1307 GCA_036787815.1 Actinomycetota bacterium
AAACGCTACGACCACGCACCCAAACGGAAGCGCCTTCTTCAACACCCTCCTAGTGCCGCGTCAGGCAGCGTTTGTCCTGCCCTCCAACGGCGCGAGCGCACGGCCCGGCCGCGACACATGCGATTTCTGCTTGTTCGCGTTCCGTGCTCAGGAACGGATCGCGACCGAGCGAAATTCGCGGGGCCGGCGCATGCGGGTGAATCCAATCGGGGCGAAACGTGCAGGCTGCCGTTCCCCGGCCCGCGATGCGCCCGTCAGTTGATCGTCACGACGACGGCAACGGATTGTGAGCCGTTGTACCCGGTGCCTCCGGAGTAGAGCGCGGTGAAGGTGTGCGCGCCGACACCGAGGGTGCTCGTCTTCACCACGGCCTTGCCGGCGACCAACGCCACGCTGAACGACGGTTGACCGTTGTCGTAGAACGTGACGCTGCCGCCCGGGACACCAGAGCCGGGTGCGAGCGCCTTCACCGTCGCCGTCAACGTGACCACGTGGCCGGCCGTCGTGATCTTCGGGCTCGCCGCGAGCGTCGTGGCGGTGTTCGCGGGATTGACGGTGAAGGTGATCGTCGCGTGGGACGCGACATCGGTGAGCGACCCACTGAAGTCGGCGTGCAGGCCGTGCAACCCGACGGGCAGGTTCTTCACCGCGAACGTCGCGACACCGCCGGTGCTGAGTGGCACACCCGTCGCGAGCGTGCCGATCTCGTCGTAGAAGTCGACGGTGCCCGACGGCACGCCGCTCGCCGGGGCAAGCCGCTTGACGACGGCCCTCAGCTTCACGCTCTGTCCGAACGCGGAGCTGATGCTCGGCGTCGTGGTGAGCGTCACCGCGGTCGGCGCGGGCGCGACCGTCTGCGTCACGGCCGCCGACGTGGAGGCGGCATCGGCCACCGTGCCCGTGAACGTAGCGGTGATCGGGTGGCTGCCGACCAGGAGACCCTTCGTCACGAACGTGGCCGCGCCGTTCTTCAGGGCCTTCGACGCGAGCAACGATGCGTTGTCGTAGAAGTTGACGGTGCCCGACTTCACGACTCCGGTCGCGGGCGGGGTGCGCACGACGGTCGCTTTGAAGCTCACGCTCTGCCCGAGCACCGACGGGTTCGCCGACGAGCTCACGGTCGTCGTGGTCGGGTTGTTGGTGGGCGGCGGCCCGGTCACGTCGACGTCCTCGTGATCGGTGCCCGTGCGGGTTCCGTTCGAGACGGTCAACGTGATGGGGTAGGTGCCGCCGTACAGGTAGGTGTGCGGCGCGGTCGCGGTGAGATCGGGCAGCGAGACGCCCGTGACGCTCGTGCCGTCGCCCCA
>DAIQOP010000239.1:1317-6304 GCA_036787815.1 Actinomycetota bacterium
TATCGATCACCGAGAGCTTTACATTGTAGACTCCGGGTTGGGTGTAAGTGTGCTGCAAAGTCGTTCCAAGAGGCCCGGGCAGAGCCGCGAGTCCGGGTGCAGATGGCGTGATCAGTTGGCTCGTGCCGTCGCCCCAGTCGAGGGAGTAGGTGAGCGGCAGGTTGTTGGGGTCGTGGCCCTCGATCGTCGCGATCACGTCGAGCGGCGCCGCGCCGGCGGCCGGTGTGACCCCGAGGTCGGCGGTCGGGTTGTCGTTGCTCACGAGCGAACCGGCCGCGATGAACACGTTGGAGTCGTAGATACCGTCGGACGCATCGGAGATCGCGAGCTTCATGTGGTTGACGACGCCGGGATTCACCGGCGACTGGCAGGTGAGCACGCGCGTGATCCCGTCGGACTCGAGATCGATCGGCGTCACGCCACCCGTGTAGGAGTTGTCGCGGAACAGGTCGGGGCGCATCGGGGTCGGCGCCGGCGACTGGATCGGGTTCGAGTTGTTGATGTTGTTCACCGCCACCGGCACGAACGGCGAAGCGGGATCGCCGGCGACCTGGCGCACCTCGGCGCAATTGGTGCCGTTGACGAAGAAGGCGAACACGTCGTTGTACGGTGTGTTCACCCATTCCGAGTACTCGTCGGATGCGAACGCATACTGGAACGTCACCTGGTTCGCTGCGGGCACGAAGTCGAACTCGAGCGCCGCCGCGTCGTAGGTGGGATACCCCGACAGCGCGTCGAGGTCGGCGTCGCCCGCTCCGGCCCAGTCGGTGGAGAACGAGTCGGAGGTGTTCGGCCCGACGACATCGGCCGCGTTCCCCGACGACAGGATGACGCCCTGGGCCATCCCGGTCACGGCCGGATCCGTGAAGGTGAAGGTGCCCTTCGCGGCCGCCGCTCCCGTGTACGCGACGTTGCTGATCGCCACCCCCGGTCCGACGAGGCTCTGCGCGAGCGCGTCGGCGTCAACCGGGCGGCGCGACCGGAGGGGGTGAGGCGCTCGCCGGGAGCGCGAGCACGAACGCGAGGAACAGCGCGCCCGCCTTCTGGAACTCAGGCAGCGTCGAGCTGTGCGTCCCCGCGATCGCGCTGAACGCGCCGTAGTTGGACGGTGACCGATCGGTGGTGATGGCCGTGGTCCCGACATTGGGCACCGGCGACGTGAGGATCGTGCTCGTGAGCCCGAGGACCCAGGCGAGCGCGGCGCTGCCGAGGTTCTGCACCTCGGCTCGATCCACGCCGAGCTTCTGCGCGGCTCCGTCGACCGCGGCAAGCTCCGTGGGCGTGTAGTTCGACGTCGCGGGCGGCAACAACCCGGCGAACACCTCGTACGAAGGCTTGTGGCGGCCGGAGCCGTCGACCAATCCGAACCAGCCCTTGTGGGATGTGGAGTCGGTGGCCTTGTCGTGGTACGCGAACCAGCTCATCACGCCGCCCCACGAATACGTCTGCCAGAGGTCGAACCCGTCGTGCAGGATCGCGGCCTGCTGCTCCTCGCTCACGCTGTTGGGCCCTTGCGTCGGCGCGCCGAACTCGGTGATCCAGATCGGCTTCGCGCCGTCGCCGTACTGCACCATCGTCGCCCGCACCTCGAGCATGTTGCTCCACCCGCGTCCTCCCGCGATCGCCTCTGTCGATGCGAGCTGCGGATACGTGTACGGGTGGTACGCGATGCCGTCGAAGAAGCCCTTCGCGCCTTGCGCGTAGAGTTGCGCCGCGAAGTTCGCACCGCTGATGTTGCCGTTCTTGTCGCGCGTGCCGCCGAGTCCGCCCGAGAGCACGAACGCGCCGGGATCGATCGCCTTGATCGCCGGATACGCGGCGCGCAGGATCTCGGTGTAGGTCGCGGTGCTCGGATGCGTCACGTAGTTCACGAGGTTCGGTTCGTTGCCGAGCTCGTACGCGGAGACGCGCCCCGCGTACCGCGTTGCGACCTTCGCGGCGAACGCGGCGTACTGGACCGGGTCGTTCCCGAACTCGCCTGCCGTTGCCGCGCCCGCCCAGTCGGGTGCGCCACCGACCGCGAAGACGAGCGAGAGCCCCGCCGCCTGCGCGTCGGTGACGATCTGATCAGCCTTCGTCCAGTCGTCTTCGGCGGCGGACGCGGGCTCGACGTCGCGCCAGTGCAACGCCGTGCGAATCCAGCGCGCACCGGCCGCGGCGATGCCGGCGATCTCCTCGTCGATCTCGGCCGCCGGCGAGGTCCAGAGCTGCGCGCCGGTCGACACTCCCATCTTCGAACGCAGATCGGTGAAGGCGATCGCGGCGCGGTGCGGCGGCGTTGTCGCGCCCGGAGGCGGCGCCGCGGAGTTCGCGCTCCGAGAATGGCCGTGGCTGACGACGACAACTCCGCCGAGGGCCAGCGCGAGGACCAGTACGGCGATGACGGCGACGTGGACGCGATAGGACCGATAGCTGAGGTAACGACGGCTTCCGGAAACCATTGGGGGCCTTCTTCCGCTCTACGGGCGACCCCACGTTCCATGCTGCGGTCCCGGGGGCGCGTGAGTCAGGGGCCGAAGGGCCCATTCGTGGGCGGCCGAACGACCGGTCCGGCCGACGCGCGCCGCGCGGCGGAGTCGCATTGCCGCGTTGGGTGGTGGACTCGAGACTCGCGCGCTCGGGCGAGAGGTTCGACGGGTGCAGTGCTGCCGTTGACGACCACGTTCACCGCATGCGGCGAAGCTCTCTGTCGATGTCGGCGTCGGTCACGGGGCCGCGCACGTAGTCCCAAAGCCCGAGGAGCAACGCCACACCCCATCCGGCCAGCACCCAGCCCGGCCAGAAGTAGCCGCCGCCGGTGGTGGCCCACACGCCGACGAGGAACGCGTTGATGACGACGTAGGCGACGAGGCCGCCCTGTAGACCACGGCGCTTCTCGACCCGCTTGCGGGCATGGCATGCTTCGCACGTCGAAGGACCCGAACGGGTTGCAGCGTCGCGTCGGCCGCGGCCGACGCGGCCTCGCGTCCCCGTCATCGCGGGACGCGAGGCCGCACACCGGTCGCTGACCGCGTCAGATGACGGCGCTGAACGCGGGAAGGTGCGTGCCGGTGGGCGTCTGGAAGGCCGCCGTCCGGGATGCGGGCGCCGCGCCCGCGCAGTCGGTGGCGAGCTGCGCCGCGGTCGCGACGGTCCAGTCGCCGCCGAGGGCCAAGCTCACCGGCGTCGGACCCGAGTTCAGCCGGTTCTGCGTGAGGCCGGTCGCGTCGGTGGTCGTCCCCGGCAAGAACGCGCCGGTGGCCACGGTGCTGTAGATGGTCGCGCTGACGGCCGGAACGGCGATCCAGCTGACCGTCATCGTGCTCGCTCCGTAGTTCGTGGCCACGAGTGCCGAGGCGCACGTGTTGCCCCCGACGAAGTTGCCGCTTCCCTTGATGATCGCGCCGTTCACGATGCCGCCCGTCGTGCCGGCCGAGGTGTTGACCGTGCAGTTGTTCGCCACCGCGCTCAACTTCCACTTCACGCCGCTCGACGTGCCGGTGAGACCGATCCCGGGCCGCATCTGCAACGTGCCGGAGATCTGCGCGCAGTTCACGGTGGTGCCCGGCGGCAACACGGCCGCCGGCGTGACCGACGCGCGGCCTTCGGCCGCGGCCGAGCTACTGCCCAGCGTCGCGGCCGCGACGGTCGAACCGCCGACCGCCAGACCGGCGGCCAACCCGATCGCGCCGAGCCGAGCCCTCAACTTGTTCCCCATCACGATGCATCCCCCCGAATGGCGGCCCGCGGCCGCGTGTCCGTCATGACGACCGAACCGTACCGGCCTCGGCTCTCCGCTGCTCATGGCCGTCTCATTCGGTTTGCGTACTCTCGTGACACCCAACGTCGGGAGCTCCAACCGTGTCGACGCGTGCCGCGCTCGCCCTTGTCATCGCCCTTGCCTTCGCCGGCTCTGCCGTGGCTGCCGCGCCGGCTTCGGCCGCGACGGTCCCGTACTTCGGCTCGATGGGTGGGAGGCACGTGGTCGCTCCGATCGTCGGTATCGCCGCGACGGGCACCGGCGACGGCTACTGGGAGATCGGTCGCGACGGCGGCATCTTCAGCTTCGGCGACGCCCACTTCTTCGGCTCCACGGGCCGTCTCCACCTCAACGCCCCGATCGTGCACATGGTCACGACACCGGACGGCAAGGGCTACTGGATGGTCGCGAACGATGGCGGGGTGTTCAGCTTCGGCGACGCGAAGTTCTACGGATCGACCGGCGGCCTCCGTCTCGTGAAGCCGATCGTCGGGATCGCACGCACCGGCGATGGCCACGGCTATTGGCTCGTTGCGTCCGACGGTGGGGTGTTCAGCTTCGGCGACGCGAAGTTCTACGGGTCGACGGGCAACCGTCACCTGGGCTCTCCCATCGTGTCGATCACGAGGACGCGGAGTGGCACCGGCTACTGGATGACGGAGGCCAACGGTCACGTGTACGCGTTCGGCGACGCGCACAACTACGGCGACGCGTTCGCCGCTCATCCCGCGAGTCCCGTCGTCGCCATGATCTCGACCGCGACCGGCCACGGCTACTGGCTCGTCAGCGCGAACGGAGCCGTCTTCACCTACGGCGACGCCGTGTTCCACGGCCCGGCCCGCGCGTTGGCGCTGCGGGCCCCGATCTCCGGCGTCGCGCGTTTCCCCGACGGCAACGGCTACTGGTTGGTCGGTGCCGACGGTGGGATCTTCACGTACGGCCACGTCTGAGGGCGTGACCGCCCGGCGCTGCGCTGCCCCTTGTACCCGGCCCAGACCGCGGCGAGCGGTCTCACCTACTGGACCTGCCCGGACCCGTGGCGCAGCCGGGTGCGTGTCGCGCTTGCGCCTTGAGTGGCGCCACGAAGCGTGTTAGCTTTACTACCTAGCGCGCTGGGAGCACGCTTTTCGTCCAGCTGGGTGGGCGCGCCGGGCACGTGAGTGTCGCCGTCGCCTCCCAACGACACGCAGGGAGGCGTCGTGAGGGGTGGAGGTGCTTACGCAGTCGCGGCCCGACGGGGCGGGGCCG
>DAIQOP010000240.1:0-6297 GCA_036787815.1 Actinomycetota bacterium
GGACTGTCCTTCGAGAAGCCCGCCCGCCACATGCGCGAGTACCTCTCGATCCTCGCTCCCCTCGTCCGCACCGGTGCCGCCGAGTACGACGGCGAGACGCTGCACGCGCACGGCACTCTCGACATCGCCGACGCGCCGCCGTGCCCGATCCTGCTCGCGGCCCTCGCGCCGAAGATGCTCGAGCTCGCGGGCGCGGTCGCCGACGGGACGATCACCTGGATGACCGGGCCGGCGACGCTCGCCGACCACACCATCCCGGTGATCACCGCCGCCGCGCGCGCCGCCGGGAGACCTGCACCGCGCGTGTGCGCGTCGCTGCCCGTGTGCGTGACCGACGATCCCGCCGCGGCGCGTGCGCGCGCGGCCGACGAGTTCGCGGTCTACGGGATGCTGCCGTCGTACCGCGCGATGCTCGACCGTGAGGGAGCGGCGGGTCCGGCCGACGTCGCGATCGTCGGCGACGCGGCGACGGTGACGGGCGCGGTGCACCACCTCGCCGAGATCGGCGTCACCGACTTCGCACCGGCCCTCTTCGGCTCCCGAACCGACCGCAACGCGACGCGCGAGGTGCTCGCCGGCCTGGTGTGACGCCGCACGCTCGACTTGGGTGCTCGGCGCGGTTCAGCGATCCTTGAGCTCCACGAGGATCTCGCGATAGGTCTCGGTGCCGCGGTTGACCGCGGTCTCGATACCGCCGCGGGCGACGAACTGTGCCTTGCCGATGGGCACCGGGTAGTCGCCCGACGTGTCGTACGCGCCGGCGGTGTCGGGCTCGACCTCCACACCGATGCGGTCGCCGGCCAACGGGATCAGCAGGTAGTCGAGCGTGTGCTCGTGCACCGCCGAGCGTTCGCCGGGCTCGAGCACCATCTCCCAGATGCGCACCCGGTCGTTCTCCCATACGAGGCGGGTCCCGACGTCTCCCAGCACCCGGTCTTCGGCCACGGTCTCCCCCTGACGTAGCGTGCCATCATGCCCGAAGCGGCCCCGCCCGACGAGCGCAGCCCGCGCTCCCCCCTCATGCTCCTCGAGCCGCTCGCGGTGTGCGAGGTGGCGATCACGCCCTCGTTGCACCACGTCGAGGTGTACACGCTCAAGGGTCTGCTCACCTTCTTGTGGCACGGGCCGCGCGACACCCCTCGGGTCGTCATCACGTGCGGCGGAGGAATGGGCAGCCTGCTCGGACCGGCCGGTGGCATCTACCACGACCTCGGCGAGCAGTTCGCTCGCGACGACATCGCGACGATCCGCGTCGGCTACCGCAGACCGAATCATCTGCCCGCGTGCGTGCACGACCTCGCCGCCGCGGCCGATCTCGCCGTGCAGGGCGGGGCGGAATCGGTGGTCACCGTCGGCCACAGTTTCGGTGGAGCGGTCGCGATCCAGGCCGCGATCACGTTCGGCGCGCTCGCACGGGGTGTCGTCACACTCGCGACGCAGTCGGCCGGATGCGAAGACGCGGCCCAGCTCGGCTCGACCCCCCTCCTGCTGTGCCACGGGTTGCGCGACGAGATCCTGCCCGCGCAGACCAGCGAGGTCGTTCGCCTCCTCGCCGGGCAGGGCGAGCTCGTGACGTTCCCCTTGGCCGGGCACCTGCTCGACGAGGCGCACGACGAGCTGCGCGAGCTTCTCGGGCGATGGATCCCCGAACGACTCTCTAGCTGACCGGCGTGACCGTCGCCGGTCAGGTGCCGGCGAGAGCGGCAACCACGGGTGCGAAGTCGAGGTAGTTGTCGCCACCCACGACGATGTTGCTGACCCCCCAGTCGTCGCGCCGCGCGACCAGCTGGTCGATCATCGCGGGGATCGTGCCGACCAGCGCGGCACCCGAGCCGAGCACCTCTTCGGGCGTGCTGTCGAAGCCGGGAGCGACCGCTGCCGCGAAGCCGAGCGCATCGTCGGTGATCGCGCACACGAAGTAGCGGATCTGGAGCTCGATGGCGTCGAACCGGTCGCCCGCGCCCTCACGGATCCAGCCCAGCTTCTTCACCGTCTCGGCCTTGCTGGCGCTCGCCGCCGCGTCGGTGGTGACCGCACCGGCACGGAGGTTCGGGTTGATACCGATGATGTCGGCTTCACGACCGGCGAGCCGCAGCACCTTCGGCCCGCCCCCGCCGATGAGGATCGGCATGCTGGGTTGCTGCGCGGGCTTCGGCTGCGCGTCGTACTCGCGGATCTTGTAGTGCGTGCCGGAGAAGCTGAACGGGCCGTCGGCCCAGCAGCCCTTGATCACCTGCAGCGCCTCGTCGAGCCGCGCGATGCGCACGCCGGGCGAGTCGTAGGGAAGACCGAGCGCGTCGTAGTCGGTCTTCATCCAACCGGCGCCGATGCCGAGCTCGCAACGACCGTCGGTGAGCTGGTCGATCGTGGCCATCTCCTTGGCGAGGATCGCCGGATGCTTGTAGTCGTTGTCGAACACCAACGCACCCACGCGCAACGTGGTGGTGTGCGCCGCGGCGATCGCGATCGCCGGCATCGGTGCGAGGCTCGTGTCGACGAAGTGGTCGGGCATGTAGAGCGTCGAGTATCCGAGATCCTCGACGCGACGCGCGTTGTCGCGCCACTCGCTCGCCGACGTGGCCTCCGACAACTGCACACCGAACCGGAACGCGTGGCTCATCGCTGCCCTTCTTCTTTCAGGTGCCGGCAAGCCGGGCGACGATCGGCGCGAACTGCGACATCGCCTCGTGCGGCACGACCGTGTAGCTCATCTGCCAGCGTTGTCGTCGCAGCTCGAGCAACTCGACCATCTGCGACTCGGTACCGACGAGTGTGACCGGAGCCAGGATCGCATCGTCGGGGGTGACACCGAAGCCACCCGCGATCGCCTCCGCGATCGACGTGCGATCGTCGGTGACGTGCACGAACCCGACGAGAGTCTGGATCTCGAGGTCGTCGAACCGCGCGCCGGCCGCGTCGCGTAGCCATTGCAGCTTCTCGTCGGTGCGCGCGCTCGTGAGCGAGCTCGCGGCATCGCGCGAATTGCCGTCGCCCGAGCGCAGATTGGCGTTCACCCCGACGATCGCGGCCTCGCGCGCCGCCAACGCGAGCACCTTCGGCCCGCCCCCACCGATCACGAACGGCGGATGCGGGCGTTGCACCGGCTTCGGCTGCCCGTCGAGCTCGGTCACCGTGTAGTGCTCGCCGCGGAACGAGAACGGACCGTCGGCGAACAGACCCTTCAGGATGGTGATGGCTTCCGCGAGCCGCGCGATCCGCACGCTCGGCTTGTCGAGCGGGATACCGGCCTTCTCGTAGTCGACGCTCATCCAGCCGGCTCCGATGCCGAGCTCGAGCCGGCCGTCGGAGAGGAGATCGATGGTCGCGGCTTCTCGGGCGAGCACGACCGGATGCTTGTAGTCGTTGCCGAGCACGAGCGGCCCGACGCGCAGCGTCGTGGTGACGGCCGCGGCGGCCGCGAGCGCGGGAACCGGCGCCAACGGATGATCGACGAAGTGATCGGGCACGAAGAGCGTGGAGTAGCCGAGCGCCTCGGCTTGGCGCGCGATCTCGGTGAACTCCGCCGCGGAGCTCACCTTCGGGACGATCACACCGAACCGGAACCGTCGATCGTGCACCCTGCCCCCCTCTGGACGGCCCGCACGTTAGGCCACGCGCGCCGGCCTCGGTTTCAGGTGCCGGTCGAGCCGAACCCTCCCGTACCGCGGGCGGTGTCGTCGAGCGCGTCGACCACCTGCCACTCGACCGACTCGACCCGTTGGATCACGAGCTGGGCGATGCGATCGCCCCGCCGCACGGTGAACTCCTCCACCGGATCGAGGTTCACGAGGATCACCCGCAGCTCGTCGCGGTAACCCGCGTCGACGAGACCGGGGCTGTTGAGCACCGCCACACCCGAGCGCAGCGCGAGCCCGGACCGCGGTTGCACGAAGCCGGCGTGGCCCGGCGGGATCGCGACGGCGACACCCGTCGGGATCATCGCCCGCCCGCCGCCCGGCGCGAGCGTCGCGTCGACGCGCGCGACCAGGTCGTAGCCGGCGTCGGCGTCGTGCTGACGGGTCGGCAGCGGGAGGTCGGGGTCGAGCCGGCGGATGGCGATCTGCACGTCGGGCCGGGCACTCACGAGGCGGCGAGGTCGGCGACCAGCTCGGCCTGCTGCTCGGCACCGAGGAGGGTCTCGGCCGAGTACTCGGGATGGGTGACGACGAGCTTCACCGGGCCCACCGCGAGCTTCTCCGCCGCGGCCCCGAGACGGAAGCGCAGGAAGTGCACCGCGGCGGTGACGTCGTCGCGGGTGAGGCGCTCCTCGTCGAGCGGATCACCGACGACCGTCGTTCCGTCGGACAGCACGAGGGCGATACAGCGCTCGACACCGACCAGCTTGCCCAACCATTCGCGCACCTCGGCGTCCGACCGGAGCTCGAGGAACAACGTCGCGGAGAGCTCCCCTTCGTCGGGAACGAGCTCGTTGTAGGTCGCGACCTCGTGCGCGATCTGCTCGTCGCGCAGCATGCGCTCGGCGCGCGCCATCTCCATGACCTGCCAGCGCATCGTCTCGGTGTTCTCGAACACCACCGTGAGCAGCTCGCCGAGCGCGACCCGGCGCCGGCGCTTCAGCGCGATGATCTGCGTGCGCAGCTCGTCGCGTTCGCGTTCGTAGGCCCGCAGGTCGAGAATGTCGTCGACCGTCAGCTTCCGCATTGCGTCATTCCTCCTCGATGCCGTACGCGCGGGCCAGCACCTGGAGTGGGTGCACGGGCCGCTTGCCGGTCTCTTCCCGGATCGCGGTGTTCGACAGATGGCAGTCGCCCGCGATGAGCTCGGCCTGCGATTTCGACACCGCTTCCATCAACGGTTTCGCCACTCGCTTCGCCATCTCGACGTTCTCGGCACGCAGGCCCCACGTGCCGTCGATCGCCGAGCACCGCTCCACGATCTGCACCTTGGCCCCGGTGAGCTGCATGAGATCGCGACTCTTCGGCCCGATGTGCTGCGCGCGGTAGTGACACGCCGCCTGCCAGGTGATCGTCGCGTACGTGGTTCCCGCGAACTCGGTATCGAGCGGTTGTTCCCGGTGCCGGGCCATGAGGTACTCCGACGCATCGAAAGTGTTCGCGGCGACACGGCGAGCCGCGTCGGTGCCGAGGAAGTCCGGGTACTCGTTCTTGATGACGTACGCGCACGTGGGCTGGGGCACGACGATCGGCTGCCTTGCGTCGACCGCCGGGAGCAACACCGCGACGTTGCGCTCCGCGTGCTCGCGGAACTTGTCGACGTCGCCGGCGTCGAGCCACGGCATGCCGCAGCACACCTGGCCCGCCGGCAATTCGCACTCGAAGCCATTGCGTTCGTAGACGCCGACCAGCGCCTTACCGATCGCCGGCTCCTGGTACTCGACGAGGCAGGTGGGGAACACCGCCACGGTGCCACGAGGGCCTCCGTGCGTGAGGCGGGGGCGACGCGCGAACCACCGAGAGAACCGCTCCCGCGCGTACGTGGGGAGCATGCGGACCTTCGAGATGCCGGCTGTCTTCTCGATCGCGGAGCGAACGAAGCCGATGTTGGCGGCGCGATTGACGATCGGGGCGAAGGTGGTGGCGACCTTTCCCTGCAGGTCGGTGCGAGCGAGCAATGCCGCGCTGCGATCGACCTTTCCTTCCTTCTGCTGGATCGCCAACGAGCGCAGCATCAGGCGCGGGAAGTCGATGACCCACTCCTGCTGCTGATCGGGCGTGTACGGGCAGATCACGTAGCAGAGCTTGCACTGGTAGCACTCGTCGACGACCTGCTGGTGCTCGGCGGTGCTCAGTTCCTCGGCCTGCTCGTTCCCGCCGCGATCGTCGACCATGCGGAACAACGACTTGAAGCTCGGGCAGAGCTTTACGCAGATGCGGCAATCACTACAGATGTGGAACGTGCGGTCGCGTTCGTCGCGGGCCGACTGCGGATCGAGGTACGACGGATCGAGCGGGTCGTACAGGGACGAGCGGTCGGGCGGCGGCTGGATGGACGACATTGGCTCCTCTCGAGCATTGCCACGGCCCCGGGACACCCCGGGGCCGTGGAAGTTCGAACGGCCTCGCGAACCTCAGGCCAGCGATTCGAGCCCTTGCTGGAAGCGACCCGCGTGGCTCTTCTCGGCCCGCGCGAGCGTCTCGAGCCACTCGGCGATCTCCTCGAAGCCTTCGTCGCGTGCAGTGCGCGCGAAGCCCGGGTACATCTCCGTGTACTCGTACGTCTCGCCGGCGACGGCCGACTTGAGGTTGTCGTCGGTCGCGCCGACCGCGACGCCGGTCACCGGGTCGCCGACCTCGGCGAGGAAGGCGAAGTGGCCGA
>DAIQOP010000028.1:0-21619 GCA_036787815.1 Actinomycetota bacterium
CCGTCGACCTCGACGAACGTGGCCGCGGTCTTGCCCTCGTCCTTGTAGTAGCCGATCGGCCCGTGGCCGCGGCGCGCGAGCCAGCCGGTCTCGCCGGGAGCGACCGGGCGGTGGTCGTCGCCGACCACGGTCGTCGATGCCTGCATGTGGAACCGGGGTCCGGAGGCGGTGGTCTCGACGACACCGTTCGCACCGGTCTCCGAAGCACCGAACGAGTCGAGCACGAGGACATGGGGCATGAGCTCGTGCATCTGCGTCTTGATCGTCGGCGAGAGGATCGCACCCCCCGAGACGATCGCGAAGAGCGAGGTCGGCGCGGGAGCCGACGCCAGCGCGTCGACGAGCGGGCGCGCCATGGCGTCGCCGACCAGGCTGACGATGTTCACGCCTTCCGCCGCGACGAGGTTCCAGATCGCCTCGGGGTCGAAGCGGCGATCGGTCGACAGCACGAGGGTGCCGCCGCCGAAGAAGCAGTTGAACGCCGTCCACTGGGCGTTGCCGTGCATGAGCGGCGCGAGCGCGAGCGTCACCGCCGGTGCGGGCGCCACGGAGCGCTCGATCGCGTCGGGCGTCTTGATGCCCTCGCCGCCGTAGTTGCCGCCGCCCATCGCGCCGAAGAAGATGTCTTCGGCGCGCCAGATCACACCCTTCGGCATGCCGGTCGTGCCACCCGTGTAGAGGATGTAGTGGTCGTCGGGGGAGCGGGGCCCGAAGTCGCGCCGCGACGACGCCGATGCGAGCGCGGTCTCGTAGTCGACCGCGGTGATCGCGTCGCCGGCGTCGGTACCGTCGGAGATGCGTACGAGATGCTGGAGCTCGGTGAGCTCGGGCAGCACCGGCTCGATGCGGGGGCCGAACTGCTTCTCGAAGAACAGGGCGACCAGATCGGCGTTGTCGAACAGGTACCGCAGCTCCTCGACGACGTAGCGGTAGTTCACGTTGACGGGAACGAGTCGCGCCTTGAAGCAGCCGAGCATCACCTCGACCCACTCGGCACGGTTGTGCGCGTGGATCCCGACGTGCTGACTGGGAGTCGCGCCGGCGTCGAGGAGCCAGTGCGCACACGCGTTCGCGCGCTCGTCGAGCTGCGCGTAGGTGAGGCGCCGGTCTCCCGCAACCAAGGCGAGCCGGTCGGGAACCGTGTCGGCGACGCGCTCGAAGAGGTCGGCGAGGTTGAAGACGATCGGGTTCGGAGCCGGGGCGTTGGGAGACATGGGGCGCAGTGCAGCACGTCGCCTGGCGCACCGCCAACCGGACGTCACGCGACTACCGTCGCCGCGTGACGTCCGCCCCCTTGGCCGCTGCTGCGCGAGCCGGTTCCCGCCGGCCGGTCGCGCGTCGACGCGCGGTCCGCGCCGGTTCGGTGCTCGTCGGGCTCGCGGTGGCCGGCTCGCTCGTCGCCGGCGGGTGCGGCTCGCACCGGCAGGCGACCGGATTCTGCGCCGCCATCGAGCAGGGTCGGGCGGCCTTCGACTCGACCGACGAGGCGCACCTGACGGCGTCGCTCGCCGAGTTCGACCGCGTCGCCGCGAACGCGCCCGCGGCGATCGCCCCCGAGCTGAAGACCGTGAGCGCGTTCTTGCGCCTGCTGCTGCACGACCCGAAGTCGGCGGCGACGGCGGCCGTGTTCGTGCGGTACTCCACGGCGGTCCGGCGGGTCGACCGGTACCTGCACGAGACCTGCGGGATCCACATCCCGCCGCAGGGCAAGTTCCTCTGAAGGAGCGCGATGAGAATCGAGGGCAAACGGTTCGCCCGGGGCGCGGTGGCCACCCCCCACTACCTCGCGAGCGCGGTGGGTCTCGGTGTGCTCGCCGACGGCGGCAACGCGGTCGACGCGATCGTGGCCGCGAACCTCGCGTTGGGTGTCGTGGCGCCGTACTTCTGTGGGTACGGAGGCGACCTCTTCGCGATCGTGCACGACGGTCGGAGCACCGATGCGGTTCCGGTCGGGTTCCGGTCGGCGGGTCGTGCTCCCGCGGGCGCGTCGGCCGACGCGGTGCGCGCGGCGTGCGGCTCGGAGACGATGCCCGTCGTCGGCGCGCACACGGTCACCGTTCCCGGAGCGGTGCGCGGCTGGTTCGATCTCCTCGAGCGATTCGGTACCCGCACGTTCGCCCAGCTGTGCGCGCCCGCGCTGCGCTACGCGTTCGAGGGGTTCCCGCTCACTCGCCGCGGCGCCGGCACGTTCGCGGCCTGTCGGGTGATGTACGACTACTACGGCCGTGAGCCGCGATTCTCCGGCACGTTCGACGCGCTGCAGACCGCGTACCGCGGTGCGGTCGAAGGTGCGCGCTTCTGCCAACCGGGCCTCGCCCGCACGATCGCCGCGCTGCGCGACGACGGTCCCGGCGCGTACTACGGCGGCCCCATCGGCGCGGCGATCGCCGAGACCCTGCAACGCCACGGCGGTCTCATGACCGCGGGCGACATCGCCGCGCACGAGAGCGCGTGGGTCGATCCGTTGCACGTCGGCTTCCGCGGCGCCGAGGTGTACGAGCTGCCGCCGCCGACGCAGGGCGTGACCGCGCTCGAGGCGTTGCGGATCCTCGACGGCTACGACCTGCCCAACGACGGCGCCGATCTCCAGCACGTGATGATCGAAGCGGTCAAGCTCGCGCTCGCCGACCGCGACGCGTACGTGACCGACCCCGCCGCCATGGCGATCGACGCGTCGGCGCTCCTCACCGACGACTGGGTCGCGGGCCGGCGCGCCGCGATCGACCCGAATCGTGCGGCCACGTTCGCACGTCGGCCCGGGCCCGACGGTGGGACCGCGTACCTCTGCGCCTCCGACTCCGACGGCCTCCTGGTGAGCCTCATCCAGTCGAACTTCACCGCGATCGGCTCCGGCGTGCACGTGGCCGACTGGGGCATCAATCTCCAGAACCGGGGCGCGTCGTTCTCGCTCGACGCCGCGCACGTCAACGTGGTGGCTCCGGGGAAGCTCCCCATGCACACGCTCGTGCCGACGCTCTCGCTGCGCGACGGCAAGCCGTGGCTCGTGTTCGGGAGCATGGGCGGTCACGGTCAGACGCAGACGCACGTGCAGGTGCTCACCCGGATCGTCGTCGACGGCGCCGATCCGCAGGCGGCGATCAGCGCGCCCCGTTGGCAGTTCGACCCCGACACGCGCCGCGTCGCGATCGAACCACGATTCCCCTCGGCCTGGCTCGACGACCTTGCCCGGCGCGGTCACGACATCCTCCCGGTCCGCGACTACGACGACACGATGGGCCACGCCCACGCCATCCAGCTGACGCCGTCCGGGTACCTCGCGGCCACCGACCCCCGAGCGGAAGGCGCCGTGCTCGGGATCTGAGCGGGCAGAGCGCGCATTTCGACCAGGGTGGTCACGTACGCTGCCCGTATGGACGATTCCGTGCCCGCCGCGATCGGGTCGAGAAGGATCCTCACCATCCCGAACGTGATCACCGTCGCCCGGCTGATCTCCATCCCGGTGTTCCTCTGGCTGCTCCTCGCGACCGACCACCACGCCGTCGCGGCCTGGCTCCTCGCCGGGCTCGGTGCGACCGACTGGGTCGACGGCTACCTCGCCCGCAAGCTCGATCAGGGGAGTGAGCTGGGAAAGATCCTCGACCCGACCGCCGATCGGTTGCTGCTCCTCGCCGCGACCGTGGGCATCGTCGCGGTGGGGGTGCCCGTGCTCGTCACCGCGTTCGCCGTCGTGGTGCTCGCCCGCGAGGCGTTGGTCGCGCTGGCCACGCTGGCGCTCGCGGTCGCCGGGGCGAGACGCATCGACGTCTTGTGGGTGGGCAAGGCCGGGACGCTCGCGGTGATGTTCTCGCTGCCGATGCTGCTGCTCGCGGCCCACGTGGGCGGCGGGTGGCACTGGGTGCTGCTCATCGGTGGATGGGGCTTCGGGGTGCCGGGCATCGCGCTGGGGTACGTCGCGGCCGCGAGGTACCTGCCGGCCGCACGCGTCGCGCTCCGGGAGGGCCGTGAGGCCAGAGTCGCAAAGGTCGTCACATGAACCGATTCGATCAGAGGGCAGACCGATGAAGGCAGTCATCCTCGCGGGCGGCGAAGGCACCCGGCTCCGACCCCTCACGAGCAACCAACCCAAGCCGATGCTGCCCATCGCGAACGTGCCGATGATGCGCCACGTCGTGCGGCTGCTCACCAAGCACGGGTTCGACGACATCGTCGTGACGGTCGCGTTCCTCGCCAACCAGATCCGCAACTACTTCGGCGACGGTGCCGAGTTCGGTGTGCGGATGCGCTACGCCACCGAAGACTCGCCGCTCGGCACCGCCGGTTCCGTGCGCAACGCGATGGACGAGCTCGACGAGCCGTTCCTCGTCATCGCCGGCGACGTCATCACCGACATCGATCTCACCGCGGTCGTGAAGGCTCACACCGACCGCGCGGCGTTCGCCTCGATCGCGTTGAAGCGGGTGAACAACCCCGTCGACTTCGGCATCGTGATCACCCGTGACGACAGCACCATCGAACGGTTCCTCGAGAAGCCGACATGGGGCCAGGTGTTCTCCGACACGATCAACACCGGCATCTACGTGCTCGAGCCCGGCGTGTTCGATTTCATCCCCGCCGGCGAGAGCGTCGACTTCTCGGGCGACGTGTTCCCCGCGGTGCTCGAACGCGGTCTGCCGTTGCTCGGCTCGATCGTCGAGGGCTACTGGGAAGACGTCGGCACGCTCGAGGCGTACCGCTCGGCCCACGAAGACGTGCTCTCCGAACGCGTCGACCTCGACATCCCCGGGTTCAAGCTCCGGGACGGCGTGTGGGCGGGAGAGGGGTCCGACATCTCGCCCGACGCGCGGGTCGAAGGCCCGGTGCTCGTCGGCGATAACACGCGCGTGGAAGCCGGTGCCGAGCTGCGGCCGTTCACGGTGCTCGGGTCCGACGTCGTCGTGAAGTCGAACGCGAGCATCGAACGCACCGTGGTGCACGACCACGTCTACGTCGGGAGCTCCGCGCGTTTGCGTGGAGCGGTCGTCGGGCGGGCCAGCGACCTGCGGCGCAACGTGCACCTCGACGAGGGCGTCGTGATCGGCAACGACTGCTTCATCGGAGACGGAGCGTCGGTGAACCCGCAGGTGAAGATCTACCCGTTCAAGAGCGTCGAGGCCGGGGCCGCGGTCACGTCGTCGATCGTCTGGGAGACGCGCGGCGCGCGCACCCTCTTCGGGCGCCGGGGCGTGCGCGGTCTGGCCAACGTCGACATCACCTCGGAGGTCGCCGTCCGGCTCGCGCTGGCCTACGGCACGTCGCTGCCGAAGGGCGCGGTCGTCACCACGAGCCGCGACACGAGTCGTACGGCCCGGGCGCTCAAGCGGGCGATCATGGCGGGGCTCAACCTCTCGGGCATCAACGTGATGGACCTCGAGCTCGCGACCGTGCCGCTCACGCGCTTCCAGGTGCGCACCGAGCGTGCGCAGGGCGGCATGACCGTCCGGCTGGCTTCGGGCGATCCCGACTCGGTCGAGATCCGGTTCTTCGACTCGCACGGCGCCGACATCGACGAAGGCACGCAGCGCAAGATCGAGCGGCTGCTCTACCGGGAAGACTTCCGCCGCGCGTTCGCGGGCGACATCGGCGAGATCGTGTTCCCGCCGCGTGCGATGGAGTACTACACCGCGGCACTGACCGGCAGCGTCAACATCGATGCCATCGCGGCGCGAAAGTTCAAGGTCGTGCTCGACTACTCGTTCGGTGCCGCGGCTTCGGTGATGCCCAACGTGCTCGCCAAGATCGGTGCCGAGGTGCTCTCGGTGAACCCGTACGCGAGCACCGCGTACGCGGCCCAGGCGGAGGAGGAGCACGAGCTCCGGGTCGAGCGACTGGGCAACCTCGTGCGATCGTCGGGCAGCGACCTGGGTGTGGTCTTCGATGCCGACGGCGAGACGGCCACCTTCATCGACGACCGCGGCGAGCCGCTCACCGCCGATCGTGCCCTCCTCGTGCTCGTCACCCTCGTGTGCCGCTCGCGACTGGGCGCGCAGCTCGCGTTGCCGGTATCGGTGAGCCGTGAAGCCGAGCGCATCGCCGAGAGGCACGGCGCCACGATCACTTGGACGAAGCTCTCCGCCGCGCACCTCATGGAGGTCGCGGGCGCGGGTGGCATCGACTTCGCGGCGTCACAGGAGGGTGGGTTCATCTGGCCCGACGTGATCCCGGCCTACGACGCCGTCGCGACGCTGCTGCACCTGCTCGACCTGCTCGTCGGCGCGGGCGTGAAGCTCTCGGAGATCAGCGCGCAGATCCCGCCGAGCTTCGTCGCGCACGAGGAGGTCCCCACGCCCTGGGACACGAAGGGTGCGGTGATGCGCGAGATCGTCGAGCGCTCGAACGACGAGGAGCTGGTCCTCGTCGACGGGGTCAAGATCATCCGGCCCGAGGGCTGGGTGCTCGTGCTTCCCGATCCCGAGCTGCCGAGCACGCACGTGTGGGCCGAGGGCGACACCGAGCGGGAGGCCCGCCGGCTCGTCGCGGTGCAGGCCGGGCGCATCGCCGAGATCGCGAGGTAGTTCCGGGTCGGGCTCGCAAGCTCGTCCTTCCTGACGCGGGATGGGAAGGAGCTCGGTCGCTCGCTCGCTTCGCTCGCCGCTCGTGGCGGCGGCGCGACTATCGTCCGCCGCCATGGACTTCCCAGAGGATCTGCGGTACAGCGCGGAGCACGAATGGGTGCGGGTCGACGGCGCGCACGCCGTGGTCGGCATCACCGACTTCGCCCAGGACACCCTCGGCGACATCGTCTACGTGCAACTTCCCGACGTCGGCACGGCGCTCACCCGCAACGCGACCTGCTCGGAGGTCGAGTCGACCAAGTCGGTGTCCGACATCTACGCGCCGGTGGCGGGCAGCGTGGTCGAGGTGAACGAGGCCCTGGCGACCACGCCCGAGCTGGTCAACTCCGATCCCTACGGCGAGGGGTGGATCTTCAAGGTCGAGGTCGCCGATCCGGCCGACCTCGACGCGCTGATGGACGCGGCCGCGTACCGCGCGCTCGTCGCCTCCTGACCCTCGACCAGGAGCGACGCGGGGTCTCGACCTGTATCTCGACCTGAGGTGGAGGTTCCGGGCCCCGTTGCCCGGCCGCGTGTGCGTCAGTAGCCTCGCGTCGTGATCTGTGGCCGCTGTGGACATCCGAACCCCGACGGGGCGAACTACTGCTCGTCGTGCGGGGCAGCGATCGTCCCGGCCGAGGAGACCACCCTCACCCTCAGCGCGGTCGAGGCGGCCGACGTCGAGGAAGACCTGGCGAAGTACCTCGAGGAGCTGGCTCCGGGCGTCGGGTTGCTGGTCCTCCGGCAAGGCACCGTCGCCGGGAGCTCCTACCGGCTCGAGGCACCGGTCACGACGGCCGGTCGCCATCCCGACTCCGACATCTTCCTGGACGACATCACGGTGTCGCGCCGCCACGCCATCATCGAGCGGGATGCGGACGGGTTCAAGGTCCGCGACGCGGGTTCGCTCAACGGCACCTACGTGAACCGCGAGCGGGTCGACGAGGCGCGGCTGCGCACCGGTGACGAGCTCCAGATCGGCCGCTTTCGCCTGAGCTTCGTCGTCGGCGAGGCGCGGGAGCCGTGATGGCACGGGCCCACGTGTCGATCGGCGACGTGCTCAACCAGCTCCGGGAAGAGTTCCCCGAGATCACGATCTCGAAGATCCGGTTCCTCGAGAGCCAGGGCCTCGTCGATCCCGAGCGCACCCCGTCGGGCTACCGCAAGTTCTACAACGGCGACGTCGAGCGGCTCCGTTGGATCCTGCGCGAGCAGCGCGAGCACTTCCTCCCGCTCAAGGTCATCAAGGAGCGGCTCGACGAGATCGACCGCAACGGTGGGTTCGAGGACTCGCCCGAGGCCAAGGCCGAAGCGACCGAGGCGGTCGCGCAGTTGTTCGCGAGTGTTCGGACCGAAGCGGTGGCGACCGCGCCCGTGCGCACCGAAGCCGACGACGTCGCCGACTCGCTCGCCGACGACGGCGCCGAGGCGTTTCTCGGCGACAACGGGGGAGCGATCCTCACCCGTTCGGAGCTCGCGCAGCTCGCCGGTCTCGACGACGCCGGCCTCGCGGAGCTCGAGGCCTACGGCTTCCTCAAGCCCTCGGTCACCACCTCCGACCGCGCGCTCTTCGACGACGACGCGCTCGCGATCGCGCGCATCGCGCAGGCGTTCATGCGGTTCGGGATCGAGCCGCGGCACCTGCGCATGTACCGCGCCTTCGTCGAGCGGGAAGCGTCGTTGTTCGAGCAGGTGTTGCTCCCGTACCGACGCCAGCGGAATCCCGAAGCCCGCGCGCGCGAGATCGAGACCTTGAGCGAGCTGGCCGGTCTGGGGCGGCGGCTGCGCACGGCGTTGCTGCAACAGAACGTGCGCCGGTCGTTCGGTTCCTGACGCGCGCGCGTGCCCGTGTCGCGACCCATCCTGCTCGGCCCCGAAGCGCTGGCCGCGTTGTTGCACCGGATCGGCGGGGAGATCGCACGCGATCATCCCGACGGCGTCGTGCTCGTCGGGGTGTTGAAGGGCGCGCTGCTGTTCCTCGCCGATCTCGTACGCGCGATCCCCGACATCCCTGTGGAGGTCGACTTCATCGCGATCTCGCGCTTCGCACCCGACTCCGGGCGGGTGCGCATCACCCAGGACGTGCAGATCGACATCGCGGGCCGCGATGTCGTCATCGTCGAGGACATCGTCGATACCGGCCTCACGCTCTCGTACCTCTCGGCGCAGCTCGCGGCGCGCGGTCCGCGAACGCTCGACGTCGCCGCGCTGCTCGACCGCGTGTCGCGCCGGATCGTGCCCGAGCCCGTGCGCTACCGCGGTGTGGAGCTCGACGACGGGTTCGTGCTCGGGTACGGGCTGCACTACCGCGACCTGTACCGCAACCTCCCGTTCGTCGCGGTCGGCGACCTCGACGAGGTACGCGAGCGCCCCGACGTCTACGTGTCGGAGCTGTACGGCGCTTCTGCGACCTGGCGTTCCGAACGGGCGGGCGGAGGGTAGGGCCGGTGGTAGGGTTTGTCCGGCCGAAGCGGAGGGTGCCGTGATCCGACTGTCTCTCGTCGGGGTACGTGTGGAGGTGGGCACGAATCCGCCTCAACCCATCGTCCTGCTTCGGGAAGACGACGGCCAGCGCTACCTGCCGATCTTCAGCGGGACGCCCGAGGCGACGGCGATCGTCTACGCGCTCCAGGGCATGGACACGCCCCGGCCGATGACCCACGACCTGTTCAAGCAGGTGCTCGACGACCAGCAGGTCACCCTCGAGCGGGTCGAGATCACCGAGCTGCACGATGGCACCTTCTACGCCAAGCTCGCCCTCGACCGGGCCGGCGAACGCTCCACCATCGACAGTCGCCCCTCCGATGCGATCGCGCTGGCCGTGCGCTACGGGGCCGATGTCCCGATCTTCGCCGACGAGGCCGTGCTCGACGAGGCCGGTGTGCTCTTCGACCAGGAAGAGGACGCCATCGAAGAGGAAGAGCAGGTGGAGGAGTTCCGGGAGTTCATCGAGAACGTCCGCCCGGAGGACTTCGCCACGTAGCCGCCCGGTCCCGGGGGGCGGCCGCCCGTGACCCTCGACCGCCGCTTGACGTTGACGTCGAGGGGTCCGACCGGTACGGTCACATCCACGTAACTACGAGGGTGTGAGTTCCTATGAACATCGGTCATACCGAAGATCGGGAAGGGTTCCGCGGGCCACAGGTGTGTGCCGTCGTCGGGATCACCTACCGCCAGCTGGACTACTGGGCCCGCACGGACCTGGTGCGCCCGTCGCTCCACGATGCCGCCGGCAGCGGTACCCAGCGGCTCTACTCCTACCGCGACCTCGTGGAGCTGAAGGTCGTGAAGAGCCTGCTCGATGCCGGGGTCTCGCTCCAGACGGCCCGCAAGGCGATCGACTACCTGCGCGACCACCTCGGCGAGGACCTCGCCTCGGCCAGCCTCGTGCTCGACGGCACCCGCTCGGTGCTCGCCTTCGACGGCGACCAGATCGTCGACCTCCTCCGGCACGGCCAGGGTGTGCTCAACATCGTGCCGCTCGCGCGCGTCGTCGACGCGCTCGACGCCGAGATCCTGGCCCTCGCCCCCCGCGTCGCGGAACCGGACGCCCCGGTGCAGGCCTCACCGGCCGTCCAGGGGAGATAGGGCGATCGACGACGCGCCGCTTCCCCACGAGCAGGTCCGCTTCGCGCACAACTCGGAGCGGCAGTTCGCGAAGTTGCTCGACTTCTACGCGATCGTCTGGGAGTACGAGCCGCGCACGTTCGTGCTCATGCGCGACCGCGACGGCAACCCGGTGCAGGCCTTCAGCCCCGACTTCTACCTGCCGGCGTACGACCTCTACATCGAGATCACCACGCTCAACCAGAAGCTGGTCACGAAGAAGAACCGCAAGGCCCGCCTCGTGCAGGAGCTGTATCCCGAGGTCGTGGTGCGCGTGCTCTACCAGCGCGACTACCTGCATCTGCTCGTGAAGTACGGGCTCGAACCGCCGTCGCAGCTCAGCGCGGCGTTCGGAGAAGGCGCGCCCTTGCGGCTCGACCGTGAGTTGCGATCACTCGGTGCGCAGCAGTCGGCCGAGAGCGCGTAGCGTTCGCGATCTTCATGGACGAGACGCTCCGGCACAGCCCACTCGACGCGGCCCATCGGGCGTTGGGCGCGCGCTTCGCGCCGTTCGGCGGATGGGAGATGCCGATCCAGTACGCGGGCGTGCTCGAGGAGCACCGCGCGTGCCGTACGAGCGCCGTGGTGTTCGACGTGTCGCATCTCGGCACATTGCGCTGCGCCGGTGGGGGAGTGATCGCCGCGCTCCAATGGGCGCTCACCAACGACCTCCACCGCATCGCGCCGGGCCGCGCCCAGTACACGCATCTGCTCGACGAACACGATGCGCACGTCGTCGACGACCTGATCGTGTGGTGGCTTGCACCGAGCGAACTGCTCGTGATGCCGAACGCGTCGAACACGGGGCCGCTGGTCGACGCGATCCGCGACGCGTGCACGCGGTTCGGCGCGCCGGGCGACACCGTCGACGACGTCACCGACGGGCGCGCGGTGCTGGCGATCCAGGGCCCGCAGGCGCGCAGCCGGTTGGCCCCCGTCGCGCCGGAGGCGGCTGCGGTCGAACGGTTCCACGTGCTCCCGTTCTCGTGGAGGGGAGCGGAGTGCATCGCGGCGGGCACCGGCTACACCGGCGAAGACGGTGTCGAGATCAGCGTGCCCGTCGATCGCGCCCCCGAGCTCTGGAGCGCCGTGCTCGAGACGGGGGTGGTCCCGGCGGGCCTGGGTGCGCGCGACACGTTGCGGCTCGAAGCCGGCCTCCCGCTCCACGGTCACGAGCTCGGGCCGGGGATCACGCCGTTGCAGGCGAAGTTGGGCTGGGTCGTGCGGTTCGACAAGGGCGACTTCCGGGGCCGGGCGCCGCTCGAAGCCGAACGCGACCGCGGCGTCGCCCGCCTGCTGCGCGGCATGACCACCACCGGTCGCCAGCCGCCCCGCGAAGGCGCGGTCGTGTCGCTCGCGGGCGCGCCGGTCGGCACGGTGACCAGCGGCAACTTCTCACCGATGCTCGGTCACGGCATCGCGCTGGGGTTCCTCGACCCGGCGATCGCCCCGGGCACCGAGGTCGAGATCGACGTGCGCGGCCGGTCGCTCCCGGCCACCGTGGTCGAGCCTCCGTTCGTCCGCCGCTGATCCGGGCGATGCGTCGCGCGCGACGCGTCGGGTCAGGGAGCGACCGCGGGAACGCTCCGGACCGCGAGGACGCGATCGGTGCGGAAGCTGGCCACCCGGTCGCTCCAGCTCGACAGGCGATGCACGCGGCTGTGTGACGTGAAGAAGGTCGTGAGCGGACCTTCGAGCTCGTAGGCGTCGGCTCCGTCGATGCGCTCGATCGTGCCGTCGATGGTGACGATCTCGAAGACCATCAGTGCTCCGTTCGTCGGGGGGTACTGATCAACCTACGACGAGGTGCCTGTGGATCGTAAGAGAGATCAACCTGTGGACGACCTGTGGACAACCGCTTTACGCGAGGAAGGCGAGCAACGCTTCGTTGAACTCGGGCGCGCGCTCGAAGTAAGGGGAGTGGCCGGCACCCGCGATCTCGACGACACGCGCGTGATCGAGTCGCGCGGCACCCGCGCGCACGAGCGGCGCAGGGAACAGCTGGTCTTCCGGTGCGGTGATAACGAGCACGGGAACGCCCGTCGCGTTCATCTGCGCGTGCGTGATCTCCCACCCCGTGAGCGCGCGCATCACTGCGGGAAAGGGAGGCTCGTGGAACGAGTCGAGCTGTTGGTAGAGGAATGCGAGCGAGGGGTCGCGCTCGACGAGCGTGGCACTGATGGCGGAATGGGCACCGAGCCGCACGACATCGGGAGCGCCGCCCGTCAGCAGGCCGCGGAAGTGCGCGTGCAGCTCCGGGGTGAAGAGCCCACCGATCGTGTTCGCGAGCGTGAGGGAGCGAACCCGTTCCGGGTGCGCGATCGTGAACGCGCTCACCCACCAGCCGCCCATCGACTGACCGACCAGGTCGACGCGATCGACTTCTACGGCCGCCAGGATCGCGGTGAGGTCGCCGGCGGCGATCTCGGCCCCCACGGCGCCGCTCCGACAGGTCGAGTTGCCGAAACCCCGGCTGTCCCACGTGACGACCCGGTAGCCGTGCGCGGCGAGCGCCGGCACCTGTTGGAACCACGACGCGTGCGTGCCGCCCGCGCCGTGGGTCAGCACGACGGTGCGGGCGTCGTCGCCGGTGCCGGCCGCCGTCGGGCCGGTCACCTCGTAGTAGAGCGACTCGCCGTCGTGATCGACGCGTCCGGTACGCCATTGCGCGGTCGGTGTCTGCACGCGGGGGATCGTAGATGCGGCGCCCGGCGCAGCAGCCCGGCCGGCCGTTGCGTGCACTACTTTACATAACGAGGATTATCGGCGCTTGAGGGGAGCGGACCGACGCAACCGACGGGAAAGTCATGTTCAGGCATCGACGAGCGGCCGGGCCGCGTCGAGCAGCCAGGCCAACGCCTCTCGCAGCTCCGACGGGTCGAGGCCCGCGGCGAGGTCGCGCTCCACGTCGCCGATCGCGCACTCGAGCACGTAGAGCCGGTCGCGCAACGCGTCGAGCTCCGAGCGAGCCAACACCAGCTCGTCCTCGCCCAGCCCGAGTTCGGCGGCCCGATGCCGTGATTCGTAGTGCCGCTGGCGACAGCTCTGGCGGCAGAACTGCCGGGGACGGCCCCGACCGTTCGACGCCGGGAGCGGGCGTCCGCACCAGCGGCAGGGAGCACCCGGATTCGGGCCGCGTACGCGCGGAGCATGCACCGGCGCCGCGGCGCCGGATGCGTCGGCGTGCTCCCCCGGGAGATCGGTCCCCCGACTTTGCGTCACTGTGACGAAAGATAGCGAAGGTGATCGCCGTGCCGGTGGATGGTCTCGGTTACAGCCGCCCTGCTTCGGTGGCGGCCGCCTCGGTGAGCGTGAGCTGCTGATCGACGATGTCGAGTCCGCGGTCCCAGAACGCAGGATCGGCGAGATCGACGCCGACCATCGTGCCGAGCTCCTCCGGCGAGCGGGAGCCGCCGGCTGCGAGCAGCTCGAGGTACCGGGGCACGAACTCCGCGCCGCGCTCCTCGTACTGCGCGTAGACCGCGAGCGCGAGCAGCTGACCGTACGCGTACGCGTACACGTAACCCGGCGTCGCGATGAAGTGCGGGATGTACGACCACCACGTGTGGTAGCTCTCGGTGATCTCGACGGAGTCGCCGAGCATCGCCGACTGCGTCGCGACCCAGTGCTCGCTGAAGTCGTCGACGGAGAGCTCGCCTCGCTCGCGCCGGTGGCCGTGCACGGCGTCTTCGAACCGGTTCATCGCGACCTGGCGGAACACCGTCGCGATCTGGCCTTCGAGGTTCTCGGCGAGGAGGGCGAGGCGCTCGGCGGGTTCGGTCGTCGCGGAGAGCAGGCGGCCGAACGTGACCGTCTCCCCGAACACCGACGCGGTCTCGGCGAGCGTGAGGGGCGTGCCCTGGTGGAACACGCCCTGCGGGCGGGCGAGGTACGCGTGGAGACCGTGGCCCAGCTCGTGCGCGAGCGTGAGCACGTCGCGCCGGCGCGACGTCCAGTTGAGGAGCACGTAGGGGTGGTGCGTCGGCACGGTGTACGCGCAGAACGCACCGCCTCGCTTGCCGGGCCGGACGGGGGCGTCGATCCATTGCTCGTCGAAGAACCGCTCCGCGATCGACGCGAGGTCGGGCGAGAACGACGCGTAGGAGTCGAGCACGAGCTCGCGGGCCTCGGCGAACCCGAACTCGACGTCGGACGACGCGATCGACGCCATCCGGTCGTAGTCGCGGACCCGGTCGACGCCGAGGAGGCGAGCCTTCAACCGGTACCAGCGCTGTGGGATCGAGTAGCGGCCCTGCACCGCCTCCACGAGCGCGGCGACCGACTCGTCGCCGGCCTCGTTCGCGAGGTTGCGGCTCGAGATCCAGCTCGGGAAGCTGCGGAGGCGATCGTCGACGGCCTTGTCGGCCAGCAGCGTGTTGAACACGTACGCGCGCGTGCGCAGGCCCGGAGCCAGGCCCGCAGTCACCGCTTCGGCGGCGATACGCCGGGTGTCGGGGTCGGGCGACGCGAGCCGTGAGAGGCCGGCTTCGAGGCTCACCGTCTCGCCGTCGAGCTCGCACGTGATCGCCGAATCGAGCTCCTCGAACAGCCGCACCCACGCGTTCGCGCCGGTGACGGTCTTCTCGGTGAGGATCACCTCTTCGGGCTCGGAGAGCAGGTGGGGCCGGTAGCGGCGCGCGGAGCGGAGGTGATGGCGGGCGAACTCGAGCCGATCGTCGGCGAGATGCGCGTGGGCGGCCGGGTCGTCGAGGGCCGCCCATTCGAGCTCGAAGAACACCAGTTGGGTGCTCATCGCCGTCGCGCGCTCCTCCACCCGCATCATCAGCGCGCCGCGCGCCGGATCCGCCGTGTCGGTCGCGAACCTCAGGCCCGCGTAGCTGCCCGCGCGGCCGATGAGCTCCGAGAGCGACGCGAGCAGCGTCACCAGGTCCACGATCTCGTCGGTCGAGCACTCGGCGATGCGACCCCGGAAGGGCACCACGCGCGCGACGACGGCGTCGGCTTCGGCGAGCAGCGTGTCGACTCCGGGCTCGCCGGGATCGGGCAGGAGGGTCTCGAGGTCCCAGGCGACGTCGGCGGCGGTGAGGTCAGTGGCGGTCATGGGCAAACCTTAGGTTCGGGTCAGGAGTCGAGACGGTGGTGCATCACGATCGCCCGCGCGACGAAGCCGTGCTGCTCGAAGAAGTTCTTGGTCGCGCGGTTGCCGGGCAGGGCCAGCGCGTCGACACCGATGCACGCGTGCCGGCCGAAGAACACCAGCAACTCGTCGACGATGGCCTCCCCCACCCCGATCGAGCGCGCCTCGGGCTCGACGAACAGCTCGTCGACGATGCCGAGGCAGCGACCGTCGCGCAGCTGCTCGAGCCGGCCGACACCGAGGCCGATGGCGACCTCGTCGATGGTGCCGACGACGACGTGGGTGTCGTCGCGATCGAGCAGCGCGAGGTACGCGGCCTCGAGCGGTTCGGGTCGTGCTTCGCGTACCGACCAGATCGCGCCGCCCCGCATCGGTGTCAGCTCGTCGGCACCCTGACGGGCGAGCTCCGCAAGCCGGGCGACGTCGTCGGCGGTCGCCGGCCGGGCTGCTTCCACGTCAGGCGGAGAGCTGTTCGATCTTGCCCAGGATCGTCCGCCGGCGGCGGTGGCCGGCCTCGTAGTGACGGACCGCGGCGAGCTCGTCGGGGCTCAGGCCCGCCAGGCGCTCGACGACCTGCGATGCCGACAGCGCGTCGTAGCCGGGGATCGCGAGGCGGGGTTCGGCCAGGTTGTCGACGAGCCCTCCGGTGGGCTCGAACGCGGGTGACGCTTCCGGCGCGTGATGCCCGTTCGTTCCCGCCGCCGATGCCCGCGGCGTGTCTTCGCCGATCGTGTCGTCGGTGACGACCGAGATGATCTGGGTAGCGGGCGCCGGGCGCGACGGCCGCGCGGGCTCCGGTCGCGCCGGCTCCGGCTGCTGATCGGGCCGCAGCGACGCGAGCCGCGCCTCGACCTTCTTGCGCAGGAGCGGGAGACCGAACGCGATCGCGACCTGTCCGGCGCCCCGAGCGTGGCGCAGTTGACTCGAGATCTGCTCCTGAGCCACGTCGACCTCGGCCCGCCCGCGCGCGACGACGGTACGGAGGAAGTCGGGGCCCATCTCGCGGACGAAGGCCGCGGCGCCGATGGGCGCGAACACGATCGCCTCGACCGTGCGGGAGATCGCGTCGGTCCGGACCGGGCCGCTCCCGATCTCACCGCTGCGGGAAGGTCGATCGTGCTGGTCTGCGTGCGGATTCATGCGCGGGCCTCCACCGGCTCGGAGTCTACGGCTCGGGCCGCCTTCCGGTCGGTGGCCGCCGCGGCGGCCGCGAGCGCGACCCCGATGATGCTCGCCACGACCACCCACTCCCCGAATCGGACGTAGGGCGTCTCGCCGCGGGTCGGCGTGATCGTGGCGGTCACGCTCGTGCGGTCGAACAGCCGGGTTCGGGTGACGACCCGGCCGTGGGCGTCGATGAGTGCGCTGATCCCCGAGATGGCAGCCTGGACCACCGGCCGACCGGTCTCCGCGGCGCGCATCTGGCCGATGGCGACGTGCTGTGCCGAGTTCGCCGAGCGCCGGTACGACCGGTTGTTCGTCGACACCACGATCACCTGCGCGCCGGCCTTCACGAGGGGCCGGATCTGGTAGCCGAACGCGCTCTCGAAGCAGATGACCGTCGCGATCCGGTGACCGCTCACGGTCGCGAGGCCGCGCTGCGAGCCGGGCGCGAAGTCGCGCGGGATCTTCTTGAGCTCGGAGATGAAGCGCAGCTCGTGACGGAAGGGCACGAACTCGCCGAACGGCACGAGGTGCCGCTTTGCGTAGCTCGCGACGAGTCGCCCCTCGGGGTCGTACAGCACGTCTTGGTTCAACGCCCGGCCGTCGGGTGCGTCGGCGAGAGCGTTGGCGAGCACCGCCGAGTGCAGACGGGCCGCGGTCGAGACGAGGTTCGATTCGAGCCACGGATCGACTCGGGGGTCACCGTCGAGTGACGACTCCGGGAAGATCACGAGGTCGTACCGGCCCGAGAGCCGTTGCGCGAGCCCGAAGTGGCTCCGCGGGAGGTAGCGCGCGTCGAGCTCGGCCGGCGTGAGGTCGCGGTTGATGTCGTTGCCCTGGAGGATCGCGATCCGCAGCTTGCCGGCCGCGGTGGGCCGGAGCGCGAACGCGCTCGCCAGCGACACGACCGCCACGACCCCCACCAGCGTCGCCGCGGCGTATCGCACCATCCCGCGCGCCCGGGGGCGACGGCGGCGATGGGCGACCACCAGCAGGTCGAGCAGCGAGGCGTTCACCGCGACGACGACGAGGGAGACGAGCGGCAACCCGCCGAGCGCGGCGAGCGATCGGGCCGGGGCGAAGTTGTGCAGCGCGTACCCGACCTCGCCCCACGAGAAACCGCCGAACGGCCAGCGCGCGACCAGCGCCTCCGCGAGCACCCACACCGCGGCGGTGAGCAGCGGGTTGCGGCGTCCGCCGCGAGCGAAGCGGGCGATCGTCGCGCCGGCCAACGCCCAGTACGCGCTCAGGACGGCGACGAACGGGAACACCGCGATCGCCCCGAAGTACCACGCCCACGAGACGAGGAATCCGTAGTAGGTGCAACCGGCGACGAACGCGAGCAACGCCGCGAAGCGGGGTGAGGCACCGCGCCACGACCACAGCAGCGGCACGAGCGCGACCAACGCGAGGAGACCGAGGTCGGTGGGTGGACGGGAGAGTGCCAGGAGCACCCCCGTCGCAACGGCCGCGACACAGCGTCGCGGCCGGCGGTCGTTCACACGCAGTCTCGACAGAGCATCTTGGCAGCGTCTGCGAGCTGGTTGCGCGGCAGGACGAGGAAGCAGCTCGAGCAGAGGAACTCACCCGGGCGCCGGGGAACGATCTTGGTCCCCCCTTCGCCCCGATCGTCGGGCTCGGCTTCTTCGTCCTCTTCGTCCTCGAGGCCCGCGGCCGCGGTGCGCTCGCGCAGCACCACGTCGAGGGCCTCCTCGACGTCGTCGGGGTGCAGCTCTTCGTCGAGGTCGACGACGTCGTCGTCCTCCTCGTCGGTCTCTTCGACGATGGGTGTCGCGACCGGGATCTCGACGATCTTGGTGGGGTCGTCGGGGATCGCGGCGACGATGTCGTCATCGATCAGCTCGTCATCGTCGAGCACGTCGTCGTCATCGTCGACGACGACGTCTTCGACGATCAGATCGTCGTCGAGATCGTCGTCATCGATGTCGGGCTCGTCGTCGAACTCGTCGTCACTCATCAAGGCCTTCCGAGCGCGTGTGCCAGTGCATTTCCCAGTGTGGGTACGAAACGGGGGGCGGCCGGGCGCTCAACCGGCACGCGTCCCGGCGTATTCCGGCCGGTTTGCCGGAGCGAGCGCGGGAGTATAACGCCGGGTGTGCCGGCGATCGTGCCGGGTCGGGGGTGACCCGAGTCGGACGGGTCCAGGAGGCTGGTGGGGCCGCTGGGTGGCCCGGTCTGCTCATCGCAGACGGGTTATCGCAGCGTTCTCTACTGGGCCTCCTGGACCATCGTCCTTTTCGCCCCTTCGCCCAGCCCTCTGGTCACGACGCACCTGTCGCATCCGAGGCCGGTTTTGTTGACACACCGGCAGCGGCGCTGCAGGGGCGATGCGTAGTGAGCCTCACAGGAGCGTTCGTGTCAAGCCGAAGCGCGCGTGCGTGACCTGCGTCGACGCGCGTCGACGCAGGTCACGCACGCACGCGAACGCGACAAGTTTCTTGCGAGTTCTTCGCGTCGTCGCGCGTGTCGTGTTGGCGGCCGCGCGCACCGCGGGTGAATGCTCTCATCACGCCGCGCACGCGATCGCGCGCGTTCACCCGCGCGCAGCGGCGCGTCGTGCTTCGGCAGACCGTTCGGCATCGAGGCGTTCGAGCTCGTAGGTTTGGTGATCGACGTGTCGCATCGCGAGCGCGATGGCGCGATGGCCGGCCTGCTCCGCGATGAGGCGGTGCATCTCCTGCGCGATACGACGGTAGGCAGGATGTCCCTGGGGCGAGCTCCGCAGCTCGAGCACGTGCATGGCCTCACGAGCGTTCATCTGCATCGCGTACCGCATGCGGTACGCGAGCGACACGGCGTAGGGTGCCTGTACCGGGAAGGTTCCGACGAGCGCGTCGTAGAGGTCGGCCGAACGCTCGAGCCCTTCTTCGAAGCGCGATTCCTGGCCTGCCTCGACCACCGACTCGGGAAGCTCGTATCCGTGGCGGGGCGACAGGACCTGCCATTCGATCGTGAGCATGCGGTGGCGTTGCATGTCGCGGAACGCGCCGTAGTCGCCCAGCACGTCGAAGCGGTATCCGGTGCGCTCGAACGCCCGCCCCGGCTTGTGGCGCCGGTTGTGCCGCTCCCCCACGTACGCCGTGAGCAGGGCCGCCCGCTCGTCGGCGCCGAGCCGGCGCACCCGATCGATCAGCTGTGCCTCGGGAAGCGACGAGTACGGGTAGCAGATCGCGGCGAGCACCTTGTTCTCGCCGTCGGGGTCGAACTCGGTGAGCGTCACCTCGGACACGGGCTCGGGCTCGACATCGCCGAAGATGCGCGAGACCGCCGTTTCGGTGCGCGTGCGGGTGGATTCGAGGTATTCGACCCATGCTCCCCCGCGCTCGGGCCGGTCGAGCCGCGACAAGAACGACGGGATCACCTTGCGCAGCTCTTCGAGCATCATCTCGGCGTACACGTGCGCTTCGGGGAGCGGATGGGCTCTCATCCGCAGCAGCAGCGCCTCGTACGCCTGGCCGGTGCCGTAGATGCCGACGTTCGAGATCGTCGCCGCGGGGAGCACGCCGCGCACGGAGTCGCACGCCTTCGCCTTGATGGTCTGCTTGTAGACGAAATCGGAGTCGCCTGGGTCCTTGGGGTACCGGGCGCGCGCCCAATCGGTCATTGCGGGGAGCAGATCGCGATACACGTCGAAGAGTGCGTCCATGTCGCCGACGTATCGCGTGCCGAACCGCGACTCGCACACGTCGGGATCGCGGAAGTAGCGATAGCGGCCACCGAGACGCGAGTCGTACGGGATGTAGCGCGTCGATTGCTCGAGGTAGGCCATGAGCCGGCCGCGCTCGAGGACCTTCGTGAGCAGGTTCGATGCCTGCTCGCACGCGAGGTGCACGCCACCGAGCTGGGCGACGGAGTCGTCGCCGTATTCGAGGAAGACCCGGTCGTAGAGCTGCTCGGCCCGCCGCAGCCCGACGCTCGCGTCGACGGTGAGGTCTCCGCTCAGGTCGAGATCGGCGACGAACTCGTCGAGGAAGAGGCGGCGCAGGCTCTTGTCGGAGCGTGAGTACCGGGCGAACAGTGCGCCCTTGACGACCTCGGGCAGGTTCGTGAGCGCGAAGACCGGCCGGTCGAGGTTCGTGAAGTACGGCCGGAGCTTGACGATCTCGTCATCGCTGAAGGGCTCCGGCGCGTACAGCATGGGGCCGCTGATGGTACCGGCGCGCGGTCGGGGCAACGCGTGATGGTGGCCGCGCGGTGCTCTCCCCCGCGGCGACGGTCCCTCAGACCAAGAGGCGGTAGCGGGTAGGGAGGAGCCGGGCGCGCAGAGTGGCGGCCCGCGGCCGGGCTCGGCCGTCGACCTCGACCGCGAGCGGCCGCGACGCCCGAGCCTCGATCAGCACCGCGGTCCGGGTGACGATGCGCGGATGGGGCAGGTGGGTGCCGGTGGGCAGGCGGGCGCGCATGGGGCGGCGCTCCCCACGGTGGAGGCGGTACACCTGCACCTCGGCGCGCCCGTCGCCGGGATGGCCCCGGGGCACCAGGTCGACGCCCCGGAGCCACTGCCCCGTCGCGACGACCACGGTCGTGGCTGCGGCGCAGGTCTGCTCGCGGCCGTCGAGGCCGACGATCACCTCGCCGGACCGGTCGAACGCGGTGAGGCGGTCGGGTGGCGTGCCGAGCACGACGGCGTTGACGGCGAGCGTGCCGTCGGCGAGCTCGATCGCGTCCATCGGGAGCGCGAGACCGCGCGCCGGCGCGCCGGCCTGGAGGCCGATGGCCCGGGCCACGTCGCTCGCGGGCGAGGGGGCGAACGCCACGAGCACGACCGCCGGGGCGGCGCGGATCGCGGCGGCGAGGTCTGCGTCGTCGCCCGCGACCGTGAGGTCGGGTGCCGCGTCCTCGCGAATCCCCCACTCCTCCCCCGGAGTGATTCCCGTCATCTCGTGCGAGGGCTCACGGCACGTGGACGACGCTGGAGGCGGCCACGACCCCGCGCGAGCAGGCGTCGGCGGCGTTGCGGGCCGTCGCGGCGGTCGCGGGGTCGGGAGCGACGTCGCCGATCTGGCGCAGCAGGTCGATGCACTGCTTCACGTTGCGGACGAAGTCGCCGCCGGTGAGCTCGCCCTCCTCGAGCACCGTCGAGAGATCGTCGCCGCGCACCCATCCCGCGACCAACGGCACGAGGCCGGGATCGGGCTGACGGGTCTCGGGCAGGCGACCGTCGCGTTCGGAGAGCATG
>DAIQOP010000241.1:0-6269 GCA_036787815.1 Actinomycetota bacterium
GCGCTCGTCGGACGCCGCATGACGCGCACGGAACCTCGTCGGGTTGCCACCCCGACGGCGCGTCGGGCTCGCGGTCGGGTGAAGCGACGGTTGCTCCCGCTTCCCGATTCGACTGCGTCAGGTTGTCTCACGCGGGTCGAGCTCGGGGTCACACCAACAATACACGTCGCGTGTATGATTGGTGTATGGGCAAGGTTCGCACGAACATCGAACTCGAGGACACCTACGTCAACGCGATCATGGACCGCTTCGGCGTACACACCAAGACCGAGGCGGTCGACCTCGCGCTTCGACATCTCGCCGGTCAGCCAATGACTCGTGACGAGGCGTTGGCGATGCGCGGCGCGCACGCGATCGACCAGATCCCAACCGACGTCACGCCAGGCGGCGCTGCGTGATCCTTGTAGATACGTCGGCGTGGGTGGAGTACGACCGAGCCACCGGGAGCTCGGTCGATGAACGCCTCGCCGAACTCATCGCTGGCGGTGACGGAGTTGCCGTGACCGAGCCCGTGATCATGGAGGTGGTCGCGGGCGCTCGCAGTGATGGACGCGAACGTGACCTGCGTCGACTCCTCCTGCGCTTCGATCTCTTGCGCTTCGACTCGGCTGTCGACTTCGATGCCGCGACGCGCATCTATCGCGCCTGCCGCCGGGAGGGCGTGACCCCCCGCGGTTTGATCGACTGCATGATCGTGTCAGTCGCCCACCGGCACGGCGTTGCGTTGCTCGCCCTCGACGCCGACGTCAATCGCATCGCTGATGTCATCGGCATCCAACTCGACGAGGCGTCGCGGCGCGCGTGACGAACGCGGGCGTGTTCTTCGACGATGTCGAGGTCCTTGCGGGGAGCCGACCGCTTGGCAGTCTGATGGTGACCGGTGTCGACGCGGCCGCGGTCGAGAGCGCGGCCGGCTGATGGTCAGTCCTACCTGGGAGGAGACTCTGCTCGAGTTGCATCGGGTCGAAACCGTCGCCGAGCTGTGGATGGTGCTGATCACGCCGCACGGGTTGCGCGGCTCGGCGCTGTGGGAGGAACCGATCGGACTGTTCCGCAAGTTCCACGAGCATGACACGGACGGTGTCGTCGTGACCGCCGCGCTGTTGTGCACCGACTACCGCTGGCGCAAGGGTGCCCGGCTCGTCGTCGAGCAACTGGCGGCATCGGGGTTGCTCGACGCGGCCATGCTCGATGAGCTCGCCGAGTGGTTCTTGCGCGACAAGCTGGTCGTTTCCGTACCGTCCGAGCTGTTCGTCGGCGTCGAGATCGTCGTCGGCGAGGAGCCCCGCACTACTGATCGTCGTGTGACGACGAGCGTCGTGACGGACGGAGTAGTGAACGACCTGTTGTTCGCCCGTTCGATCTGGCCGCCGCTTCGCCGCTGGGCCGCGAGGCACGCAGTGCAGTCTGCGTCGGAGCGTTGGCGCGAGCTGTTGGATGCCGCCTCTGGGCTCCCGGCGCGCGACGCAGCGGCGACCGCGGCAGGTGTGATGGATGCCGCCGGACACGTGCGGGCTGCTGAGCGGGGCGAAGTCTTGGCGGTAGGGCTCGGTTGGACTTCAGGAACCGTGCGCCTCGCCGCCCTTCCTGCCCTCGCCGAGCTGGGAGGGCTCGATGCGGCGCGGGCACGGGCAGCCTCTGATGTATCGGCGAAGGTGCGGGCCTGGGCTGTGAGGACCGCTACGGCGGAACACGCGCGGGGCAAGAGCGACGGCGACGACCACCGCGGGCCGGCCGCGCGCAACGCTGGGGGGGTCGACCGTGCCCCGTTGTTCTGATCTGGCCGCACGGCCCGCGATCGAGGCAACCCTCCGGTCCCGGCCTCTCACATCATGCCGAGCCAGCGCTTGTAGGCGGCGAGGAGTCGGACGACGTCGGGTGCGTTCGGCGCTGCGATGTCGAGAAGAGAGACCGTGTAGCCCTCGCCGTCGCGTTCGAGGGTGGCGACGAGCCCGCGTCGTTCGTCGCCGTCGAAGTCGACCTTGGTGACGACGCCGGCTGTCCCTGCGATGGTTGCGGCGAACGGGAACTGCACGCCGTCTTCGAAGGCTTGGAGGAACGACCAGTAGCCCTCGTCGCCGTACGCGTCGACGGTGATCTGCTCGACGAGGTCGGCGAGCTCGTCATCGGGAGGCATCGGCGGCATCATGCAGCGTGCGGTTCTCTGGGCTGGTCGGTCGTCGACGTCGAGTCTTGGGTACGTCGAAGCCGAGGGTGGTGTAGGCGGGAAGCCGCTTGGTGTGCATGCGGTCGAGGACCGGGATCCGCGTGTCGACGTAGTCGTGCAGCTCGACTTGGTGTTTGCCTTCGTGGGTTCGCAGGAGTCGTCCGACGTACTGGACGACGCGGCCCTTGAACGCGAGAGGGAAGGCGAGGAACAGCGTGTCGAGCTCGGGCCAGTCGAAGCCCTCGCCGAGATAGGAGCCGGTCGCGACCAACGCGATGCCGGTGTCGGGTTCGCGGGTGGACAGCGCCTCGCCGACTGCGGCGCGGGCTTTCTTGCCGAGCCCGCCGCGCAGCACGCACGCGACATCGCCGAGTTGGGAGAGCCCGATGACGATCGCCTCGATGTGGTCGGTGCGCTGGGTGAGCACCAGACATGTTCGTCCGGCCGCGACGGCGTCGTGGACGTCCTGGCAGATCTGCGCGGTGCGTCGTTCGTCGGCGACGAGTATTGCGAACACCTGTTGAATCTGGGAGGCGTCGTCTTCGGACACCCGGGTTGCGGTCTGGTGGACGATGAGCTCGCGGCGCATGAGCTCGGCGCCTTCTACGGCCGCGGGTTTGATCTCGTGGCGGGTCGGACCGCATTGGAATCCGATGATCGCTTCGAGCTTGTCGCGCCGGTAAGGGGTCGCCGTCAATCCGAGCCAGCGACGAGACCGGGCGGCCTGCACGCACGTCGAGAACGACACCGCGGGGATGTGGTGGCATTCGTCGACAACGACCAGACCGTACGGGTCGAAGACCGACGAGTCGTCGCTGCGGGCGAGGCTCTGGATCATGGCGACATCGATCTCGCCGGTCGGCTTGTTGCGGCCGCCGCCGATCTGACCGATCGCTACGGCATCGATGCCGAGGTGTCGCTCCAGCCGTGATCGCCACTGATCGACGAGCTCTCTGCGGTCGACCACGACGAGCGTCGGGGTGTCGTGGTGCGCGATGACCGCGCACGCCATCACAGTCTTGCCCGCGCCGGGCGGCGCGACGAGCACGCCCAACTCGTGGCTGACGAGGTCGGCGACCGCCGCAACTTGCTGCCGGTTCAGCGTGCCGGAGAACCGGAAGCCGACCGGCGCCCGAACGGGTCGCTCGTCGGTCATGTCCAGCTGGCTTCCCAGCTGGACGACCAACTCAGAGACGCGCTCGGTCAGTCCGCGCGGAAGGTGCAACCAGTCGAGATCCTCACCGTAGCAACGGATGAAACGAGGCGTGTCCCACGTCGAAAATCGCATCCGCTGCTTCTCGTAGAACTCCGGGTTGGCGATCGACCCGAGATGCTTCAACGCCGCGATCACCGCCGGCGGCAGTCCCGCGCGCTCGATCGACAACATCGCGCCGAGCCGTGCCTTGATGACTGCGGGAGGTTGCGGGCCGCCGGTCTTGGCGATGTCGGCGAGCGTGAGGGACGCGCCGGTGTTCACCGGACGCAACGATTCGGAGAGCGCGGTGACCGCGTCGGGCGCCATGCGCGCGACCGCGGATAGGAACGCCCACTGATCGGGCCAGGGTTCCATCGTCGTGGGATCGAGAAACACCGTCGTATCGCGCCCGATGCAAGCACCCTGCAGCGGGAGCGCGATGAGGTTGCCGAATCCCGCCTTCGGCATGAAGTCCTGAGATGGGAAGAACCGGTCGTAGCTCGCGAGATCGAGCTCGGCGCGCATCGTCATCGCCTCGCGAAGCAGCGCCGCGCCCATCGCCCGCGCTTGCGTGGCCGGCACTGGTCCGTCGAAGAACACCCACACGTGCGCGCCGCGACCTGACCGTGACCGTTCCAATGCCGCGGGGACTCCGTTTGCGTGGCAGACGTCGAGATAGGCGAGCGCGTCGAGGGCCCAGGAGCCTTTGTCGAAGTCGCACGCGAGCAACGTGCAGGCATCGCCGGGGAGAAGCGGGTAGATGCCCACGGTCTGCTCGCCGCGCAGGTGGGCGAGGAACACGTCGTCAGTCAGTGGCAGGTACTCCTTGGCCGTCCGTTTCCGCGACCATCCGTCCCGCGTCGCCGGCGACCATCCCACCTTGCCCGTCGACGTGTTCTCCCAGCGGATGGCGAACACGTCCGAGCGGGCCCCGAACCGCGACCACAGCAGCGCAAACTTCTCGGCATCCGTCGCTGTCACGTCGATCGCCGAGCGTGCGGACGGCTCGGTCAGCAACGTGGGCGCCCACGACACCTCGTGCCGATGTCCGGGCCGGTCGTCGAGCCCGAGCAGGCCCCGCAAGCGAGCGTTCTCCGCCCGTAGTTGCTGAATTTCCAGCGCCAGCGCGTCGTGGCTGGTCCGGTCCTCGTCGCTGCTCACCTCTCCATCTTTGTACCCGGGGTCGGTAAGCCCGCCACTCCCGCGGAAGCTCGCCGGTCTCCGTCTGCTCGCCGCGGCCCCCTGCCGCATCGTTTCCGACGACCACACCGTCCGCGTCGTGCGCGTCGCGCACCCGTGCGACCGCTCAGCGACATTTCGGCCCGTGTGGGCGAGTTGCACCTCCGCCGGTCCGAGCTTGCGGAATCTCGGCTCGACGAGGCGTCGGTACTCCGCGATTCCTGTCGGTCCCAACACCTCCGCGTAATCGGCGGCGGCCCGGTGGAACGCGTCGAGCTCCGAGGTCAACTCGAGATCGACAAGCTGGCCCGCCAACTCAATCGGATCCGGCCGGCTCTGCGCGCAGGCGAAATCGGAGTATTGGTCGGGAGAGCGGTTTCGGGTGCGCGAGGCGATGATCGGCATCGCGCTCGCCACGGGCGATCCCGACGAGCTCATCCGGGTGAAGCAGCACGACCTGCGGACTCCCGACGATTACAAGGAGATCGCGGAATTGCTTGCAGCGGGCGGCCGCGCCGACGATGCCGTCGACTGGGCCCGTCGCGGCCTCGACACGTTCGCCGACCGGCCGTGGCCGACGGGCCCGCTCCGCGAGCTGCTCGCCGACATGCTGCGCGGTCGAGGTGATGCGATCGGTGCCATCGAGCTGTTCTGGCAGGCCTTCGTCGCTCATCCTTCGCTGGACGCGTACCGCCGACTGCTCACCGAAGCCGACCTCGTCGACGCACGAGCCGCATGGCAGGACCGCGCGATCGGCGCGTTACGCGGCAGAGTCACCGAGCGCCGACCGGGGCAACAGACGCGTCGGTCGATCGCGACGACCACGCCGGCATCGGCGTTGATTCAGATCCTGCTCTACGAGGGCGAGGTCGAGGCTGCATGGGCGGCTGCGGGCGAGCACGGGTGCGAACAACGCCTGTGGCTGACCCTCGCCCGGGCTCGGGAAGCCGGCCATCCGCTCGACGCGATCGAGATCTACGAGCGTGAGACCTTCGATCGGATCGACACGAAGAAGAACGCCGGCTATCGCTCCGCTGTCGATTACCTCGTCCGAATCTGCAAGCTTGCCGAGGACGTGGGACGGGCCGAGCGGTTCGACGAGTTGTTGACCGAGGTGCGGGTCAGGCACAAGCCCAAACGAAACCTCATGGCACTCCTTGACGAGCGCGGGTGGTGACCTGCCAACGAAGTGCGTGACCCGAGACGCCCACCGGGTTGCTCTCCTTCGGAATCGCGATCCTCGAGTTCGAACCGGCCGACTTGGGCACGCTCGCCGGTATACGCGGCCGTCGCTCAACGCAGTCGCTGCAGCCACTCCCCCTCTGGTCTTCGGGTGGCCACCCCGAAGGACTTCGTAAACGGCCGAGGGCAATTGGCTGTTAGATGCAGGTCGGTTCGGTCCGACACCGTCGATCGGTCGCGGTTAGTGGTTCCGGCGGGAGTTGCCGCGGTGCGAGCGTGGCAGCGCGGCGTCGACGCGTGCGAACGGTTGCGCGAGGACGGGCTGGGCCCGCCGTCCGACGATCCAGCTCCGAGGCGCCAGCACTTGCACCGCGTCCAACGTGCGTTCTCGGAGCACGCCCTCGGACGCGAGGTTGTGCCACGTCGCGAAGGTGTCGTTCCGGAACTGGATCGGGTGGACCGTGCCGACGCGGGCGACTTCAGAACCGACCGCGATCGTGTCGCCGATCTCGAACGCAGTGACCTTGGCGAGATCGAGGGTGATCC
>DAIQOP010000029.1:0-3005 GCA_036787815.1 Actinomycetota bacterium
CCGAGCGGGAGCAGGTCGAGGCGACGAACAGGTGGCGTGCGGCGCGCGACGCGTCGGCGGTCGCTGTGGCAATCGATGAGCTGCGCGCCGCGGCCGCCTCGGGCACGGCCGAGATGATGGCGCCCACGATCGCGCTGGCGCGCGCGGGCGGCACCGTCGGCGACTGGGCGGGAACGTTGCGGGCGGTGTTCGGCGAGTACCGGGCGCCGACGGGCATCGGCCGGGTCGCGTCGGCGACGTCGGCCGGGTTGCTCGCGGTGCGCGAGCGCATCCGGGCCGCGACCGCGGCCGGCCACGCCCCGATTCGCATGCTGGTCGGCAAGCCCGGTCTCGACGGGCACTCCAACGGGGCCGAGCAGATCGCCGTGGCCGCGCGCGACGCGGGCATGGAGGTCATCTACCAGGGGATCCGGCTGACCCCCGAGGAGATCGCCGCCGCGGCCCGCGACGAGGACGTCGACGTGGTCGGGCTCTCGATCCTGTCGGGCTCCCACCTCGACCTTGTGCCGGAGACGATCCGCCGCCTGCGCGCGGAGGGGGTCGACGCGCCGGTGATCGTCGGGGGGATCATCCCCGAGGCTGATCAGGCCCGGCTCTTGGCCGCCGGGGCGTCCCGCGTGTACACGCCGAAGGACTACCGCCTGGCCGACATCATGGCCGACATCGCCGATCTGGTCCTGGGTCGGCAAGATGTGTCCGACAAGGCCTCGTGAAAGCGCCATGAAGGCTCAGGCGGGCGCCCTTCCCGGCCGATGAGAAGGCGCATGGTCGATCGGCGTCTCGTCCTCTCGATCGCAGCAGCGATCGTCGCGCTTGCGACGGGAGTGCTGGCGGTCGTCATCTCCCAACCCGCGCTGGGCGTGGTCGCCGGCGCGGCCGGGGTCGTGGCCGGTGCGGCCGGCGCGGCGCTCGCCGCGCAGCTCCAGCACACCGAGGTGCGGCTGGCGGGCGCTTCGAACGATGTTCAGCGGCTCCATCGTGAGCTCGATGCCGTGGCCGCCATCCTCGAGGAGGAGGCGAACCGGCGCGATTCGGCCGGCGACGAGCTGGCCAACTCGGGTGATCACGCCTTCGACCAGACCACCGGTCTCTACGACGAGCGGTACTTCGCGGTGCTCGTGCAGCAGCAGGTCGCCGCGGCGCGGCGGTCGTTGCGGCCGATCTCGGTCGTCATCTTCGAGATCGACGGGCTGCACGGCTCCGACGACGTCACCCGCGATCAGGCCTTGGGTGTCGTCGGCGATGTCGTGCGGCGCACGCTTCGTGAGAGCGACAGTGCTTGCCGGCTCGGCGAGCTCATGATCGGCGCGATCCTCGAGGACACCTCCGAGACCGGGGCCGTGTGGGCGGCCGAACGGGTTCGCGGCACGTTGCTCGGCAGCCCGGTCGGCGATTCGCTGACGGTCTCTGCCGGGGTTGCCTGCTACCCGACTCATGCGCTCGGAGCCGCCGAGCTCGTTGCGCAGGCGGGCAAGGCCCTCGACGAGGCCCGGCGCCGTGGTGCCGACCGCGTCGAGACCGCACCCGAGGCCTGAGCTCCGGCGCCGCCAGGCGCCCGCCCTCCCTTCTCCTCGCCGGTTGCGCCGCGCCCGGCTCTCCCCGCCCCCGCCCGGGGCACTCCCGCACTCCCGCCCGGGGCACTCCCGCACTCCCGCCCGGCACTCCCGCCGGCTCTCCCCGCCCCCGCCCCGAGGCCACTCCCGCCCGGCACTCGCCCGCGCCGCCCGGCACTCCCGCCCGGCACTTTGTTTTTCGCTCGATCGCGATCCGTTCCTCAGCACGGAACGCGCGGCACAGCACCACCGCGGCACACCGCACTCGGTTTTCGCTCGATCGCGATCCGTTCCTCAGCACGGAACGCGCGGCACAGCGCCACCGCCACCACCTCGCCCACGCACGGCACGCGATCTTCGCTCGGTCGCGATCCGTTCCTCAGTACGGAACGCGCCACACCCACGGCCCCACCACCGTCCCAGGCGCGATCCGTTCCTCAACACCGAACGCGCGGCCGGCGCACCCGCCATCGCCACCCGGCGCGATCCGTTCCTCAGCACCGAACGCGACCGACGATATTTCGCGCACCCGCTCGGTGTCGCACCCCGGCGACGCGCACGGCAGCCGGAATCGACATCCCACGTCGCCACCCGGCGCGATCCGTTCCTCAGGACGGAACGCGCGGCCGGCGCCCCCACCACCCCGGCGCGATCCGTTCCTCAGCACCGAAGGCGACCGACGATATTTCGCGCACCCGCTCCGGTGTCGCACCCCGGCGACACGCACGGCAGCCGGAATCGACATCCCACGTCGCCGGCCCGGCGCGATCCGTTCCTCAGCACGGAACGCGACCGACAAGATTTCGCGCACCCGCTCGGTCTCGCACCCCGGCGACACGCACGGCGGCCGGAATCGACATCCCACGTCGCCGCGCCGTCGCGATCCGTTCCTCAGCACGGAACGCGACCGACAAGATTTCGCGTACGCGCTCGGTGTCGGGTATTGGCTCAGTTTGAGATTCCGGCAGGGTGGCTCAGTTTCCGTTGCCGCCTCTACTCGACTGAGCGCAACGGACGACCACGCGTCGCGTAGCGTTCGTCGCCGTGGACGCAGACTTCGCGCTCAGCTTCGCGGAGGAGTGGGCGGCAGCGTGGAACGCTCACGACCTCGATCGCATCTTGACGCACTATGCGGACGACGTCGTCTTCTCTTCCCCACACATCGTTCGGCGCCTCGGCGAGTCGTCGGGCGAGGTCCACGGCATCGACAAGCTCCGCGCGTATTGGGGAAGTGGGCTGGAAGGTGAGTCCGACCTTCACTTCACGGTGGAGGACGTTCGCTACTCCGTCGACACCATCGTCATCAACTATCGCAACCAGCACGGCCACGCGGTCGCGGAGGTGCTGCGGTTCCGCGATGGGCTTGTCTGCTGGGGGTGCGGCGCCTACGCGCCGAACTGACGCCGTCGGCCGAAGCGGCGAACATCAAACTGAGCCACTACCCGGTGTCGC
>DAIQOP010000029.1:3105-21422 GCA_036787815.1 Actinomycetota bacterium
CTGACGCCGTCGGCCGAAGCGGCGAACATCAAACTGAGCCACTACCCGGTGTCGCGCGCGCGCCCGCAGACCAACCGTGGCCCCCGCACGACCGCGACCCCAACGACGTCGCGGTCAGAGCCGCGCGCATCCTCTCGGTCAGTGGCCGGATCCAGACTCGGTTGGAAGCAGCCGCCAGGAAGCACGGGGTCGATCCGTACGTGGTCCGCCTGCTGCTGCTGTTCTCCGAATCGAACCGCCCACTCCGTATCGGCAACATCGCCGAGCTGCTCGCCGTCTCGCACGCGACGGCGAGCCGAGCCGCGAAGCGGGCGCACGCGGCGGGGCTCGTCGACAAGTTCGCGACGGCGATCGACGGACGCGAGGTCACGGTACGCATCACGACCTCCGGCCGGGTCGCCGTCACCCGATGCCTCGACGCGTTGCGGCACGACGCGGCACAGGTCCTCGGCCCCGCAGCTGCGACCGCCACGAGCCCCGACGATCTCACCCGGCTCCTCGGCCCGGCCCCGTACCTCCGACGTACCAGCGAGAACGCCGGCTGGCGGGCGGGAGTGCGCGCCGGCATGCCCGTCGACGATTGAAGCCCGCCGCTCAGGCGTACAGCGCGTCGATCTCCGCGGCGTACTTGGTGTGGACCCCGCGGCGCTTGAGCTTCATGGTCGGCGTGAGCTCCTCCGAATCGGGGAGCCACTCCTTGCTCAGCAGCGTGAAGCGCTTGATCCGCTCGACCTGGGAGAAGCCGGCGTTGGCCGCGTCGACCTCGCGCTGCACCTCGGCCTGCACCTCGGCGTTCGCGGCGAGCTCCTCGAACGGCTCGTCGATCCCGTGCCGGCGCGCCCAGAGCGTGGCCGAGTCGGGATCGAGCACGATCAGGGCCGACACGAACGGCCGGTCGTTGCCGATCGCGCACGCCTGGCCGATGAGCTGGCCGGCCTTGAGCGCGGCCTCGAGGTTCGCGGGCGAGATGTTCTTGCCCCCGGCCGTGATGATGATCTCCTTCTTGCGGTCGACGATGCGCAGGTAGCCCGCGTCGTCGAACGTGCCGATGTCGCCGCTGTGGAACCACCCGTCGGGATCGAGCACCTCGGCCGTCTTGTCGGGCGCGTCGAGGTAGCCGCGGAACACGTTGCCGCCCCGGCACAACACCTCTCCGTCCTCGGCGAGCTTCACCTCGATGCCCGGCATCGGCGGGCCGACGGTGCCGACCCGCACGCGGAACGGCGTCCACGTCATCGGGCCCGACGTCTCCGACAGCCCGTAGATCTCCGACAACGGCAGACCCAGCGCGCGGAAGAACCGCAGGATCTCGAACGGGATCGGGGCCGCGCCGGTCACGCAGATGACGGCCTGGTCGAGCCCGATGAGCTCGCGCACGAAGCCGAGCGACTCCTCCGCGACCTCGAAGCGCGCCGCGAGCTCCCCCGCCGGCTCCTCGCCACGGGCGCGCAGCTCCGACACCTCCCACCCGACGTCGAGCGCGCGCTCGAAGTCGGCCGCTTTCGCCGGATCCGCCGCGACCACCGAATGCAGGCTGGCGTACGCCTTCTCCCACACGCGCGGCACCGCGAAGAACGTCTGTGGCCGCACCGCACCCAGGTACACCACGACCTGCCCGGGATCGGGGCACGTCGTCACCTCGAACGCGGTCGCGATGCCGAGGTAGTGCGACGACATCCGCTCCGCGATGTGGGCCATCGGCAGGTACGAGACCGCGCGCCAACCGGGCTGGACCTCGACCGCGGCGCGGTAGCAGTCGACCGTCCACTCGATGTTGGCGTGGTCGAGCATCACGCCCTTCGGCGGGCCGGTCGTGCCCGAGGTGTAGATCACGGTCGCGAGATCGGACGGCTTCGCGATCCCGGCCGCGGCGTCGAGATCGACGGGCGCATGGCCGAGCAGCTCACTCCACGAGAGCACTCCCGCGGGCCGCCCAGCGGGGGGATCGTCGATCACCACGACGTGGCGGAGCGCCGCAAGATCGGAGCGCACGGAAAGCAGACGATCGAGGTACGCACCGTCTTCGACGATCGCGGCGACCGCCCCGCAGTGACCGGCGAGGTAGTGGATCTGGTCGGCCGCGGACGAGTTGTAGATCGAGATGGGAGTCGCGCCGCAGAGCATCACCGCGATGTCGGCGACGTGGAACTCGGGGCGATTGCGCATGAGCAGCACGACACGATCGCCGGCGCCGATCCCGAGCTCGCCCAGCGCTCCCGCGAGCCGGGTGGCCTGCGCCGCGTAGTCGTCCCACGTCCACTCGCCGAAGCCGTCGCCGACCTTCCAACGCAGCGCGGTGCGCGCACCGAACGCGCGCACCGTCTCCACGAACTGGCGGGTCACCGTTTCGCTCATCGAGCGCCCCCCTCCTCGGCCTTGGCTTCGGCCGCGGCGGCCGCCGCGGTCGCGTCCAACTCCGCGAGCACCGCGTCGGTGTCGGCACCCAGCGCCCGACCCGCGTACCGCACCACCGCGGGCGTGCGCGAGAGCCGCGCCGTCGCCGCCTGCATGCGCACGCCGTCGACCTCGATCATCACGTCGCGCGCCACCACGTGCGGGTCGGCGAGCAGCTCACCCATGCTGTAGACGGGCGCGATCGCGGCTTCGGCCGCGTCGAACGCGGCGAACACCTCGGCCGAGGGACGCGCCGCGATCCACCGCTCGACGATCGCGTTCAGCTCCTCGCGATGCGACGCCCGCCCTTCGAAGGAGGAGAAGCGCGCGTCGTCGCCGAAGCCGATCAACTCGAGTACGCGGTGCGCGACCGATTCGGCGGACGTCGAGATCGCGACCCACACACCGTCGGAGCACTGGTAGGTGCCGCGCGGCACGGTGTAGGGAATGCCGGAACCGAGGCGCGGCTGCTCGTAGCCGAGGTGCGCGGAAGCCGACGGCAACGCGCTCATCATCTGGAGCATCGACTCGAGCAGGTTCACGTCGATCACCTGCCCCTCGCCGGTGCGGTCGCGATGGCGCAGCGCGACCATCACCGCGAAGGCGCCGGCCATCGCCGCGACCTCGTCGGTGAGCGCGATCGGCGGGAGCAGGGGAGGGCCGTCGGGCTCGCCGTTGATGGCCGCGAACCCGCTCATCGCCTCGGCCATCGTGGCGAACCCAGGCCGTTGCGCGTACGGGCCGGTCTGCCCGAAGCCGGTGACCCGCAGCAGCACCAACCCCGGGTTCCGGGCGTGGAGCACCTCGGGGCCGAGGCCGAGCCGCTCGATCGTGCCGGGCCGGAAGTTCTCGATGAGCACGTCGGCCTGGTCGACGAGGCGCAGCATCGCGTCGAGACCGCTCGTGGTCTTCAGGTCGAGCACGATGCACCGCTTCCCGCGGCCGACGAGCTTCCACGTGTAGGAGTCGCCGCCCTCGGGCGGGAACCAGCCCATGCGGCGCACGCCGTCGCCGGCCGGCGCCTCGACCTTCACGACGTCGGCACCGAAATCGGCGAGGTGCCGAGCCGAGCCGGGGCCCGCGAACACCGTCGCCATGTCGACGACTCGCAGACCTTCGAGGGCGTTCACGCCGGCGAGGATAATGGGGCATGACCTTGCGCATGCCGGCCGAGTGGGCACCCCACGAGCGCAGTGTCATGGCGTGGCCGGCGCGCGCCGACATGTGGCGCGGCCACCTGCACCAGGCGAAGGCCGACCACGCGCTGATCGCACGGGTGATCTCGCGCACCGAGCCGGTGCTGATGGTCGCACCGCCGGGCGCGGGTGAGGAGGCCGCGGCGATGTGCGGAACCCGGGCCGTCGAGGTGGTCGAGTGGCCGATCGACGACTCGTGGGCGCGCGACACCGGCGCGGTGATCGTCTCCGACGACGGCCGGAAGGCCGGGGTCGACTTCGCCTTCAACTCCTGGGGCGGGAAGTTCCTCCCGTACGACGACGACGCGAAGTTCGCGTCGCGCATGTGCGACCACCTCGGGATCGCCCGCATCGACGCGGCCCCGTTCGTGCTCGAAGGTGGCGCGGTCAACGTCGACGGCGAAGGCACCCTGCTCACGACCGAGCAGTGCCTCCTGAACCCGAACCGCAACCCGACCATGACCCGCGACGAGATCGACCACGAGCTGCGCCGCTGGTTGGGAGCCGAGCGCGTCGTGTGGCTCCCCCACGGCATCCTCGAAGACGACGACACCGACGGGCACGTCGACAACGTCGCCGCGTTCGTCGGGCCCGGCCGGGTGATCGCGCAGACGACGGCCGATCACGACGATCCCAACTACGCACGCCTCCGCCGCAACGTCGCGGTGCTCACGGCCGCAGGCCTCGACGTGATCGAGCTCGACGTGCTGCCGCGCACGACCGTCGACGGTGAGCCGGTGATCGTGCCGCCACTCAACGCGTACCTCGCCAACGGCGCGGTCGTCGTGCCGGTGGTCGAGGGCGAGCCGGCCCGACGCGCGATCGCGATCTGGCAGGAGATCTTCCCCGATCGCGAGATCACGGGCGTTCCGGGCGCGACGCTCGCCTACGGTGGCGGCGGCGTCCACTGCATCACCCAGCAGGTACCGCGATGACGATCCGGCTCATCAGCACGGCGGGCGTACCCGAGTCGCCGGCGCGCGTCGCCGACGACGATGAAGAACCCCGCCGCGCCCCGTTCCGCATCGGCGCCGTCCAACACCGGTGGAACCCCGACCCGAGCGAGCACGCACAAGCGCTCACCGAAGGCGTGCGCGTCGCAGCCGGCGACGGCGCGCAGCTCGTCTGCCTCCAGGAGCTCACGCTCTCGCCCTACTTCGCGGTGACACCCGACGGCCCGACCGCGGCCGGCGCCCGCCCGGAGCCGCTCCCCGGCGGCCCGACCCACGAGTTCGCGAGCACGCTCGCGACCGACCTGGGTGTGCACGTGCACGCGTCGCTGTACGAGGACGCGAACGACGGCGGGCTCGGGTACAACACCGCGATCGTCGTCGCGCCCGGCGGTCCGCTCGTCGCGCGCACCCGCAAGCTGCACATCCCCGTCACCGCGGGCTACTACGAGGATCGCTACTTCCGGCCCGGAAACACGGGCTATCCCGTCGTCGCGCTCGGCGACGCGCGGTTCGCGTTCCCGACCTGTTGGGACCAATGGTTCCCCGAGCTCGCGCGCGCGTACTCACTCAAAGGCGCCGACGTGATCGTGTACCCGACCGCGATCGGCTCCGAGCCCGACCACCCCGACTTCGACACCGAACCGCTGTGGGAGCAGGTGATCAAGGGCAACGGCATCGCGAACGGCACGTTCATGGTCGCGATCAACCGCATCGGCGAGGAGCCGCCGCTGCGGTTCTACGGCTCGTCGTTCGTGAGCGACCCGTACGGCCGGGTGCTCGTGCAGGCTCCACGCGACGAGCCCGCGGTGATCGTCGCCGACCTCGACCTCGACGCGCGCCTCGACTGGCTCACGCTGTTCCCGTTCCTCGGCACCCGCCGGCCCGACACCTACGACTCGTTGAGCCGAACGGTCAGAAGCGCTCGCTCAGACAACGATCGCTGAGCGCACCGAGCGCGTAGTCGCGGTAGAGGCCCGCGAACATGGCGCGCGTCTTCTCCGTCCACTCCATCGCGCCGGGCGTCGAGATACGCCGCGTCACCTGCGTGTAGCCGCCCTCGTACACGCGGTACTCGGCCCACGCGCCCGGGTAGTCCTTCACGCACGCGATCTCGACGATCGGCACGTTGCGCGCCGCGGCGAAGCGGCGCGTGCGCGTCCGGTGCGTGTGACCGGCGAAGTAGCCGGAGATCGCCTCGCGGCGCGCGATCACCGCGCACAACGCCTCGCTGTCGTCGGGATTGATCCCGAAGTAGTGGGCGCTGCGCTCGCCAGACGAGGGATCCCACGGGTGGTGGTGACCGAACACGAGCACCGGCACCGACGATTCCGCCGCGAGCGCGTCGAGCCACTCGAGCTGACCCGAGTCGAGCGCGCCGCGATCGATGCCGGGCACGACGGTGTCGACGACGGCGAGCGTCACGCCGTCGAGCTCGATCGTCAACGGGCCGCGCGGCGCCATCGTCGCGGAGACCATCGCGTCGTGGTTGCCGCGCACGTGCTGCATGCGCGCGCCGAGGCGACCCCACGCGGTGCAGAACGCCTCGTACTCCTCCTCGGTCCCGCGGTCGGTGAGATCGCCCTTCACGACGACGGCATCGGGCGCGAGCGCGAGCATCTCGTCGATCGCACCCTCGTTCATCACCTCGGGGTACGGCGGTGCCCCGGGCTCCGACATGAAGACCGGCCCCAGCTCCTCGACCGTGCCGAGCACCCCGCAGTGGGTTTCACCGAAGTGCACGTCGTTGGCGGTGGCGAACGTCGCGACGCGCCGCCCCGGCGGGCGCTCCAGCGTGGTGACCTCGGCCGGCAACAGCGGCGACGGTTCGGCCCCGTCGACCTCGAGCGCATACGGCGTGGCGGGTTCGAGCGCCGTCACCCGGGCCGAGTGGTACTTGCCGGTCGTGACCACCTCGTGGCCGCCGACCACCGTGGTGACGGCCCGGTCGGCGTCGGTCCGGAAGGTCACCACGACCTCGTCGGGGCCCACCGAGAACAGCTCTGCGTCGTGAATCACCGGCCCAGCGTAAACACTGGGGCCACGTGCCCGTCCTCGCCGGCCGCGCCACTCCGGGTCGGCCGGTGCCCACGGGAGGTGAATCGCTCGAAGGGGTGACGACAACGGGCTCGAACCGGTGCATGGTCTTTCGAGCGCGTGAGGACGCCCGGACGACCGCCCCCGAAGGATCCCGGCTTGGTTCAGGAGCGATTGCATCGAGGCGGCGACGATCTCGTCCGGCTCTACCTCGAAGACATCGGCCGGCACCCGTTGCTCACGCGCGAGGACGAGGTGCGGCTCGCGCAGGAGATCGAGCGTGCCCACGCCGCTCGCGAGGCACTGGCCGGCGAGGGTCTGACCGCGGACGACGAAGAGGAATTGCGGTGCGTCGTCCGGCGCGGCGAGGCGGCAGCCAGAACCCTCATCGAGTCGAACCTGCGCTGGGTGGTCTCGATCGCGAAGAAGTACCACATGACCGGAGTGCCGCTCCTCGACGTGATCCAGGAAGGCAACCTCGGGCTGATGCACGCCGTCGACAAGTTCGACTGGCGACGGGGCTTCAAGTTCTCGACGTACGCGACGTGGTGGATCCGCCAGGCGATCATCCGCGGGATCGCGAACAACGAGCGGCTCATCCGGCTCCCGCTGCACGCGGGCGACCTGGTGATGCGGCTGCACAAGGCCCGGTCGCGCATGGAGCTGACGCTCGGTCGGCTGCCGACCGCCGGCGAGCTCGCGGCCGCGATCGAGATGCCCGAGGAGAAGGTCAGCGAGGTCCTCCAGATCCCCGGCGACCCGCTCTCGTTGTCGGAGCCGCTGAGCGAAGGCGCCGACGTCGGGCTGGTCGACGTCGTGGCGGATCGTTCGGTCGAGTCGACGTTCGATCTGGCCGCGGCGGCGCTGCTGCCCGCCGAGATCGAGAAGCTGCTCGCGGCGCTCGATGCACGGGAGCGCCACATCGTGCGGATGCGGTTCGGCCTCGACAGCGGTGAGCCGTGCACGCTCGAAGAGGTGGGCCAGTTCTTCAAGGTCACGCGGGAGCGGATCCGCCAGATCGAGACGCGGGCGATGCAGAAGCTGCGGGCCGCGTCCGCCGATACCGGAGCTCGCGACCTTCTCACCGTGTGAGGCTCGGGCGGCCCGGTTCTCCGGGGCGCCCGTGCGGTCTCGAGCCCACCGTGCGTAGCATCCCGCAGTGATGAAGAACGCGACGGAGCGCCAACCGGTCAGCGTCGCGCTCGTGAACGATTTCGAGCTCGTGCTGCGGGGCACCGAGGCCATGCTCGGGCAGTACCCGGATCAGCTCGTGGTCGCCGAGCTCGACGTGGGGAGCAACCCCGACCATCGCGTCGATGTCGCGCTGTTCGACACCTACGGTCACGCGCGCGGCGGCGTCGACCGGGTGCATTCGCTGGCGAACGACCCACAGGTCGGCGCGGTCGTGGTGTACACGTGGCGGCTACCGCCCGGGCAGCTCGAGGCCCTGCTCGCGGCCGGCGCGCGCGGGGTGCTGGCCAAGTCGCTCCCCGCCGACGTGCTGGCCGACGCGGTGCTCGCGATCCACCGCGGGGAGACGATCGTGAGCCCGGTGTTCCATCGGCCGGGCGAGCGCGCGTGGCCGGGGCACGATCTCGGCCTCACCGCGCGCGAGAGCGAGGTCGCCGCGTTCCTCGCGAACGGATGCTCGAACCGCGAGATCGCCGACGCGCTGTTCATCAGCGAGCACACGGTGAAGACGCACCTGAAGGCGATCCTGCGCAAGACCGGTGTCGCCTCCCGCGCCGCCGCCGCCGTCCGCATCGCCGAAGACGCCGGCTTCCGCCGCCGCACCGCGTAACGCCGGCGCGGCGCCGACGAGGTCCCCTCAGTGCAGGTATCCGAGCTTCCGGGCTTCGGCGCCGAGCTCGGAGCGGAACTTCGGATGGGCGATCCGGATGAGCGCGCGGGCCCGCTGCGCGATCGACCGGCCGCGAAGCTCGGCGATGCCGTATTCGGTGACCACGTGATCGACGGTGTTCTTCATCGTCGTGACGGGCGCACCCGGGCACAGGCGCGTCACGATGCGCGAGACGGATTCGTCGCCCGTCGTCGAGTGCAGCACGACGAAGCCCATGCCCCGCTCGCTGTACATGGCACCGCGCGCGAAGTCGGTCTGCCCGCCGCTGCCTGAGTGGAAGCGGCCCGCGATCATCTCCGAGTTGCACTGCCCGAGCAGATCGACTTCGACCGTGGCATTGATCGACACGAAGCACTTCTCGCGACCGATCACGCGCGGATCGTTCACCCAGTCGACGGGCAGGAACTCCACCGCGCCGTTGTCGTGAAGGAAGTCGTAGAGCCGGCGGGTACCGAGCGCGAAGGTCGCGATCAGCTTGCCGGGCCGCGTCACCTTGCGCGTCCCCGTGAGCGCGCCGGATTCGAAGAGGTCCATGACGCCGTCGGAGATCAGCTCGGTGTGCAGGCCGAGGTCGCGGTGGCCGTGCAGGAGTCCGAGGATCGCGTTCGGGATCGCGCCGATCCCGGCCTGGATCGTGGCGCCGTTGGGTACCCGTTCGGCGACCAGCGCAGCGATGTGGCGGTCCCGCTCGATGACCGTCGGGGCGGCCGTCTCGACGAGCGGGTAGTCGGCTTCGGTCCAGCCGACCACCTGGCTGAGGTGGAGCGAGTTCTCCCCGAACGTCCGCGGCATGTTCGGGTTGACTTCGAGGAAGAACGGCGCCCGGCCGATGAAGCGCGCCGTGTAGTCGGCGTTCGTGCCCAGGGACACGTAGCCGTGACGGTCGGGCAGCGACGCGGCGGCCAGCACGAGCGGACGCTTCGTGTCGCGCCGCAACAGGAGCGGCATCTCGCTGAAGTGAGCCGGCACGAGCTCGCACTCACCGTTCGCGAAGGCGGGGCGGGTGACCGGCGACAGGAAGTAGGAGATGTGCCGCAGATGGTCGCCGTACGCGTTGTGCAGATACGGGTGGTCGTGGAGCGCGTGCATCTGGTGCACGCGGACCTTCGTGAGCTCGTCTGCGTGCGCGTCGAGCGCATCGATCAGCGTGCGGGGCTCACCGTTCGCCAGCGGAACGATGATGTCCGCGCGTTTCGCGACGTGGGCGAGGACCGACTCGGGCGCGGAAGCGGCAGCGGTGACAGTGATGACGGGACCGTACCAGCGCGGCGATTACCGTCGCGACACAGTCTCGAGAGAAGAGGGCCATGATGATCCTCGATCGGTTTCTGCTGACCGACCGCGTCGCGGTCGTGACGGGCGCGGGGCGAGGGATCGGGTCGGCCAGCGCGATCGCCCTGGCCGAAGCCGGCGCCGACGTGGTGATCTCGTCCCGCACCGCGTCGCAACTGGAGGAGGTGGCGGGAAAGATCCGGGCGGCCGGGCGCCGGGCGTTGGTCGTCCCGGCCGATCTGTCCGACCTCGACAACGTCGCCCGCCTCGCGACCGCGGCCCACGACGAGTTCGGGCGCCTCGACGTCGTCATCAACAACGTCGGCGGCACCATTCCGAACGCGTACCTCGATACGACGACCGACTACATGGAGGAGGCGTTCCGCTTCAACGTCTCCACCGCGCATGCGCTGTGTCGCGCCGCGGTGCCCCTCATGCTCGAGACCGGAGGCGGAGCGGTCGTCAACGTCTCCTCGATCATGGGGCGCGTCAGTGGTCGGGGATATCTGGCGTACGGCGCGGCGAAGGCGGCGCTCGCGCACTACACACGTCTCGCCGCGCGCGACCTGGCGCCGCGGATCCGCGTCAACGCCATCGCCGTAGGTTCGGTGGCGACCTCCGCGTTGGAGTTCGTGGTGCAGAACGACGAGATCCGCACCGCGATGGAGGAGGCCACGCCGTTGCGCTGCATCGGCGAAGCCGAAGACATTGCCGCCGCGGTCGTCTACCTCGCGTCGCCCGCTTCCGCGTACGTGACGGGCAAGGTGCTCGAGGTCGACGGCGGCCTCGATCAGCCCAACCTCGACCTCGGCCTGCCCGACCTCTGACGGGCCGACACCGTCAGCCCGGTGTGACCACCCGGCGGCGGTGACCCTTGGGGCGAAGGGGGCTCCTCACGAGGTCGACTGGGACTCCAGCTCGCGATGGACGGCGTCCATGTCGAGGGCGCGAACCTGCGCGATGAGCTCCTCGAAGGTCTGCGCGGGGAGGGCGCCGGGCTGGGAGAAGACGAGGACGCCGTCGCGGAAGGCCATGAGCGTCGGGATCGACATGATCCGTGCCGCGCCGGCGAGACCGCGTTCGGCCTCGGTGTCGATCTTGGCGAACACGATGTCGGTGTGCTGCTCGGCCGCCGCTTCCAGGACCGGAGCGAACATGCGGCACGGCCCGCACCAGGAGGCCCACCAGTCGACGAACACGATGTCGTTTCCCGTGATGGTCGCCTCGAAGGTGGCTTCGGTGAGCGCGACGGTTCCCATGGCTCTCTCCTGACTGCTCGGACTGTTGCCCGGGTCCAACCGGTATACCCCTGGGGGTATTCCGCGTGCGACGGACGGCGAGGTAACGGGGGTGACGCTCGGATGCGAGCGAGGGCGCCGAGCAATGCCTTCGTCGTCCGGTTGGCCGGGCATACTGCCGGGATGGACGAACAGGATGCGTCCGAAGCGCGGGCGCTCGCCGGGCGCTATCAGCTCGGACCACTGCTCGGCCACGGCGGGATGGGCGCGGTGCACGACGCGGTCGACCTGCGGCTTCGACGACCGGTGGCAGTGAAGATCTTGCGCCCCGATCTCGCCGCGCAGCCGAAAGCGCGGCGCCGGTTCGAGACCGAGGCCCACGCCGCCGCTCGTCTCGTGCACCCGAACGTGGTGACGGTCTTCGACAGCGGCGAGCAGGACGGAATCCCGTTCCTCGTGATGGAGCGCCTTCCCGGGCGAACCCTCGCCGACGAGTTCGCGGCCGGTCCGGTGTCAGTGGAACGGGGCCGTGCGGTCGCCGGCGAAATCCTCGCCGCGCTCGCGGCTGCGCATGCCGCGGGGATCATCCACCGCGATATCAAGCCCGGCAACGCGCTGCTCACCGATGATCGTCACGTGAAGGTGAGCGACTTCGGCATCGCCAAGACAATTGACGACATCGATCAAACGCAGACCGTCGAGCTCGTCGCGACACCGGCATACCTGGCGCCCGAGCGGATCGCCGGCGAACCCGCGTCACGACGCAGCGACCTGTACTCGGTGGGCGTGTTGCTCTACGAGGCGCTCAGCGGCCGTCGTCCGTTCGAAGGTGACTCGCCACTTGCCGTGATGCGTGCCGTCGAGGCCGGACGCGCCACACCGCTCGCCTCGCTGCAACCGTCGCTGCCGGCCGACCTCATCGCGGTGGTCGAACGCGCGATGTCTCGCGACCCGCGCCGGCGGTTCGCCTCCGCCGAGGAGATGGCAGCTGCGCTCGCACCGTCCGCGCATCTCGACGCGACGGTGCCGATCGCGCCCGATACCGCAGCGGTCACTGATGGTGCAACGGAAACGGTGCGAGTCGATCTTGCGTCGCGCGATGGCGCGACCCGGAAGCTGGATCTCACCGGTTCGCAGGCGGTCGTGCGTCACCATGGCAGAACGGGGGCTCGACGCCGGGTTCTCGCCGTCGGCGTCGGTACCGCATTCGTCGGCGCCCTCGTCGCGGGTGTCGTCGCGAGTCAGCACAATCAGGGGCGTCCCGGAGCTTCGCTGCCGGCGACGACAACGTCGGCGCCCTCGACAACCACCAGACTTCCCGCTGCGCTCAACGACGCGATCACCCGGCTCGAGCAAGCGGTTGCGAAATGAGATTCCCGACTCGGGTCGCCGCGTTCGCGTTCGCGGCCGCGGTGGTGCTCGGTGGATGCGGTGGCAGCACCGGGGGTGGACTCTCGGCTACCGCTCGGACCCGGCTCACCACGCTCGTCGAAGGAGTCCGTCACGCGGCCGACTCCGGCGACCGCCAAGCGGCTCAGCAAGCCTTGGCGAACCTGCAGGGCGTCGTGAGCTCGTACGAGAGCCACGGCGACATCAGCAGCGCGAGAGCGGCGCAGATCCTCACCGCGGCCGCAGGAGTGGAGCGCAACCTCGGACTCATTCCGACTACGACTACGACGACGACAACCGCAACAACCACGCCGCCGCCCCCCGGACGCGGTCACAGTGGCAACGGACCGGGCAACTCGAAGAAGGGCGACAAGGGCAACGGCGGCGGCGGCTGATCGCCCCGGGCCCTCCCGGGTGCCCGACCCCGCTTGCTCGTTGGAAGTTCAGGGTGTGATCTCGACGTTCGTGAAGATGTCGGTTTCGCCGATGCCGGTCTGGTTGATCGCGTTCGCGGTGCCGTCGGTCCACGCCGGGTAGACGGCCGTCGTGTTGGCCGCCAAACCGCTGTAGTCGCCGATGAACGCACCGGAGGTGAAGAAGCCCTTATCGGGATTCCAGAGCGCGGCACCGATCTGGAAGTTGTGCCACGTCTGCCCGTCGTCGGTCGAGGTCGCCTGAAACGTCGTGATGTCGTGGTTGTTCGGATCAGTGCGGCGGTCGAGCCAGATCGCCTGGAACGTCCCGTGCTCGTCGACCGCGATCCACGGGAAGAACTGATTGTGAGGTGCGAGCTTCCCGTTCGCGTCGACGGACACCGGCACCGGGTCCGACCACGTCGAACCGTGGTCGTGCGACAGGCTCACCTCGATGTCGCCGTTCGGCTTGCCGCGTACGTAGTTCGTGTACACGAATGCCAGGGTGCCGGTTGTGGGGCTCGACGCCATCGCGATCGTGTTCGGTGTGCGGAACACCGTGTTCGCGATCAGATCGGCCGCGTTCGGGTTGTCGACCCACGTCGTTCCCTTGTTCACGTGCACAGCTTTGGTGAGGAACGTCGCGCCGCCGTTCGTCGAGCGTTGGAAGCGCAAGCCATGGTCGAGCGACGAGTTGCACTCCTCGAGGACGTACGCGATATCGAGTGCGCCACTGGGCTCGACCACCGGAACAGAGAACTGGTTCGCCGACTCACCGAGTCCGTGCGATCCACGCCGGTCGGGGTTGACCGCAGTGTGCTGCCACGTTGCGAGTGACGGGTCGCTGCTCGGGATCGCGTCGGAGTACGAGAGGTTGATCGGGCAGGTGTCGCTCGCCCCCGTCGAATCGAGGTGAAAACGAGTGTACGTCACGTACACCCGTCCGAAGTGCGGGCTCGTCGGCGTGTTGTCGATCGCCATGTACTCCTTGTCATTGAAGACCAAGGCGTCGACCGTGCCCGACGTCGAGTCGAAGTTCGTCGCCGCGATCGCCGCGCGACGGCCCGGCGTCCAGGTCGCACCGTTGTCGAGCGACTTGTAGATCTGCACCTCAGACGGAGCGGAGGTGCGGAAGAAGCAGAGCTGCGAAAGGTAGAACGCCTTCTCACGTTGGCTGTACGCCACCGCAGGGTCGCCTCCCTGGCAGGTGTCGCTCGTAGGTCGGAACACGGGCACGACGCTGGTGCTCAGCCAATGTCGGCCGCCGTCACTCGTCCGCATCACGACCGTGCCGCCGCTGACGTAGTCGTTCGCGCCCGCGACCGCGACGAGCGGGTTGTCGAGGCTGGACGCGACGCTCTCTTCATTCTGCGGAAGCGGCGGATACGAATCATCGTTCATCTGCACGTTGTCGACCCCCGCATTCGAACCAGCCGCCGCGACGGCTGCGAGGTGCCGCGCCTGCGCCTGCTGCACTGCGGGATCGAGCGACGCGCGGACACCGTTGGAGATGCCGCCCGGGAACTTCCGGACGTGCGTCACCCACAACGGCTCGCTCGGCGCCGCGGCCCCCGCGCTGAAGCTGGGCACGAAGGTGGCTGCGGCGGCGGACACCGCCATGGTGACGATGAGAAGACGAAGCGGCTTCACACGGTGCTCCCTTCCTTGGTTCCTCGTCGACCGGCGTTTCGGCAGTGCGTTCGCCGATCGACTCTCCGCACCAGCCCCTGAGTGGGCGGCGCGCCGCTTCAACCTTGCCCGGGAAAATGACCGCGTCAAGGGCGCGGAGCGCGTCACGAGTCCATTGTGAGCGACTTGATGGCGGAAATCAGTCGACGCGAAGGAACGGGTGGGTGATCAGTCGTCGCGGGTCCACATGGAGATCGCGGCTTCGTTGTTCAAGGTCTCGATGTCGATGACGACGTCGGGATCATCGAAGCTCACTCGTCCGGTTGCGCCTCGACCGGATCGGCGTCGGGCTCGATGTCGGGGCGTTCCCGTTCCAGGCGTGCTGCGAGTGGTTCGTGCGACGCCTGCTCGCGGCGGTCGTCCCGAAGTCTTCGCCGAAGTAGCGCCCGGCGTCGAGCACTACCGCTCCGACCGGAGCGACGAGACGCTCAGCGCGCACCGGAGCCGGCCGCGCACACCGCCGGAGTGGACGAGCCTCCTGCATGTCGCCACCGACTCGCTGAAGAGCGCGGCCGCATCGTCGGCCGACGGCTCACGCGCGCCGAACACCGACGCGTCGACCCGCGCCGCGAAATCACCGAGACCGTCGTTCGTAGCCGTGATCGCGAGCTCCCGGCGGGTCGCCGTCGTCGGCACCGGGCGCCCGAGATCGCGCATGTAGTCGAGGACCTCGTCCCACCCACCTGCGATCATCTCCGCCGGCGTCTCGGCCCGACGGCGCCGCACGCGCCGCCGCCGCTTCAGCCCGAGGATCAGCACCGGCGGTGCTACGAAGAGCACCACCGCGATCGCCGCGAGCCCCCATCGCAGGAGGTGCACGCCACTGCCGTGCGGCTTCGGGGTCGCCGTCTGGTTCCGGCTCTTCGTTCTCGACTCCGCCGATCCAACCGCACCGCTGTTCGCCGACAGCGCCCCACGCTGGGGTTGGGCCGGCGGCTGCGGACCGGCGATGTGCTCCTTCGGCTGCGGTTGGGGCCGCGGCCGGCGATCGATCGCGGGCGTCACGTCGTACGCCACCCAACCGCGGCCGGCGACGGGGATCTCGACCCACGCCTGGACGTCGCCGAACCGATAGTTCTCCTTGCCCGGGTCGAGGTTCAGCCCGAGCACAACACGCGCGGGGATCTGCCTCGCGCGCAACAGGATCGCCGCGGCCGCCGCGTACTGCTCGGAGTCGCCGACCGGTACCTGCTCGCCGAGGAACGCGTTGATGCGGGCGAGAAAGTGTCCGGGCGGCGTGTGTTGGGTCGGACCGTCGTCGTAATAGCCCGCCCGGAACGCCGCGGCGATCGCAGCCGCCTGGGCGCCCGCGTCGGTGCCGCCCGCGACCATCTCGCCCGCCTTGTCGGCGAAGGGCGTGAAGATCGCCGGTGAGCTCGGTGCGGGCTGCGGCGCGATCGACATGCCGTCGACATTGGGCCGGCTCGAGTCGACGGTCGTGTACATGGTGAAGTGGTCGCCGCGATGCAGTCCGCCGGGCTCAGCCGCGGTGCTCTGCGCGACGTTGTAACGGAGGTTCGCCGCCAGCCGGTCCGCGTTCGGCCCGCTGAACCTGATGCTGAGCGGCTGACCCACGGTCGGGAGCCACACCCCCTGCAGACCGAGCACCGTCACCTTCAGGCTCTCGACGGTGCCCCCGCCCGTGGCGGGCAGCTCGGAACCGGCCCGCCGGAACGCGTCGAGGTTGCCGTTGTCGGCGACGCGCCACACGAGGCCGTCGTAGTCGTCCATGACCGCGATACGAAGGCGCGTCTTCGTCGTCACGCCCGAAACGGCGAGCAGCGCCGTCGACCGGTTCTTCGCGAAGCGGTACTTGCGGTAACCGGCGAGCGGGCTCGGATACTGCGTGGGATCGAATGGTGGTTGCACCCGGTCGCGCAGGACGAAACGCGAGCTCGGGTGTACGAAGGGAACGTGGCTGCCGGCGAGGCCGGCTCCGGCCGCGACGACGGCGAGCAACGCGACCGTCGCGACGAGTCCCCGACCGCGAACCCTCCCCACTGTGCCTACCACGGGTCGAGCACGCCGGGCCAGCGTGCTCGACCAGAGGAGCGCCGCGGCGATCAGCAGCCCGGCTTCGACGTAGAGCGATCCGGGCCGATCGGTGCCGACCAGCACACCGAGCGCGAGCACCACGATCGGAGGCACCGCGGCCAGGAACGAGACGCGCGTCACGCGCACGAGCAACATCGACACCGATGCGCCGGCGAACCCGCACACGTAGGGAACGACGAGCACGTGACCGACATCGCCGACGGGAGGGAGCGTCGTCACGAGCGTGTACCAGGCGTGAACCGCGGCGCTGAACAGCGCGCCGATCGCCCCGGCGGTCGGGAGCAGCGCGCCCGGCGCGTCGCCGCGCCCCGTCGCCGCGGGGCCGACGATCGCGAACACGAGCACCGCGCCGCCGAGCCGGCCGACCACGGGGATGGAAAGCCGGAGGGCCACGATCCAGTAGACCGTCGCCACGAGCGTTCCGACCGCGCCGGCGACGAAGAACGCGGTGCCCGTGAACGCCGCGCTGAAGCTCGCGAGGGCGAGTAGATGCGTGGCCACGACCGCGATCACGTCGATCGGCTCGACGGAACCGCGCTTCACATCAGCACTGCGCTTCATAACCCGCCGGCCGATCTCAGCAGCCGCTCGAGGTCATCGAGGTGGCCGACGTCGAGGACAGTTGTGATGCCGGCCGGCCGGTACGACGACGCGGCACCGAGTCGCGCGCGGATCGACACGACGCGCATCCCGACGGGGAACTGCTCGGCCGCGAGTCGCAGCGCGCCCACCTCGGCGCGCGATCCCGTCACGACCGCGACGACCGATGCGTCGCGCACATAGCGACGGCTGGCGATCGCGGTGTCGGCAACGGTCTGGCTCCCGTTCAGCATGTCGACGCCGGAGAGGCCGTCGAGCAGCGCGGTGGCGGTGAACGCGGGCACCTCGTGCGGGCCCGCGACACACGAGACCGCCTGACGATCCCGCAGCGCCCGCGCACCCAGCGAAGCCGCTATCGATACGGCGAGCTCGAACTCCTCGTCGTTCGCGTAGTCGCGACGCGAAGTGCCGAGCACGACTGCGAGGTGCCAGCGCCGCGTGTCGATGAACTGGCGCACCATGAGGGTTCCGACGCGAACCGAAGTGCGCCAGTGCACGTGGCGCTGGTCGTCGCCGGGTTCGTACTGCCTCAGGGTATGGAGCTCGACGTCGCTCGCCGAGAGGTCGTTCGTCGTGAGGCCCTCGAGGTCGCGGATCCACCCCGACGCGATTCCGCTGAGCGGCACGGTGTTCGGGTGCACGAAGAGGTCGGTGCTCTCGGTCCACGCCACCTCGCGCCGCATCAGACCGAGCGGGTCGCCGCGCACCGAGCTCACAGGCCCGACGCGGATGACGCCGCGGCGCGAGGTCGGGATCGCGAACTCTTCGTGGTGCTTGCCGTTGGTACGGAGCGACGGAACGTCGGACTGCACGACGAGAGCCCCCGCCGGTGCTTCGAGGCGGAACGGGAGAATTCGCCGACCAGTGGCGTTCCTCGCTTCTATGCGCGCGCCCGCGGTTCGCCCGGCGCTCACGCGCGCCGGTTCGAGCTCGATCGTCACCGCAATCCGGTCCCCACCGAGCATGAACACCGAGGCGATCGCGATCGCGAGCACGCATCCGGCGGCGACCGCACCGAACTCGACCCAGTGCAGCACCGACGCGACCACCCACGCCGCGAGCGCCAGACCCGCGACGGCGCGTCCGAAGGGCGTCACGAGCCGGAAGAAGCGCGCCGGCATCGCCGCGGCACGGCGCGGAAAGCGCGCGCTCGGTTCGCGATAGTCGAAGACGCGCGCCATGGCCGCGGTTACCGATTTCCGCGCGCGCTCGGGGGCGCGACT
>DAIQOP010000030.1:0-21409 GCA_036787815.1 Actinomycetota bacterium
TGCCGACATGGATCTGGACGGGCGGAGCGGCGCCGGTCGCGGTATCGGTGAGCCTGTCGGGCTTCCGGATCACGGGCACCGCGCGCGTCGTCGGGTACGGCGAGTTCCCCGGTGAGGGCGGTTGGTTCCGCAGCCGGGCCGGCGGAAGCGTCGACCACCCCGCTTTCACGCACACCTACGAGACGGCCGGCACGTACCGGCTCGGTGTCGCCACGTTGTGGTCGGCCTCGGCCGTGCTCACCGGCCCCGGGCTCGCCGCTCCGCTCGCCTTCGAGCTCGGTACCGCCGTCGTCACCAACGGCCGCGACTACGCCGTCGTGTCGGTCCGAACGCACTTGCTGTAGCCGAGCGGCGAGCGAGGCGAGCAGAGCAGCCACGGCCGGCGGATCAGCGCGTCAGTGCCGCGCCCGGTGGGCGACGGTGCGCAGGGCCCGATAGATCAGCTCCGGATCGCCCAGACGCCGGCGCAGCTCGCGTTCGAGACCGCTGATCGGGTACAGGTTCTGCGGCGCCCGCGACTCCTTGTAGCGCTCGGAGGCGTAGCGCGGCAGCACCGCCGCGGTGGTCTCCGCGAGCGCGACGACGTCGGGCACCGCGAGATCGGCCGTCGCCTCGCAGCGCACGACCCCGGCCCACGGCGCGTCCTCTCCACCGGGCAGGCGCAGGTACCAGGCGTGGCGGCTCCAACTGGCCCCGATCGTGAAGACCGGCGTGCGCTCGCCCGCTCGCAGCGCGCCCACGACGCGGTTCTGCTCCGGCGGCAGGTAGGCGACGTTGTGGGTCTTGATCATCCCGACGGTGCGCGCGAGGTGCTGGCGGCCGCGAAGGGGGCCGTCGACGACGAGGAGGTCGTCGGTGTCGTTGCCCGCGCGACCGGAAGCCCGCACGCGGTGGGCGACGGCCACCTCGGCGGCCGCCATGCATTCCTGCAACCTGAGCGACAGCACGTCGGGGTTCCCCGACGCCGCCATCTTCACGGCGAACGTGCCGTGCCGCGACTCGATGGCGGCCGCGCTCGGCGCGGCCGTGAACAACCCACGCTCCACCTCGACGTCGGCGAGCCGCGCGGTGCCGTCGCACGCGACGACCCCCGCGGCGTACGACGCGCAGATCCCCGGCCAGACCTCACCATCGGATTGGTCGATCCACACCTTGGCTTCGACGCGCCGGACTCCGTCGGCGAAGAGCACGACGGCGGGCTCGCGCGTCGCGCTCGACGCCGCGATCGGGCGCCAATCGGCGGCGGCCATCTCGACCTCCACGGAGACGTCGTCGCCGGTGGTCGGCTCGAGCTCACCCTCGAGCGCGCTCCCGTAGGTGGGATCCCACGGATCGACGCTGAACCTCATGCTCGCCGAGGTCGTCGGCGGGACGGGCGGGCTCACGTGAGGACCTTCTCGACCGTTGCCGTGCGCGCGCCGCGCCCCACGACGTAGCGAACCGGGACGCGCTCGGAGAGCTCGGCCACGTGGGTGACGAGACCGACCATGCGATCGCCGACCGCGAGGTTCTCGATGGTGGATGCGACCGCGTCGAGCGTGTCGGGATCGAGAGTGCCGAAACCCTCGTCGAGGAAGATCGACTCCAGGCGCGCGGCCCCGTTGGCCGCGAGGTCGCCGAGCTGGTCGGAGAGCGCGAGCGCGAGTGCGAGCGCCGCCTGGAACGTCTCCCCGCCCGACAACGTGCGCACCGATCGGCGCTCGTCGGCGTTGCGGTGGTCGACGACGAGAAAGCTGCCCTCGTCGAATGCGAACGAATAGTGCCCGCCGGAGAGCTCCTGGAGTGCGCGGGACGCGTCGGTGACCAGGACGTCGAGCGCTTCCGCGACGAGCCATCGCTCGAACCGGTTCGCGGCGAGGAGCCCGGCGAGCGTCTTCGCGACCTCGGCCTCCTCCTCCCGCTTGCCGATCGCCTTGCGGAGCTTCCTGGCCTCGGCGATGCCGGCCTTCACGCGGGTCAGCTCGTTGGCGGCCTCGGTCTCGGCGCGCACGGTTGCCTCGAGCAGCGCACCCAGCGTGATCTCACCGGCCAACTCGACATCGAGGTCCTGGCACGCACCGGCCAGCCCGACGAGCAGCCCCCGCCGTTCGGTGACCGCGCCGGCGTGACGCTCCTTCGCGAGCCGCGCCCGCTCCTCGCACGCACCGGATTCCTCGAGTGACCACGCGGCGAGCGCGTTCCAGTCGTCGAGCAGCTCGTCGCGCAGCGGCGGCGGCTCGGCGCCGTGTTGCAGCAGCGGGTCGCGCTGCTCGCGGAACCGGGCGCCCACCTGCTTGATCTCGTCGGTGAGCGAGTCGCGTGCGGTTCGGGCCCGGTCGAGCGCTCGACGCGCGGCGGTCTCGGTGGAACGCGCGGCTTCGAGCGCGGCATGGCCCGCTCTCACCTCGACGATCAATGCTTCGAGCGCGGTCGCGTCGGGGAACCCGGCCACGCGCTCGGTGAGCTCGGCCTCACGGCGTTGGAGCTCGGCGAGGGCCTGTCGCGCCGTGGCGACGCCTGTGGTTGCCGTCTCTCGTCGCTTCGCGAGCGCCGCGTGCTGCTGCTTCGTGCGCTCGACCTCCCGGTCGACGAGATCGATCGCGGCCGGCTCCCGCAGCTTCGGCGGTGCAGCCACGATCTGCAGGCAGACCGGGCACGGTTCGCCCGCGTGCAGCGTCTGGGCGACGAGGTGGGCCCGATGCTCGGTCCGCAAGGCATCGCGAGCCGCCACGGCCTCGTCCCTCGCGGTCTCGGCCTGCTCGAGCTCCTCGATCGCGGTCCGCTCGGTGCGCTCGGCCGCGTCGAGCGCGGCGCTCGCTTTCGCGAGCCCGGCGGCGACGCCCGCCAAATCGGCGTGGGCGTCGTGCGCGCGGTTCAACTCGGCGAGCTCGGGGTGGGTTGCGATCGCTTCGGCGCGCGTTCGGGTCGCGGCCTCCGCCTCGCCGGCGGCGCTCGCCGCCTTGGTGAGCGCGGCGTCGGCGTCGGCTCGGTGTCGCGCGAGCTCGGTGACCGCAGCGGGCACCTCGACCTTGCGGAGCAGCTCGCCCAGCGCTCCCGCCCGGCGCAACTCCTGCTCCGCGTGCTCGGCGTCCTTCGTGAGCTGCTCCACCACCGGTGTGGTCGCCTTGAGCTCGGCCCGCACCCGTGCGATCGCGGCGACCCGACCTTCGATCTCGCGCTTGCGTGCGTCGGTGGCGTCGTCGCCGAGCTCCGTGAGCCGCCGGCGGTCGCGCTCGGCTTCGTTCTCGTGCTCCGCGGCGAGCGCCCGCGCCTTCTGGCCCATGCGCGCGTAGAAACCGAGGTTCAGCAGCTCGACGAGGAGCTGCTGGCGGTCGGCCGGCTTGTCGTGGAGGAAGCGCGCGAACTCGCCCTGCGGGAGCACGACGCACTTGATGAAGTGCTCGAACGGCAGACCGAGCAGCTCCACGACCGCCGCCTCCATCTCGCGCGCGCTGCCGGCCAGGACCGAGCCGTCGCCCACCCGCTCGAGCCGCGCCTCCGGGGTCGTCGCGCCCGACTTCGTACGACGCACCACGCGCGTCGCGACGTAGCGCTCGCCGTCGACCTCGAACGTGAGCGAGACCTTCGCCTCCTGGGCACCCATCGTGATGATCGGGGCGACGACGCGCCGGTCGTCGTAGCGGGGCACGCTGCCGTAGAGCGCGAAGCACATCCCGTCGATGACGCTCGACTTGCCCGAACCCGTCGGACCGACGAGCGCGAAGAAGTCGACACCCTCGAAATCGATCTCCGTGCGTTCGCGGAACGCGGCGAAACCGGAGAGCGCGAGGTTGATCGGGCGCATCAGACGGTGGTCTCGGAATCGAGGAGCCGGTCGAAGAGCGCGACCAGCCGGTCGTCGTCGTAGTTCTGCTCGTGGAGGTAGCCGGCGAAGAGGTCGTGCGCGCTGCGACCGCGTCGTTGTGGGCGGGCCTCGGGCGACACGGCCGAGGTGTCGAGCCGCACCTCGACGACCCGCTCGCCGAGCAGCGCGCGCAGCTCGTCGGCCAGACCCGCACGCGCCGGCTCGTGCGCGATCACCCGGAGGTACGCGTCGCCGAACTCACCGGCGCGTGCGCTCAGCTCGGCGAAGGTTCCCTCGGCGGTCGCGAGGCGCACACCGCTCGCGAGCGACACTTCGCGTACCTTGGCCGGCGTGGTGGGCGTGGCCTCGACGACCAGCACGTGCTTGGCATCACCCTGCTCGCCGAAGTCGACCTGGATCGGCGATCCGCTGTACCAGATGGGCGCCGCGCCCGGGATCTCCTGGGTGAGGTGGAGGTGCCCGAGCGCCACGTAGTGCGCCGAAGGGAACGCGGTGCCCGACACCCAGTACGGCTCGACGGTTTGCGCGTCGCGCTCACCACCTCCGAGCCGGCCGCCGCGGGCCATGCAGTGTGCGACGACGACGTTGACGGAGTCGTCCGAGAAGCCGCCCGAGAGCGCACCGAGGAGCGCGCGCATGCGCTGCGCGTAGTCGCCCGCGTGCTGCGCCGCGTCGCCGGCCATCAGCTCGGCCGCGCGCACGATGTAGCGCTGGGAGCAGAACGGCAAGAGCGCGAGGCACACGCGCTCACCCCCGCTCGTCGTGACCTCGACGACGCCTCCGGCATCGGCGCGAGCCGGGTGCCCGAGCATCGTGATGTCGAGCTCGGCCATCACCGGCCGCAGCGCCTCGAACTGGTGCGGGTTGTCGTGGTTGCCGGCGATCACGACCACCTTGGCGCCGGTGTCGCGCAGCTCGAGGATCGCCTGCAACGCGACCCCTTGGGCTTCGGGCGTCGGCGCGGCCGACTCGTACACGTCGCCCGCGACGACGATCACGTCGACGGCCTCCGAACGGGCCACTCCCGCGATCTCCGAGAGCACCCGCCGGTGCTCGTCGAGACGCGACGCACCCTTCAGGAGCTTGCCGACGTGCCAGTCGGAGGTGTGGAGGAGCTTCACGACGCCGGGCCGGGCAGGCCCGCGAACGGATCGGCCGGCGGTGCGCCCGCTCCCGCACCACCCGCTCCCGTACCGCCTGCTCCCGTGCCGCCCGCTCTTGTACCGCGATCGGGGTCGTCGCCGCGCTCGTCGGGCCGGGTCGCCCACGCCGGGAAGGGGAACTCGGCGACCAGCGGCACGGGGATCTCGGGCTGGCTCACGAACATCGTGCCGGGCTTCGCTATCGTCGCCCGCTGCCGGTGTGCCGCGGGGAGGAACCCGTATTCGGGGCGCGCGGCCTCGGCCGAGTCGAGCCGGCCGACGACGCGGATCGCGGAGTTGGCGATGACCCGGCGCTCCACCTCGCTCGCCGTCTGCTCCGCGCCGATCAGGATCACGCCCAGGCTGCGGCCGCGCTCGGCCACGTCGAGCAGGATCTCCTTGATCGGCGACGTGCCCTCACGGGGCGCGTACTTGTTGAGCTCGTCGAGCACGAGGAACAGCAACGGGCGACGCGCACCGCGCAGCTCCTTCTCCTCGAACGCCTTCCGGATCGTGACGCCGACGACGAAACGCTGCGCGCGGTCGTGCAGGTTGTGGATGTCGACGATCGTGACCTTCGCGTCGGAGAGGCTCACGCGCCGCCGCTCGCGCAAGGGGACGTCGGCCCGCACCAGCGCCGCGATCGCGCGCTGCGACGAGAGCAGGCGCCGGATGAACGCGTTGATCGTGCCCATGCCGGTGGCGGGCCCGGCCCAGTCGTAGCGGCTCGCGTCGTCCTGCACCTTGTCGACGACGAGGTCGACGAGCTCGTGATACGTGGTGAGCTTGCGGCCGTCGACCTCCCACGCGCCGTCGTCGCCGATCGGGCGGCCGTCGAGCTGGAGCCGGCGGGCCACGTTGTGGATGACCATCGTGTACTGGTTGCGATCGTCTTCCGCGTCGGCGAAGACGAAGGGCAGCAACTCCTCGGTCACGAACTCGGCGATCGTCCAGTAGAAGGTGTCGACGCCGGTGGTGCGCGTCGCGACGTCGGGGCCCGCGTTCGGGTCGCCCTTGCGCGGCGGCGCGTAGATCGCCACCGAGTCGAACGGCGCGGCGGGGAGCGAGAGCGTGCGGTACCGCTCCTCGTCGTTGCCCGAGAGCTTCACGTTCGCGTGGTCGAGGAAGAGGAGGTCTTCACCCTTCACGTTGAAGATGAGGGCCTTCGTGTTGATCGCGTCGGCGCCGAGCACGCGCGAGTTGAACAGGCTGTAGAGGAGGAACGTGGCGTAGGTGGTCTTGGTGGCCACGCCCGAGATGCCGGAGATGTTGACGTGCGCACCACGCGTGCCGTCGATGAACTCGAGGTTGAGGTAGAGGGGCTCGCCGTCGCGACCGAGGCCGATCGGCAGCTTCTTCTCCATCTGGTCGAAGTAGAGCGCGTGGTCGCGCTCCTCGTTCGACGCCCGCCGCACCTCCGAGCCGGGCAACGGCGGGACGAACATCTCGGGCTCGACGCGCGTGGTCATCACCTCGGCCGACTCGACGACCTCGGCCGGCAGCACGCCCTCTTCGATCAGGAAGACGTCGGAATCGAAGCGGGCGCCCTCGTGGCGGGCGCGCACCTGCGCGACCACCCCCGAGAGCGTGACCGGTTCGCGCCCCGGCACCGCCCGTTCGGTGACGACCACGTCGTCGAGTTGGAGGTACTGGTCGGGAGCGAGGGCCACCCAGAAGCTGAGCGGCGTCGCGTCTTCGGTGCCGAGCACCCGCCCGACGGCCGGCTCGGGGCGTTCGGCGCCGTCGGCGGGTTCGGATCCGGTCTCTGCTTCGCCCCCGCCGAACTCCACCTCGTGCTCGCCGACCGGATGCCCGCACGAGCCTACGACCGACGTCGGACAACCGGGCCCGACGACGCGAGACTCGGGTCGCCCCTGAACCCGCGGTGGAGCAACGATGTCCGACGAGTACCGGCCGGCCCACGACGATGCCGAAGGCATCGACGACGGCGACCCCACCGACGACGGCGACCTGGCGGCCGGCGACTTCGCGCCGTGGGTGGTCGCGATGCAGGGCGCCATCCGCGGCGAGCACGGATCCGACGTGCCGTGCGGCGGCTGCACGGCCTGTTGCACGTCGTCGCAGTTCGTCCACATCGGTCCCGACGAGACCGACACGCTCTCGCACATCCCCGCCGAGCTGCTGTTCCCCGCGCCCCGCCTGCCACGCGGTCACGTGCTCCTCGGCTACGACGAGCACGGCCACTGCCCGATGCTGGTCGACGGGGCCTGCTCGATCTACGAGCATCGCCCCCGCACGTGCCGCACCTACGACTGCCGGGTCTTCCCCGCGGCCGGTGTCGAGCTGCACGACGGCGACGACCCCGACAAGGTGCTGATCGCCCGCCGAGCGCGGCGCTGGCGGTTCGGCTTCCCGACGCCCGACGACCCGGCCCGCCACGATGCAACGAGGGCCGCCGCGACCTTCCTCCAGGCCCACCGCGGCGAGCTGCCCGACGACGAGCGCCCGACGACCCCGACCCAGCTCGCGGTGCTCGCGATCGAGTTGCACGACCGCTTCCTGCGGCGAGACGAGGAGACCGGGCGGGCGAGGGTGGCCGAGCCCGATCCGTACGAGGTGCGGGTCGAGCTGACCCGCAGGAGAGGCGCCCGCGAACCGACGTGAACCCGCGCCCGGTCGCCGGGCTCACGGCCCTCTCATCGAGGACTGCCTACCTTCACGCAGGCCCACGGCGAAGCGGACACATGGATTCGGGAACACTCACGCCCAGTCGCGTTCCGGAGGTCTCCCTCGTCTTCTGGGTCACCAAGGTGTTGACCACGGGGATGGGCGAGACGACCTCGGACTACCTCGTCCACCGGCTCGGCCCTCCCACCGCGGTCGCGCTCGGGGGCATCGGGCTCGCGGTGGGGTTGGTCCTGCAGTTCCGGGCCCGGCGCTACCTCGCGTGGATCTACTGGCTGGCCGTCGTGATGGTGAGCATCTCCGGCACGATCGCCGCCGACGTGCTGCACGTGCAGTTCAAGATTCCCTACGTCGTGTCGAGCGTGTTCTTCGTGGTCGCGCTCACGGCCGTGCTCTGCGCCTGGTACGCGAGCGAGAGGACGCTGTCGATCCACAGCATCTTCACCACCCGTCGGGAGCTGTTCTACTGGGCGACGATCCTCACGACGTTCGCGCTCGGGACCGCGGTCGGCGACATGACGGCGACCACCATGCACCTCGGCTACTTCTCGTCCGGTCTGCTCTTCGCGGTGTTGATCGCGGTCCCGGCCCTCGCCTACTGGCGGTTCCGCCTCAACGCGATCCTCGCGTTCTGGCTCGCGTACGTCGTCACCCGCCCATTGGGCGCCTCGTTCGCCGACTGGATCGCGGCGCCGCCGAAGCGGGGTGGGCTCAGCGTCGGTTTCGGTCTCGTGAGCGTGGTGCTCGCGGTGGTGATCGTCGGCTTCGTCGCCGCGCAGGCGGTCTCGGGCCGCGACCGCACGGCGGTGCCGGAGCGCGTCGGCTGACGCGCCACGCGCGAACCCGCTATTCGCGCCCGATCTGCGAACGCCCGCGTTCGACGACGCCGAGGCGCCGGGCCTCGATCTCGGCCGGGTCGAAACCCGCTCCTTCCCACTCACGCGACACGCGACCCTCGATCTGCCACGCCTCCGCGATCGTCGTGTCGCTCGTCTCCGCGTAGGTGGCGAGCATGCGGCGCACCGCGCGCTGGTCGATCGAGATCGAATCGGTGGCGATGCGCCGGCAGGAGGCCAACAGCTCGTCGTGAGGGACGACGTGGTTCACCAGCCCCCACTCGTACGCCTGCGCCGCGTCGATGAAGTTGCCGGTCACACTCATCTCACGCGCCCTCGCGACGCCGATCCGCTGCGGGAGCAGCACGCTGAGCCCCCAACCCGGCATCACCCCGACGCGCGCGTGCGTGTCGGCGAAGCGGGCCCGGTCGGAGGCGACGAGGAAGTCGCAGGCGAGCGCGAGCTCGAAGCCTCCGGTGACCGCGACACCGTTGACCGCGCCGATGAGCAGCTTGGTGCGCGCCGGGAGCGCGCCGCGCGTCGGGAGGCGACCGGAGGAGTCGCGGCGGCCGATGTCGGCGAAGCCTTCGCCCGCGGCGGTCGATGCGCCGGATCCGAACTCCTTCAGGTCGACGCCCGCGCAGAACGCGGGATCGGCACCGGTGAGGATCATCACGTCGACGCCGTCGTCGTGCTCGCACGCGGTGATCGCCTCGGGCAGCTGCTTGCGTACGGCGCGGTTCAGCGCGTTGCGGGCCTCCGGCCGGTTCAACGTGATCGTCGCGATCCGATCCGCGACCTCGACCAGCACTTCACTCACATCGACCCCGTTCGCTCGGTCATTCCAGGTAGACGATCTCGCCGTCGGAGAGCTCGACGACGGCATTCACCGCGACGTGCAACGCGGAGTGCAACACCTCGAACCGCTCGGTCTCCGGGTCGACGTCGGTCGCGGCATCGGGCGCCGCGATGTCGCCGGCGTCGGTGAGCCCGGCGAGCGCGGCATCCCAGTCGGTGCGTTCGACCGCGACGCGGAGCCGCATGACCGGCGCCTGGAGCAACGCGCGCGTGAGGTCTTGCACGATGGTGACGATCACGTCGGTGCTCGTACGCACCCCCGGAGTCGCGAGGAGATGCAGCGCCTGCAGCTTGCGCATCGCGAGCGCCGCGATCATCGCGGGTTCGGCCATCTCCCGCACGACCTGCTCGCTGTCGACGGCCGACAGATCGAGCACGACGGCGGCGGGCACGTCGAACCATTCCTTCAACGTGTCGAACAGCTCGGCGGTCACCTCGCTCAACGCGAGGAGCTCCGGTGGCTTCGGGAGTGCCGCGCTCTCGCCGTCGGTCATCTGGTGAACGGGTCCTGGGTCAACCGGCCGTGGATCACCGGAAATCGAACGCGACCTTGATCGCGCCGCTGCGGTCCTGCGTCGCGAGCGACGCGAACGCGGCGCGCCAGTCTTCGAGGCGGAAGCGGTGCGTGAGCATGCCGGTGAGGTCGACGCGCCCGTCCTGCACGAGCTCGAGGTAGTGATCGATGCCGTGCTTGCGCACCCCGTCGACCTGTTCGAACCCGAAGGCGTTGCTGCCGACGTAGGAGATCTCCTTGAAGTAGAGCGGCGTGTCCTCCCACAGCGTCGGGCCGTGCACCCCGGCCTTCACGAGCGTGCCGCGCGCCTTGAGCACCCGCACCGCGACCTCGAAGGTCTGGCGCTTCCCGATCGTGTCGTACACGACGTCGATCATGCCCGGATAGGCCATCGGCAGGCCGTCGCTCGCCTGGAGCACGCCACCCGACCAGGCCGCGGCCTCCTCGATCACCCGCAACGCGGGCTCGTGCCCGATCACGGTCGCACCGAGCTTGCGGGCGAGATCCGCCTGCGCGTCGAACCGCGCGACGACGAGCACGTCGACGTCGGGATACAACGCGCGCAGGATCGCGGTCGCGCACGTGCCGAGCGCGCCGGCGCCGTAGACCATGACCTTCCCGCCGGGTGTCGGCGGGTGCCGCGTGATCGCGTGCAACGACACCGCGAACGGGTCGGCGAAGACCGCGAGCTCGTCGGAGACCGAGTCGGGCACCTTGTACAACATCGAGTCGTGCGCGGGCATCAGGTCGGCGTAGCCGCCGGTGGCGTCCTTCGCGGTGCCGGTGTGGATACCGGGTGAGATCGGGCCGGCCGAGAAGTTCCAGCAGAGGCTGTAGTCGCCGATCCGGCACGCCGGGCACTCGGGCTCGACGCCACGCGGACCGCACGACAGCCACGGGTTGAGCACCACACGGTCGCCGACCTCGAGCCCCTCGGCCTCCGGGCCGAGCGCGACGACGTCGGCGACGACCTCGTGCCCGAGCACCTGCGGGAGCGAGAAGAACGCCTTCATGGGGTTGTCGGGGTTGCCGACCTCGTTGCCCCAGTCCATGAACACCTGCTTCGAGTCCGATCCGCAGATGCCCGTGAGGCGGGGCTTGGTCACCACCCAGTCGGGCCGCAGGAACGGCGGGTCGTCCATGTCGACGAGCCGCATCGGCGTGTGCGCCAAGTTGCGGAGGAGCTGGTTGTCGTCGGCCGGCTCGGGCTGCGGGTCGGGCTTGACCCCGTACAGCAGTGCTCGCATCGTCCCCCCTCGAAGATCCTTCGGTCCCAGCGTAGGGAGCCCTGACGCCCGTGTCAGATGAACGGCGACGACACCCGAACCGCGAACCGGCATGCGAGGCTACGGCCGATGCGACCCCGACACCTGCTCTCCACCTCCGTCGTGCTCGGCGCGCTCGCGCTCGCCGCGTGTTCGGGAAGCTCGGGCCACTCGGCCGCGAAGCCGCCGCCGCCGACACCCCCGTCGGCAACGTGCCCGGATGATGCCTGCGTGCGGCTCAACCAGGTGCAGGTGGTCGGGACCCACAACAGCTACCACCTCGAGGACCCGCCGCAGGTGCTCGCGTTGATCAAGAGCTTCGACAAGACGCTCGGCGAGTCGATCGAGTACACGCACCCGGCGCTGCCGGTGCAGTTCTCGCGCGAAGGCGTGCGGCAGATCGAGCTCGACGTCTTCGCCGACCCCCGGGGCGGCCGGTACGCCAAGCGGCGCATCCTCGCGCTGGTGAAGCAACCGATCGACTCGGGCATCCCGGCGATGAGCAGGCCCGGCTTCAAGGTGCTGCACGCGCAGGACGTCGACTTCAACAGCAACTGCCTCACGTTCGTCGACTGCCTCACCGGTGTGCGGAGCTGGTCGCGTACGCACCCGGGCCATCTGCCGATCGCCATCCTCGTCGAAGCCAAGGACGACCCGACCCTCGACCCGCTGCACATGGGCTTCGTCGTTCCGCCTCCGCTCACGACCGCCGACTTCGACGCGCTCGACGCCGAGATCCGCTCGGTGTTCCCGCCCGGGGAGATGATCACGCCCGACGACGTGCGGGGGAGGCACGCGACACTCGAGCAGGCCGTCCGCTCGGGAACGGGGTGGCCGACGCTCGCCGCGGCGCGCGGCAAGGTCTTCTTCCTGCTCGACCAGGCCGGCCAGTCGAAGACGTACCTCACGGGTCATCCGGGCCTGCGGGGCCGGGTGATCTTCACCAACTCCGCGCCCGGCCGGCCCGACGCCGCGTTCGTGGAGATGAACGACCCGAACGGCAAGAACCTGGTTCGCATCCGCGAGCTCGTGCGCGAGGGATACCTCGTGCGTACCCGCGCGGATGCCGACACGGTCGAGGCCCGAAGCAACGCCACCACGACGCGCGACAACGCGATCGCGAGCGGCGCGCAGTTCGTGAGCACCGACTACCCCGCACCCGACAAGGCGCCGTTCTCGCCCTACGTCGTCACGTTGCCCGGCGATCGCGCGTGGCGCTGCAACCCGGTGAACACCGGCCCGGCGTGCGTCTCCTCCGCGCTCGACACGCCGGGCTGACGCGCGCGCTCCCCGGCACTCAGTCGAGCGTGACCGTCGCCGATCGCGGCACGATCTCGCGTTCGCGCAGCGACGAGCGTCGCAGCACCGACAGGACGAGAGCCGCGGTGACAGTGACGGAGCCGGCCAGCGCGAGACCGCCGCGCGGGCTCCAGCGTTCGCACACCCACCCGACGAACGGGCCCCCGACGACGGTGGTACCGAGCGTGAGCAGCGTGTAGATCGACATCACCCGACCACGGATGTGCGGCTCCGACCAGATCTGCATGTGCGCGTTCGACGTCGACCCGAAGAACACCGCCAGGGCACCGACCGGCACGAGCGCCGCCTCCACCGCGAGCTGCGTGGGCAGGCTCGCGGCGACGACCAACGCGATTCCGAGCATCGCCGCAGCGGCGACGACGGTGCGCGACGTCGGCCGGGCCCGCAGCGCCGCGAAGAGTGCCCCGATCACGGTGCCGACGCCGAGCAGCGCCATGAGGAACCCGGCGAGACCGGCGTCGCCGTGGAAGGTGTTGTTGGCCAGCAGCGTGAGGAAGGTCGGGAAGTTGTAGACGAGGGTCCCGACGACCGCGACGAGCACGATCGTCGCTCTGATCTCGGTGATCGCCCACGCGTACGCGAGGCCTTCGCGGATGCGCGGGCGATCGTGGTTCCGCTGCGGTCGGCGCAACTCGCCCGAGTGCATCGCCAGCAGCGCGGCCACGACGGCGAAGAACGACACCGCGTTCACGAAGAAGACCCACGACACGCCGAACAGCGAAATGAGCAGCCCGGCGATCGCCGGGCCGGTGATGCGCGCGGAGTTGCCGACCGCGCTCGTGAGCGCGACCGCGTTCGGGACGCGCTCGGGGCCGACCATCTCCTCCACGAACGCGTGGCGCGCGGGCTCGTCTACGACCGTGACGAGACCGAGGCCGAACGCGAGCGCGAACACCATCCACGCCTCGACGACCCCGGTGAGCACGATCAGCCACAACACGATCGCGAGGAACGCCGCGAGCGTCTGGGTGATGAGCAGCAGCCGCCGGCGGGAGAAGCGGTCGGCGATCGTGCCGCCCCACAGCCCGAACAGCAGCACCGGGAGAAACCGGAACGCGAACGTGGCGCCCACGGCGACGCCGCGATGGGTGAGCTGGAGCACGAGCCAGGCCTCGGCCATGGTCTGCATCCACGATCCGATGTGCGACACGAGATCACCCGCGAAGTACAGGCGGTAGTTGTGGGTGTCGAGCGAACCGAACGTCCGCCGCACCGCCGCCCGGATCGTGAGCCTGGGTGACTCGACCGGATCGTCGGGGGCGGGCGGCATGGATCTCGAACGCTACCGGTCGGCCCCCGTCTGCCGATTCGCTATTCGAGCTCCGCTCGCCGGGGACAGGCGCGGCGCGGGGGCGCGGGTCAGTCTTCGGGGAGCTCGGCGGCGGGGACGACGCGGGCGACGACCGCGCCGTCGGGCAGACCGGGCACCGCGCTGCCGACCGAGTCGCGTGCCGCGATCTTGAGCTCGGTGCTCGCGACGACGGGAGCCGAGTCGGCCAGCACGAACACCGTGCGCGGCCCGACGGGCGCGACCGCGACGACCGTGCCCCGGCGGCGGTCGAGGCGCATCACCCGCACGCCCGCACCCCCGCGGGCCTGCACCGGCAGCACGTCGACGTGCAGCCGCTTCGCGAAGCCGGCATCGGTCGCGAGCACGACCGTCTCCTCGTGCGCGACCGCGCAGCCGCCGACGACCGCGTCGTCGCCCCGCAGCCGGATGGCCCGGATCGCGCCCGCGGCACGGCCCACCGCGCGAATCTCCGACTCGGCGAACCGGATGCCCTGGCCGTCGCGGGTGGCGACGAACGTCTCGAAGTCGTCCCAGCCCGGGAACACGGCCACGACCCGGTCGCCCGCGGCCAGCTTCATCGCGACGATCCCGTCGCGACGCGCGCCCGCGTCGACGAACTCCGAGAGCTCGGTGCGCTTCACGCCGCCCTGCGCGGTGACGAACACGACATGTCGGTGTTCCTGCGCGACGTTCGCATCGATGACCGCGACGATCTGCTCGCCGTCGCCGAGCTGGAACAGGTTGGGCGCGGCGGTGAGACGCGTCTTGGGCAGGTCGTGCCCCGACATGCGGTACGCGCGCCCGCGATCGGAGAAGAACAGCACTCCCGACAGCGTCGACGTCTCGATGAGCTGCGACACCGCGTCGCGCTCCCCCGGTTCGGCGACCTTCGAGCCGCGGCCCCGGCCGGGACGCGCCTGCACGTACCCGCGCGCGGTCACGGTGACGACGATCGGCTCGTCGTCGACCAGCGCCTCCGTCGCGATCTCGCCGCGGTCGTCGGTGACGATCTGCGTGCGCCGGTCGCGGCGGTGCAGGTCGCGGATCGCCACCAGCTCGTCGCGGATCACGCCCATCAGCACCTCGCGCTTGGCGAGGATCCGGCGGAGCATCTTGACCTCGGCGGTGAGCTCCTTGCGCTCCTGCACGAGCTCTTCCCGGCCGAGCCGCGTGAGCCGGCCGAGCGCGAGATCGAGGATGTGGTTCGCCTGGATCTCGCTGTACTCGAATCCTGCGCCCATCAGGCCGGTGCGTGCCGCGGCGCGGTCCTTCGAGGCCTTGATGAGCGCGATGATCTCGTCGATCTGGTCGAGGGCCTTCACGAGGCCCTCGATGATGTGGAGGCGGGCCTCGGTCTTCTCGAGCCGGAACCGCGTACGCCGGGTGACGACGACGACCTGGTGGTTCACCCACTCCTGCAACGCCTGCGCGAGGTTGATCGTGCGGGGCACGCCGTCGACCAGCGCGACCATGTTGATGCCGAACGTGGTCTGCGCGGGCGTGTGCTTGAAGAGGTTGTTGAGCACGATCTGCGCGTTCGCGTCGGCGCGCAGCTCGATCACGAGGCGGGTGCTGCCCTGCCCGGACTCGTTGCGGATGTCGCGGACGCCTTCGATCTTGCCGCTCTCGACCGCCTCCGCGAGCTTGCCCGCGATCGCGTCGACGCTCGTCTGGTACGGGATCTCGGTGACGACGATCACCGGGCCGCGGCGCGACTCCTCGATGCCGGTGACCGCGCGGAGGCGGATCGAGCCGCGCCCGGTGCGGTACGCGTCGGCGATCCCGTCGTCGCCCATGATGAGCGCACCCGTCGGGAAATCGGGACCGCGCACGATCTTCATCAGCGCGTCGGGGGTGGTCTCCGGGCGCTCGATGAGCAGCACGGCCGCGTCGCAGATCTCACCGAGGTTGTGGGGAGGGATGTTCGTGGCCATGCCGACCGCGATGCCCTGGTTGCCGTTGACGAGCAGGTTCGGGAACCGGCTCGGCAGCACGACCGGTTCCTCGTCGCTGGCGTCGTAGCTGGGCTCGAAGTCGACGGTTCCCTCGTCGATGCCCGCGAGCATCTCGGTGGCGAGCACGCTGAGGCGGCACTCCGTGTAGCGCTGTGCCGCGGGCGGGTCGGCCGGAGACCCGAAGTTGCCGTGCTTGTCGATCAGCGGGTGCGAGAGCGAGAAGTCCTGGCCGAGGCGCACGAGCGCGTCGTAGATCGCGGTGTCGCCGTGCGGGTGGAAGCGGCCCATCACGTCGCCGACGACGCGCGCGCACTTCACGAACGGCCGGTCCGGGCGCAGCCCGGCATCGTGCATGGCCCAGAGGATGCGGCGATGCACCGGCTTGAGGCCGTCGCGCGCGTCGGGCAGCGCGCGGCTCACGATGACGCTCATCGAGTAGTCGAGGAACGACGACTCGACCTCGTCGACCAACGTGCGGCTCGCGACGGGTGCCTCGAACAGCGTCGCGTCGGCGGTTGCCTTCTTGCGTGCCATGGCTACCTCAGATGTGGAGGACGGTCCTCAGATGTCGAGGAAGCGAACGTCTTTGGCGTTCTGCTGGATGAAGTTCTTCCGCCGCTCGACGTCGTCGCCCATGAGCACCGAGAGGATGTCGTCGCAGACGACGGCCTGATCGACGTCGATGCGCACGAGGTTGCGGGTGGCGGGATCCATGCACGTCTCGCGCAGCTCGGGATAGTCCATCTCGCCCAGCCCCTTGAAGCGCGCGAACGTGAGCTGCCGATTCGGATTCGCCTCGATGACCTGCTGGCGAGCGGCGTCGTCGGCGATGTAGGTGCGGCTGCCGGCGATGTCGACGGAGTACAGCGGCGGCTGCGCGACGTAGAGCCGGCGCTCGTCGACGAGCGCCTTCATCTGCCGGTAGAAGAACGTGATGAGGAGCGTGCGGATGTGCCCGCCGTCGACATCGGCGTCGGCGAGGATCACGACCTTGCCGTAGCGCGCCTTGCCGACGTCGAAGTCGTGGCCGATGCCGCCGCCGATCGCCGCGACCAGCGCCTGGATCTCGGCGTTGGCCACGATCTTGTCCATCGAGGCCCGCTCGACGTTGAGGATCTTGCCCCGCAGCGGGAGGATCGCCTGCGTCTTCGGCGAGCGCGCGTCGCGCGCTGAGCCGCCGGCGCTGTTGCCCTCGACGATGAACAGCTCGGTCTCGGCGACGACGCGCGACGAGCAGTCGGCGAGCTTGTCGGGCATGCCGACGCCCTCGAGCGCGCTCTTGCGACGGGTGAGCTCGCGTGCCTGCTTCGCCGCGCCACGCGCCCGCGCCGCGCCCGTCGCCTTCGCGACGATCGCCTTCGCCGGGTTCGGGTTCTCCTCGAGCCAGCGGCCGAAGCGCTCACCCGTGAGCCGCTCGACCAGCGAGCGGATCTCGGTGTTGCCGAGCTTCGACTTCGTCTGCCCCTCGAACTGCGGCTCGGCCAGGCGTACCGACACGATCGCGGTGAGGCCCTCACGCACGTCGTCGCCCTGCAGCGCTGCGTCTTTCGCCTTGAGGAGGCCCCGTTCCTTGGCGTACCGATTGATGGCGTTGGTGAGCGCCCGCTTGAACCCCTCGGCGTGCATCCCGCCCTCGGTGGTGGAGATGCCGTTGGCGAAGGTGTGCAGGCCCTCGTGGTACCCGGTGTTCCACTGCCACGCGACCTCGACCTCGCCGTCGGCCTCCGCCGCGCTGAACGAGCCGACGTCGCGGATCAACGGCTCCTTGCTCGCGTTGAGATGGCGCACGAAGTCGACGATCCCGGCTTCCGTGTGGAACGTGTGGTCCTGCTTGTGGCCCGGCCGCTCGTCGTGGAACCCGATCGTGAGCCCCGCGTGCAGGAACGCCATCACCTGGAGCCGCTCCATGATCGTGGCCGCGCGGAACTCGGTCTCCTCGAACACCTCGGGGTCGGGCCAGAACGTGACGGTGGTACCGGTGTGGCCGCGCTTCGACTTGGCCACGGCCCGCAACTTGCCCTGCGGCACCCCCGGCTCGACCTTGCCGCCCTTGCCCTTCACCGGTGCGTAGACCTGCCGGTAGGTGGTGCCGTCGCGGTCGATCTCGAGCACGGTGCGCGCCGAGAGCGCGTTGACGACCGACACCCCCACTCCGTGCAGCCCGCCCGACACCTTGTAGCCGCCGTCGCCGAATTTGCCGCCCGCGTGCAGCGTGGTCATGACGATCTCGGCGGCCGACCGGCCCTTGAACCGCGGGTGCTCCTCCACCGGGATGCCCCGCCCGTTGTCGGCGACGCGGCAGCCGCCGTCGGCGAGCAGCGTGACGTCGACGCGGTCGGCGTAGCCCGCCATCGCCTCGTCGACCCCGTTGTCGACCAGCTCCCACACCAGGTGGTGCAGGCCCTGGGAGCCGGTGGAACCGATGTACATCCCCGGCCGGCGCCGTACCGGGTCGAGCCCCTCGAGCACCTGGATCTGCGCGGCCCCGTATCCCTTCGCTTCGCTCTTACGGTCGCGCTCGCTCGCGTCCGGGGTACCGGATCGTGTCGTGATTGGCGCTCGCCGCTCCGTCTTCCGGCCTCGCTCGCTCGGGTTCGGGGTGCCCGAGCCGCCGTCGGAGCCTGATCGCGCTGACATGCCCTCGACCTTAGAAGCCGGGTCGGACACACCGAGTGATCCGGCCGGTCCGCCGCGCCGAGAATCTCGGCGGTTACGTTCCGCCAGTGCAGCGGGCGTCGTTGGGGCCACGGTTCCAGAAGGTGTGGGCGGCCTCGGCGATCTCGCTCGTTGGCGACGGGCTGATCCTGGCCGCGATGCCGCTCCTGATCGCGGGCCTGACCGGCAGCACGGCGCTCATCTCCGGCCTCGAGGTCGCGCGGGGCCTCCCGTGGCTCCTGTTCGGCCTCTTCGGCGGCGTGGTGGCCGATCGGCTCGACCGGCGCCGGGTCATGGCCCTCGTCGACTCGGGGCGGTGCATCGCCGTCGGGCTCCTCGCCGTCGCAAGCTGGCGCGGCGACGCGTCGGTCGCCCTGGTGTGGGTCGTCGCGTTCCTGCTCGGCTCGGGCGAGGTCTTCTTCGACAACTCGGCCCAGTCGATCCTGCCCAGCCTCGTCGAGGCCGAGCAGATCGAGCGGGCCAACGCTCGCTTCATCGTGACGGAGAACGTCGCCCGTGATCTCGCCGGCCCCGCCGTCGGCGCGGCCCTGTTCGCGAGAGCGGCTTCACTCCCGTTCGCCCTCGACTCGGCGTCGTTCCTCGCGGCGTCGCTGCTCGTCTTCACGCTCTCCGGCACGTACCGGGCCCGGGCCCGCCCGCGGCGCAGGCCGACGACACGGCGCGCCCGCGACCAGGAGCGGGCGCGGCGCCGGAGGGAGGATCCGAGCATCCGGGCCGACCTCCGAGAGGGGTGGGCGTATCTGAAGCGCCACGAGTTCCTCCGGTCGCTCCTCATCGTCGGCTGCACCTACAACTTCCTCGTCGTCGGCGCCGAGGCCGTCAACGTCGTGTTCGCGCTCCGGGTGCTGCACACGTCGAAGGCGGTGTACGGCCTCGTCCTCACCGGCTCGGCGTTCGGCGGCATCGCCGCGGGCCTGTCCGCGACCCGGGTCATCAAGCGACTCGGTCCGGGCGGCACCCTCCTGGCCACCCTGCTGATCGCGAGCCTGGCCGGGTTCGTCGCGGGGACGACCAACACCGTCATCGTCTTCGCGGTGGCGATGGGCGCTGCACTCGCCTGCGGAACCCTCGCCAACATCGTCATCATCTCGCTGCGCCAGACCCTCGTTCCCGACGAGCTGCTCGGCCGCGTCAACTCGTTCTACCGGGTCGCGTTCGCGACCTCGGCTCCCCTGGGCGCGCTCGCCGCCGGTCAGCTGGCCGAGCACCTCAGCCTGCGCACGCCGTTGCTGCTCATGGGCGTCGGCACGCTGCTCCTGACCGCGGCCGCGTCGCCGGTCGTCAACAACCGGGCCATCGAGCGCGCCCGCGGGTAGGCGGCCGGCACGCGCGTTCCGCCCCGAGCCCGTCGGCCGGCCCGACGCCGGTCAGAGGGAGGTAAGGAAAGGCTGACCCTCGCGGCGATGTCGCGAACGCGGCTCTCCCCTCATGATGGGACTTGCCCACTGGGGCCCGCTGGGAAGGGAGGTTGGGAGCCATGCGTTGGAAGTAGGTCTCTCAACTCATCTGTGAGTCAAAAACCGATAGTCCAGCTCTTGAAATGAGCGAACCCGCCGGGCCCCGCCGGTGGGTTCGCTCGTGTTCGGGGGAGTCGCGGGCGCGTCAGAAGCGCGTGCGCGTCATCTTCCACTGCTGGGCCCGGCGGGCGAGCGCCTCCTTGTTGCGCTCGTCGGCCCCGGCCAGCTCGAACTTGTCGTAGAGCGACTGGAGCACCATCTTCACGGCCGCCGTGCTCGTGAACCGGGCTTCGGCGATCTCGCGGATCGACGCGACCCTGGGCGCGAGGCGGCCGGCGTCGTAGTGGAGGTACAGGAGCTCGAGCACCTCGGCCTCCGCGGGCGTGAGCCGAACCGACCGCTCCGCGATCCGCCGGGTGGTCGCGGCCTCACCGCCCGTGCGCTCGTCCTCGCTGCGCAGGAACGTGAGGTCGAGCGCGCCGGCCAGGTCGATCACCGAGCCGTGCGTCAACGGGTGCGGTTGCCAGGGGCGCAACGCCACCAGGTCGACGCTCGTGCCGTTGGTCGAGCCGAGATCGACGATCCGCCAGCTGCCGGCCTCCTCCTCGAGGCGCGCGTGGACACGGCTCACCGCGGCCTCGTCGACCACCAGCTCGTTCTCGGCACCCCGACCGATGCGTATGACCGGAGCGTCCAGCTCCCGTTCGGCATCACCGGCCGCGCCCCGCCAGCGCAGCATCGCCATAACCTGGAAGCGTACCGGCGCCCGCGGGGCTCCCCGCCCGGCGCCACCCCCGGCGCCGCCCGACCGTTCGCTCGGCCACGAGTACGCCTCACGCGTACTGAAACCCGAGAGAACGGAGCGAGGACCCGCCTCGCGGGGGTGCGGAGAGAGTTATGTCGCGACCTCCACTCCGCGTGAGAAACTGTTCACGGAGGCGGATGTGGCTGGGACGGGGACGCGTGCACCCACCCGGCGTTCGACCGGCTCCCGAATCGGGCCGTTCCGACTGGAGCGCTACCTCGGGGGCGGCGGGGACACCGAGGTGTGGAGGGCCGACGGCGACGGGATCGTCGTCGCGCTCAAGCTGCGCCGCCCCGGCACGGACGACCCGCTGGCCAGTGCCCGCCTCGCCCGGGAGGCCGCCGTGCTGCGCCTCGTGCACCACGACGCGCTCATCGGCCTGTTCGACGCGGCCGAGGACGACGGCGAGCCCTACCTGGCCTTCGTGTTCCACGACGGGCCCACCGTCGCCGAGTGCATCGACGACGGTCGATTCACCGTGGCGGTGGCCGCGGCCACGTTCGCCCCGGTCGCCGACGCGCTCGCGGCCCTCCACCGGGCCGCGGTCGTGCATCGCGACGTGAAGCCGTCGAACATCCTGCTCACGCGCGACGGACCGATGCTGATCGACGCCGGGCACGCGTCGTTCGGGGGCACGACCTACGACGGTTGGGTCGACGCGGCGCCGGCGATCGCCGGAACGACCTCGTATCTCGCTCCCGAAGCCGACGACACCCTTCCGGCGCCCGCGCTCGACGTCTACGCGCTCGGCGTCTCGATGATCGAGGCGATCACCGGTCGCGCCGATGCCGCCGCGGCGCTCGACGCCCCCGAACCGGTGCGCGCGCTGCTCGTCGCGT
>DAIQOP010000242.1:0-2682 GCA_036787815.1 Actinomycetota bacterium
ACGACCCCAACACCAACCCCACACCCACAACCCCCACCAAACCCCCACGCCACCGGCGGTGGGGCGCACGGCCGGCGGGGTTCTCGACGTCGGGCCCGCCGACGTCGCCCTGACCGATCCCGCGCCGCGACATCGGATCACGGTAGCGCGCAGAGTGGTCGTTTCGGAACGCACCGTGTCGGGTGCGGGTGGTCCGGGAGGCTCGGGGGGAGAACACGGGGCGCCTCGTCAGTCGTCGTTGAGGATCGTGCCGACCGCGACGTTGCGGCCCAGGACCGCACCGCCCGTCGGATTGGCGAGCGTGAAGGTGAAGGTCTCGTCGGGTTCGGGCGTGGCGTCGCCCCGGATGGGGACGGCGACGTCGATGCTCGCCTTGCCGGCCGCAATCTTCGCGGTGCCGGACGTCGAGGTGAAGTCGCCCCCTGCGGTCGCCGTCTGCGATGCGGTCGAGTAGTCGACGGTGAGGGGTGCGGGAGCCGGGTCCGAGAGCGTGATCGTGAAGCTGAGGAGACGCTGCCCGCTGTTGCCTTCGGAGATCCCTGCGTCGCCCACACTCGCCCGGAGCCCCGAGCTCGGGTCGTCGTTGAGGATCGTGCCGGTCGCGATCGCCCGCGCGATCGTCGCGTTCACCGGGTTCGACAACGTGACGCGGTAGGTCTCGTCGGGTTCGACGGTCGTGTCACCGGTGATCTTGACCTGGAAGGTCGCCGCGAGCTTCCCGGGGCTCACGGTGACCGTCCCCGAGGTGGTCTTCAGGTCGCCGGCGTTCGTCGTCTGATGCGACACGACGTAGTCGACCGCCACCGACTTCGAGCTGGGCGTCGAGAGCGCGACGCTGAAGAACACGTAGCGCGCGCCGCTGTTGCCCTCCACGCTCGAGACGTCGCCGACGGAGAGCGCCGGTCCCGGGTCGTCGTTGGCGAGCCGCACCGTGCCGGTCGGCCGGGTGATCGTCGCGCCGACCGGGTTCGACAGCCCGACGGTGAGCTCCTCGCTCAGCTCGAAGGTCCCGTCGCCGCGAATCGGGATCTTGATCGTGGCCGTCGTCTTCTTCGCGGCGAACGTCAGCGTTCCCGACTGCGCCGTGTAGTCCGTCGGTGCGGAGGCCGTGCCGTCGGCCGTCGCGTACTGCACGGTGACTCCGCCGGGGCTCGGCGCGGAGAGCGACACGGTGACCAGCGCGTTGCGCAACCCGTCGTCGCCCTCGAGCATCTTCAGGTCGCCCACCGCGAGGCGGAGCCCGCTACTGGGGTCGTCGTCGACGATGGTGACGACACCGGTCGCCTGCACGATTGGCGCACCGTTGGGATTCGAGAGCACGACGCCGAAGTGCTCGTCGCCTTCGCCGTTCGTGTCGCCGTTCACCGGCACCGACACCACCTGGCTCGTCACCCCCGGCGCGAAGGTGAGGGTCCCGGCCCTCGACGCGTAGTCGAGCGGCGCGGTCGCGCCACCCGAACCCACACCGTCGGTGGTCGCGTAGTCGACGCTCACCGTCGTCGCCGACGGGCCGGACAGCGACACCGTGAGTGACGCGTTGCGGCTCCCGGTATCGCCTTCGACGATCGAGGTGTCCGAGATCGAGAGCCCCTTGGCCGTCGGCGAGTAGTCGGCGTTGAGCGCGGTACCCGCGGCCGGCGTGTCGAAGGTGAAGAACTCGGTGTTGGCCGTCGTCGCGGCGCGCGTCCACTGATCGAACACGAGTTGCGCTCCGCCGGACACGAGATCGACGGGCGCGTCGACCTCGTGGTGACCGTTGACGATCGACATGAAGTTGTACGGCGTCGTCGCCTGCACCCCGTCGATCGACAGCACGGCACCCGGCGGCGTGCTCGTGATCGACACCGGTTGCTTGTCGGGCAGGATGTCGAACGTCGCCGTGGTCGACCGACCGAAGTGGTCGGTCGCGGTCGCGATCACCTCGTAGTACGTGTCGTCGGATCCGTGGTCGACGACATCGAACGATGCCGAGGTGCCGGTGAAGTCGATGACCGGGTGGAAGTGGCCGAGGTGGATGAGCTGCACCTGGGTGGAGACGGCTGCGCCGGTGAGCGCACCGTCCTGCGCGTCCTGGGCGTCGAGGCCGACGGTGATCGAGTCGCCGATCTTGTACCGCAGCGACGGCGACGGACTCGTCATGGAGATCGTCGGCGGCGTGTTCATGACGTCGATCCAGAGGTCGGTCGCGACCGAACCGCCGGGATGGCCGTCGGAGACCGTCAAGATCACGTCGTAGGAGCCGGCGGCCATGAAGTCGTGGTTCGGGTTGACGAGGTTCGAGTGCGGGCTGCCGTCGCCGAAGTTCCAGTCGTAGGTGAGGGTGTCGCCCGCGTCGGGGTCGGACGATGCCGAGCCGTTCAGGTGCGCTGTGAACGGCGCTGTCGCGCTCGTGGTCGCCGTCGCCGTCGCGACCGCGGTCGGCACGTGGTTCGCGCCCGTGTACACGATCTCGCGGATCTCACCCGTCACGATCCCGAGGTACGCGACGTTGCCGTCGGGGGCGATGCCGACGTCGACCGGGTTGCCCCAACCGCCCGGTACGCCGAAGTCGGTCGCGGCGCCTGTCGTCGGATCGACCGTCTGGAAACGGTCGCGCGCGTAGTCGGCGACGAACAGGCGGCCGACGTACTGCGCCGGGTAGTTCGAGGTTCCGACGTACTTCGGACCCGCGGTGATCGCCGA
>DAIQOP010000242.1:2692-3979 GCA_036787815.1 Actinomycetota bacterium
TCCTCGTAGCCATTCTGCTTGGCTACGGCACGTGCCGCGGTGATCGCCGAGCCGTTCTCGCCGCCGGGATCGTCGTGGCGGTACGCGTACAACGGCGCCGAGACACCCGGGCCGGTGCCGCCCTGGTCGGGTGAGTAGATCGCCTGGCACGCGGCTTGCGTGGTCGGGGCGAACTCGAAGTCCGGCTGCGGCAACGCCACTCCGTTGCCGCCTTCGTAACAGGGCCAACCCGCGTTCCGATCCCGATCGGCATCGCCGAACGTCGCGGGAAACGCGTTCAACATCTCCCAGGTGTTCCACCCGACGTCGCCCACGTACACGGTGCCGTTGTCGGGATCGATCGAGAACCGGTACGGGTTGCGGAACCCGCGCGCGAACACCTTCGATCGCACGGCACCCGGGTTCCCCGCATCGAAGTAGGGATTGCCGGCGACACCCAGCCCGGTACCCGGATCGATCCGGATGACCTTGCCCCGCAGGTCGTTGAGATCGAGCGTGGCGAGCGCGGAGCCGTCGTTCACGCCGAGATCCGCTGCGTCGCCGAACGACGCCAGCAGGTTGCCGGCCGCGTCGAAGCGCAACGCGCCGACGGTGTGCTCGCGCGAGATCGACTGGTACCCGGTGAGCAGCGTGACGCGCGACGCCGGATCGACCACGTCGGGTTTGGCGGCCTGCTGGGCAACACGCACGATCTCGCCGCCGGCCGGACCGGCCTGATCGGGATTGGCCGGGTCGAGCTCCTGCGTGAACATCAGGTACACGCGGTGGTTCGACGCGAACGCGGGATCCAGCGCGAGGCCGAGCAGCCCCCGGCTCTGGATCGTGTTCACCTGGTCGCGCAGATCCCAGAAGACGTGTTGCACGCCTCCGTCGTAGACGTCGACCACGCCGGTCTTGCGGGCCACGAAGATCCGGCCGTCGGGGGCGTACGCAAACGCGGTCGGGAGCCCGCCGATCCCGTCGTGGAGGCCGCCGACGACCAGCGAGGCCGTGAAACCGACCGGCGGTCCCGGGACCAGCGCGTGGGCCCCGACCGAGGTCGACGAGACCGCGACGAGCACGGCCGCGACCAACACCCGCCATCCGGCCTTCATCCGCCCGCGCCTCCGCCCTGCCCCAAAATACCGACCGCAGTCGTCTGACCACTTAGAGTAGCAACAGTCCGCATCGCTGACCAGGGGCCATCCAGACCAACCCGTTGTAGCCGTAGCCCGCTCCGACCGGAAGGCCCTTGGCCAACTCTTCACCTGCCCTTGAGAAGAATTCGGCACTCACGGTCGCATCCGC
>DAIQOP010000242.1:4079-6214 GCA_036787815.1 Actinomycetota bacterium
ATGCGCTTCGCCTTTGTGCCCCGCACTCGGCACGCCCGCTGCGCCTGCTCCGTCATCTCCGGTCGCATCCGCATGCGCTTCGCCTTTGTGCCCCGCACTCGGCACGCCCGCTGCGCCTGCTCCGTCAAATCCAGGGGAGGTGGATGCCGGAACGGGCGGCGAGGTCGGCCTCGTCGGCGGCGTAGTGCTCGCGCAGGCGGGCCTCGGTCTCGGCGCTCCAGCGGGGCCCGCCGCCGTCCTGCTCGTCCGGCGCCTCGGATCGCACGTTCCAGTGGTCGAACCGGATGAAGACCCGGCTGCGGGTGCCCTGTGGCAGGCGCTTCCAGATCCAACCCACCGGCGAGCGGCGCAGCCGCCGTTGGACGTTGGGGAACCGGCGCCGGGAGCCACCGACGTGGAACCGCTCGCCGAGGCTCTCGGGGAGCACGACCGGAACGTCGAGGAACGAGCAGATCGAGGTGAGGACCGCGGCCGGATCGCGTTCGAGGTCGGCCGTGTAGGTGATGAGCAGCCGGTCGCGCGCGAAGCGCTCGAGGTACCCGCCGAGCACGCGGCCGTACTCGCCCCACGCGACGTAGGTCTCGCCGAGCGCGCTCGACGCGCGGCCCGCGGCGAGTGCTTCGGGGCCGGCGAGCATCTCGGCGATCGCGGCGTCGAAGGTGCGGTCGTCCTGGCCGCGCCGCGACGCCATCCGGTAGTGCGAGTAGGCCCGCTCGACCGGATCGCGCAGGATCGCCACGAGCCGGCAATCGGGGAACGCATCGGCGAGTCGCGACGCGCATCCGTCGATGCACATGTACTGCGGTGTCACGGTTCCGAGCAGCCGGCCCTTCGGGAGCGGCTGGGGGAAGTACGTGGTGAAGAGGTGCCCGACGCCCTGCGAATACAGCTCGGGGCGGTTGAAGAACGGCGCTTCCTTGTCGGCCGGGAGGCAGAGGTCGGGGTGGTGGCGCAGATGTTCGAAGAGCGTCGTCGTGCCGCCCTTTTGCGCGCCGATCACGACGAAGTCGAGTGCGGGTGTGCTCGATTCCATGGAATCGACGATGCTACCGACCCGAAATGCGCGCGCGACCCGGTTGCCTAGGATTGCGCGACATGGCGGCCCCGATCGTGATCATCGGCATGTCCCGATCGGGAACGACCTTCGTCGGACGACTCCTCGAGTCGCAGCCCGACGTGCATCTCGAGACCGAGCCGCACATGGTCTGGAAGGCCGGCAGCTTCGCCCATCTGGCCGACGACGTCGTCGAGGACGACGCGCGTGCCGCCGCGTGGATCCGTCACACGCTGCTGTCGGCCGCGGGCGACAAGACGCTCGTCGAGAAGTCGCCGGTGAACTGCCTGCGCCCCGACCTCGTGCATCGCGTCTTCCCCGACGCGCGGATCGTCTACGTGGAGCGCGATCCCGTCCGCTGCATCGACTCGAACTACCGGCGCACCCTCAAGCGCGAGTCGCTCAAGCCGTCGATCGTGATCCGCAAGTACCTCGGCCCCCGGCGCACCGACCGCGACTTCGGCGCCCACCTCGACGCGACCGGCGGCCGAACGCTCCGGCGGCAGATCCGGCCCCGGGATTGGCTGCCGCTCGCCGTCTACGCGGCCCGGCTCCTCTGGGTGCGCCAGACCAACGATGCGCTGCCGTTCGGACCGAAGACCGACGGGTTCGTCGACCTCGTGCGCCACGACGGGCCCCTCGCCTACCACGTCGACGTGCTGCGCATCGCCACCGAGCGCAAGGCCCGGTTCGTCGAGCTCTACGGCGACCGGCTGGCGAGCTTCCGGCTCGAGACGCTGCAATCGGACCCGCCCGAGATCGCGCGCCTCTACGCCTTCTGCGGCTTCTCCATCGACCGATCGAAGATCGACGAGCTGATCTCGGGCTTCGACCATGATCTCGTCGAGCGCGCGTCTCGACCGGGACCGTACGACGAGGAGATCCACCGACTCATGAAGGCGCAGGACGTCACGTGAAGCTGCCGATCGATCCGAACGAGGCGATCGTGGTCGTCGGCGCGCTCGCGACGAAGCCCGCCGACCGCAACCTCGCGCGCCACGAGATCAACCCGGTCCAGGTCTTCACCGCCGATGGCGTCGAGCTCGTTCCCGACGAGGGCGGCGTTCGCGTGATCACCGGC
>DAIQOP010000243.1:0-6189 GCA_036787815.1 Actinomycetota bacterium
ACTGCTCTCGCGGGATGACAGTCATGACGGTCCTTTCTTCTGGTCGCACTCGCTCTGTCTGGTCGCGCTCGCTGACGCTCGCCGCTCCTGACGCGGGGTGGGAGTGAGCTGGGTCGCTTGCTCGCTTCGCTCGCCGCTGTCGTTCCCGACAGGGCCTCCAACCCTGCGGAACCGGCATTTGGTCCCGGGGATGCGAAGAAATCTCAACCGGCCCGGCGGGGAGATCGGCGTTGCTCGAGGAAGTCGACGAGCACGTAGTCGCCGAGGTTCTCCGGCGTCGTGATGAAGGTCCGGCCCCGGTTCATCCGCATCATCCGCTCGACGAACTCCTGGAGGTACGGGTTCTCCTCGAGCATGAACGTGTTGATGCGGATGCCGTCGCGGGTGCAGCGCTGCACCTCGCGCAGGGTCGCCTCCAGCGTGCGGGGGTCGGGCGGGTAGTCGAAGAACGTGCCGTTGCCCTCGATGTGGGCGGTCGGTTCGCCGTCGGTGATCATGATCACCTGCTTGCGGCCGTGCTCGTGGGCCAGCATCTTGCGGGCGAGCATCAGCGCGTGCTGCATGTTGGTGCCCCACTCGAAGTCCCAGGTGGCCTCGGGCAGCCGTTCCGGCTTCACTTCGCGCGCGACCCGCCCGAACGACACCATGCCCAGGTAGTCGCGCGGGAACTGGCTCGAGATCAGGGCGTGCAACGCCATCGCGACCTTCTTGGCCGCGAGGAACCGGCCTCGCATCTCCATCGAGAGCGACACGTCGAGCATGAGCACCGTCGCGGTGCGCGTGAGCACCTCGGTGCGCTCGACCTCGAAGTCGTCGGGCGAGAGGTGCACCGGCGTGCCGGATCCCTGACGCCAGATCGCGTTGCGGATCGTCTGACCGACGTCGAGCAGGAACGGGTCGCCGAACTCGTACGGCTTGTGCTCGAACGCGCGCTCGTGCCCGAAGCCCGCGCGCTCGATCTGGTGACCGCCCGAACGGTCCTGGAGCAACCGCTTGAACAGATCGCCGAGCGCCCGTTGGCCGATGCGGCGCACGCCCTTCGCCGTGAGCTCGAGGCGGCCGTCGCGCTGCTCGATGAGCCCCGCCTCCTCGAGCATCCTGGCCAGCTTCGCCAGCTCCTCGAGCGAGGCCGCGGCGTCGTCGCCGAGCAGGTCGCGCGCCTGGTCGAGGTCGACCTCGGCGAGCTGACCCGGTTGGGTCGCGTTGCGTAACAGGTGCTCCAGCGAGTCGATGTCGCCGAGCTGGTCGAGGAGCGAGCCCATGCCGTCGAGCGGCAGCGGTTCGTCGCCGCGGAAGTTCATCCGCTGGCCCCAACCCATCTGGGGAAACGCGTTCTGGAGGTTGCGCGAGAGCTCGTCCATCTGCCAGCGGAGGTCGAGGTCTTCGAGTAGCGCGTTGGCGAGCTGCTGGAGCTGCGCGCGCTGCTCGGGTGTCATCGAGTTGAGCATCTGCTGCATCGCGGCCATCGAGCGCGCCATCTGCTCGAGTAGCTCGTCGAGCGACTGCGGGTTGTCGGGGAAGAGGTCGCCGTAGCGCTCCATGAACCCGGCGAAGTCGGGTTCCTCTCCCCGTTCGCGCTGCTCGAGCATGCGGTTGAGGTCGGCGAGCATGTCCTTGGTGTGCTGCATCTGCTCGGGGCTCATCTGCGACATGCCCTCGGACAGCTGGTTGAACATGTTGTCGAGGAGCTGGCTGCGCAGCTCCTGCATCAACTCCTCGAAGTGCTGCCGCGCCGCGTCGTCCATCCAGTCGTACTGCTGGAGCTCCTGCACGCGTCCGGCGAGGTCGGGTGGGAGTTGCTCGAGCTCACGGCGCCGCTGCTGCGCGAGCTCGTCGAGCAGCTCCTCACGGCGTTGGTCGCCCGACTGGCGGGCCTCGTCGACCCGGCGCTCGATCCCTTCGCGCTCCTGCTCGACGACCTCTTCGAGCCGGCGGGAGATGTCGTCGTAGACGCCACCGAGGTCGTAGCGGTCGAGCAGCTCCCGCCGCTGCTGGCGGAGCCGGTCGAGCATCTCGCGCAGACCCTGGAGGTCGCGCCCTTCGCGATCACGGAAGCCCTGTTGGAGTGCACGCCGGAGTGCCGCGTTGAGGTCGCCGTGGTAGAGAAGATCGTCGGTGAGCTCCGACAGGAGCGCGTCGGCGTCGAGGTCGAAGCCGGTCTGGGTGCCGTCCCAGCGCGAGTAGCGGAACGCGCGCCCCATCAGCCGCGCGCGCTGTACGTGGCGCGTCCTCCGATGGCGTCCTTGTTCAGGCGCTTCGTGAGGTGCAGCCCCTCGAGCACGAACTCGAGCGCGGATGCGACGCCCGCGGGCGACTCCCCCACTCCGAGATCGGCGAGCACGATCGGCATCGCGGGCATCGCGGCCAACGCCTCGGCGTACTGCGACGACGCGAGGTCGTCGCCGGCGTGCACCACGAGACCACCTTCGAACGCGGCCACGACCTCGGGCAGCAGCTCGGGCTTCACGCGTGCCCGGAAGACCTCCAGCACGGCCGACTTGACGATGCGGTCGAGCACCGCGCCCTCGCGGCCGTCGTCGAGCGTCTCGATCTCGATCTTGCCCGCCGTCGAGGCGGCCAGCGCCTCGAGATCACTGATGCGCGGCACCACCTCGCGCTCGCCGGCGGTGAGCGCCCGGCGGGTGGCGTTGGCGACGAGGGTCTCGTAGTTCGCGATCGACATGCGGGCCGACACGCCGGAACGCTGGTTCACGTGCGGCGAACGGCGGGCCATCTGGCTGATCTCGGCCACGATCTCGGTGATGAAGTCGGGCACGCTCACCGTGAAGCCCTCGGCCTCGAGCGGACGGCTCTCCTGCTCGATGATCGCCATCTCGAGCTCGGTCTCGAGCGGGTAGTGGGTGCGGATCTGGGCGCCGAAACGGTCTTTCAGCGGCGTGATGATCCGACCGCGGTTCGTGTAGTCCTCGGGGTTCGCGGAGGCGAACAGCACGACGTCGATCGGGAGCTGGATCTTGTAGCCCCGGATCTGCACGTCGCGCTCCTCGAGCACGTTGAGCAGACCGACCTGGATCCGCTCCGCGAGGTCGGGAAGCTCGTTGATCGAGAAGATGCCGCGGTTGGTGCGGGGCACCAGGCCGTAGTGGATGGTGAGCTCGTCGGAGAGGTACCGGCCCTCGGCGACCTTGATCGGGTCGACCTCGCCGATCAGGTCCGCGATCGAGGTGTCCGGCGTCGCGAGCTTCTCGCCGAAACGGCGGTCGCGGTGCACCCACTCGATCGGGGTCTCGTCGCCGCGATCGGCGACGAGGTGGCGGGAGTGCGCCGAGACGGGGGCGTACGGGTCGTCGTTGATCTCGCTGCCCGCGACGATGGGCATCCACTCGTCGAGGAGGCCGGTGATCGAGCGGATGATGCGCGTCTTGGCCTGACCGCGCTCGCCGAGGAAGATCACGTCGTGGCCGGCAAGCAGCGCGTTCGCGAGCTGCGGCATGACCGTGTCCTCGTATCCGACGATGCCGGGAACGAGGGAACGCCCCTCGGCCAGGCAGCGCACGACGTTCGCCCGCAACTCGTCCTTGACGGGGCGGGACTCCCAACCGCTCGCGCGCAGCTCTCCCAACGTGGCGGGACGTGACATGGAAACTCCTCGGTGGGGCTGTCGGAGTCGATCGGCGCGGGGCGACTTGCGGAGTGTACGCGGAGTTGTGAGAACCCGATTCGGCACCCGCAGATACCCCGGCGCTAGGGTCGGCACAAGGGCACGAGCGCGGTCGCTCGGGCGTTCTGGGGGAGTCCGAATGGCGCAGACGATCGAGGGCGGCACCCCGGCGACGGCGGGCGGGGCGCGAACCCCGGCCGTGCAGCCCAAGGCGAGGCGCCGGGCTCCGTGGCCGGTCGAGTTCTACCGGTCGGCGATCGGCAAGAAGTGGGTGATGGCCGTCAGCGGGATCATCCTGCTGGGCTTCGTGCTCTCCCACATGGTGGGGAACCTCAAGTTCTACCTGTCGAAACAGGAGATCGACCTCTACGGCGAGGCCCTGCGCGACATGCCCGGCCATCTCCTGCCGCGCACCGTGCTGCTGTGGGGGATCCGGATCGTGCTGATCAGCGCGTTCGTCTTCCACATCCACGCCGCGTACTCGCTCACGCGCATGAACAAGCGGGCGCGCCCGGTCGGCTACCAGGCGCCGCGTGAGTACGTCGCCGCGAACTTCGCGTCCCGCACGATGCGCTGGACGGGCGTCATCGTGCTCGCCTTCCTCGCGTTCCACCTCGCCGACCTCACCTGGGGTGCGGCCAACGGCAGCCACTTCGTGCGCGGCGATCCCTACGACAACCTGATCTTCAGCTTCCGGCGGCCCGCCGTCGCGGTGCTCTACGTCGTCGCCAACCTCGCGCTCGGCGTCCACATCTTCCACGGCGCGTGGAGCCTCTTCCAGAGCCTCGGCATCAACAACCCGCGCTACAACACGGCCCGCCGGCGCTTCGCGCAGGGCTTCGCCGCCGTCATCGTGCTCGGCAACATCAGCTTCCCGATCGCCGTGCAGGCCCACCTCGTGACACCGAAGTGCCCCAACCAACGACCGCCGACGGCCGCGTGCCCCGCGACCGGGAGCGCGGCGGTCACCGCCACCCGGGCCACGACCACGCCGGCGAAGGGATGACGATGGCGCTCGACTCGCACATCCCCCCGGGCCCCATCGCCGACAAGTGGGACGAGCACAAGTTCTCGATCAAGCTCGTGAACCCGTCCAACAAGCGCCGCTTCCACGTGCTCGTCGTGGGCACCGGGCTCGCCGGCGCGTCGGCGGCTGCGAGCCTCGCCGAGCTCGGCTACCAGGTGTCGGTCGTCACGTTCCACGACTCGCCGCGGCGCGCGCACTCGATCGCGGCGCAGGGCGGCATCAACGCCGCGAAGAACTACAAGAACGACGGCGACAGCGTGCAGCGCCTCTTCTACGACACGGTGAAGGGCGGCGACTACCGCTCGCGCGAGGCCAACGTGTACCGGCTCGCGCAGGTGTCGGTGAACATCATCGACCAGTGCGCGGCGCAGGGTGTGCCGTTCGCCCGTGAGTACGGCGGCCAGCTCGACAACCGGTCGTTCGGTGGTGCGCAGGTGTCGCGCACGTTCTACGCGCGCGGCCAGACCGGCCAGCAGCTGCTCCTCGGTGCGTACCAGGCGCTGGCCCACCAGATCGCGCTCGGTGCCGTGAAGCTCTACGACCGCACCGAGATGCTCGATCTCGTCGTCAAGGACGGGAAGGCCGCGGGTGTCACGTGCCGCGACCTCGTGAGCGGCGAGGTGTTCGGGCTCTCGGCTCACGCCGTCGTGCTGGCGACGGGCGGCTACGGCAACGTGTTCTTCCTCTCGACCAACGCGATGAACTGCAACGTCACCGCAGCCTGGCGCGCGTCGAAGAAGGGCGCGTACTTCGCCAACCCCTGCTACACGCAGATCCACCCCACGTGCATCCCCGCGAGCGACGAGTTCCAGTCGAAGCTCACCCTCATGTCGGAGTCGCTGCGTAACGACGGCCGTATCTGGGTGCCCACGCAGATCGACGACCCCCGCTCACCCGACCAGGTGCCCGAGGCCGAGCGCGACTACTTCCTCGAACGCCGCTACCCCGCGTTCGGCAACCTCGTGCCGCGCGACGTCGCGTCGCGCGCGGCCAAGCGCGAGGTCGACGCCGGCCGCGGGGTCGGGCCGCAGAAGAACGGCGTGTACCTCGACTTCGCCGAGTCGATCAACCGCCTCGGCGAGCCGGTCATCAAGGAGCGCTACAGCAACCTCTTCGAGATGTACGACCGCATCACGGGCGAAGACCCGTACCGCACGCCGATGCGGATCTACCCGGCCGTCCACTACGCGATGGGCGGCTTGTGGGTCGACTACGACCTGCAGAGCAACCTCCCGGGGCTCTTCGTGCTCGGCGAGGCCAACTTCTCCGACCACGGGGCCAACCGGCTCGGCGCGTCGGCGCTCATGCAGGGCCTCGCCGACGGCTACTTCGTGCTTCCCGCCACGATCGGCGGCTACCTGGCCCCGTTGCTCGGCGAGAAGCCCGTGCCGACCGACGACCCGGTGTTCGCCGAGTCGCGCGACGCCGTCGGTGCGGAGATGCGCGCGCTGCTCTCGGCCAAGGGAACGAAGTCGGTCGACTACTACCACCGCGAGCTCGGCAAGGTGCTGTGGGACAACTGCGGCATGTCGCGCAGCGA
>DAIQOP010000244.1:0-1555 GCA_036787815.1 Actinomycetota bacterium
TGCGCGCCGCCGCCACCGGCCACGACGCTCGTCGTGTTCTTCTTCGTGGCCACGACCACCAGCGAGGCGAAGGCCAGGACCATGGCGAGGAGTGCGAACGCTGCCGATGCCGCACCCAGCGCAGCCTTGTCACTCTTTCTGAACAGGCCCAATGTCCTCTGCCTCCTGGTCGAACCGGATCGCGAAGCATCGGACGCCTCACGTGGGGGACATCGAACCGCGAAGGGCGCCCGGGGGTTCAGGGCCAGAGGTCCCGCCCACCCGGGGCAGGGGTCATTTCGTCAGCGGCGCCGTGGGCGTGAACGCGACCCGCATCGACTCGTAGCCGCTCACGAAGCTCGCCGGCCGGTAGCCGGGCTCGGTGCCGTCGACGAGATGGAGATCGGGGAGTCGTTCCAGCAGCTGCTCGAACATGATGCGCGCTTCGATGCGCGCGAGTGAGCTGCCGAGGCAGAAGTGGGGCCCGAACCCGAACGCGACGTGGTCGTTGGGTGTGCGGGCGACGTCGAACCGGAACGGGTCGTCGAAGTGGCGCTCGTCGCGGTTGGCCGACGGGTACAGGAGGAGCAACTGGTCGCCCTCGTTGATCTCGGTGCCGTGGAAGTCGACGGTGCGGGTCGCGGTCCGGGCCATGTTCTTGATCGGCGTCACCCACCGCAGCATCTCCTCGACCGCCGAGGTGACGAGCGAGCGGTCGGCGGCAAGCCGGTCCCACTGCGACCGGTCGGTGAGCAGCTGGTACGCCCCGCCGCTGATCACGTGCCGCGTCGTCTCGTCCCCCCCGATGAGGATGAGCAGCGAGTCGTAGATGAGCGAGTCGTGATCGAGATGCTGGCCGTCGACCTCTGCGTGCACGAGCACGCTCATGAGGTCGTCGCGCGGGCAGGCGCGCCGATGTTCGATGACGCGGTCGGCATACTCGTTGTAGCCGCTGAAGGCCTCGATCATCTTCAGCAGGAGGCCTTCGTCGCTGGTGCCCTGGCCGCGCAGGAGGTCGTCGGACCACGTCATGAGGGTCGGGTGGTCGGCCGGGTCGACGCCGAGCGCGTCACCGATCATCACGAGCGGGAGCCACGCGGCGAGATCCCACACGAAGTCGCACTCGCCGGCCTCGCACACCTGGTCGATGAGCCGGTCGACGACCGCGCGCACCTTCGGCTCCTGCTCGCGCACCCGGCGTGGGGTGAAGCCCTCGGCGACGAGCTTGCGGCGCAGGCGGTGAGCCGGGTCGTCGAGGTCGATGAGCATCGGCGTCGCGCCGGCTTCGGGGCGCACGCCGTTCGCGTTCGAGAAGACCGCGGCGTTGGTCTCGATCTCCTTGACGTGGTCGTACAGGGAGATTCCCCAGATCTGCGACGTGTCGTCCCAGTACACCGGCTCGTTGGCCCGCATCCACGACAGCTCGTCGTGGGGGTTCCGGCCCCAGAAGTCACCGCTCAGGAGGTTGATGTCGCCGCGCATCGGGCCAGGATACGGTCACGGCCCTGACCGGGAGGAACGACCGATGACCGAACGCGTGCACGTGGAGATCGAGCACCTGGAGCAGGGCGGCGCG
>DAIQOP010000244.1:1565-6170 GCA_036787815.1 Actinomycetota bacterium
GCCGAGCACGTGCTCGACGTCGAGGTGAAGACCGAGCAGGGCGGCGCGATCGCCACCATCACGAACGACAACCCCGACAAGCACAACGCCTTCGACGACGAGATGGACGCGCGGCTCTTCGAGATCCTGGCGGAGCTGCGTGAGCAGCCCGACGTGCGCGCGATCGTCTGGCGCGGTGAGGGCGCGTCGTTCTCGTCGGGCCGCGACGTCGGCTCGATCGGCGTGCAGAAGACCGAGCTCTCGCACCACGAGCTGATGCGCCGTGGGCACCGGGGCATCCAGCAGCTCTGGGAGATCGACGCGCCGGTGATCGTGGCGTGCAAGGGCTGGGTGATGGGCGGCTCCTTCCAGCGCGCGCTCCTGTGCGACATCCGCATCGCCGCCGAGGGCACGCGCTTCCGCCTCCCCGAGCTCACCTACGGCGTGATCCCGGATACGGGCGGTGTCGGCGTGCTCTACGAGATGTGTGGGCCCGGGCTCGTGAGCGATCTCGTGCTCACCGGCCGTGTGATGCACGCGGAGGAGGCGTTGCGCCACGGGGTCGTCAGCCGCGTCGTGGCCGCCGACGATCTCGACACCGTGGTGCGCGACGCCGCGCTGCAGATCGCGTCGTCGCCGAAGGTGAGTGTGAAGCTCGCGCGAGAGGTCATCCGCCACCTCGCGCTGCCGCAACTGCGTTCGTCGATGAACGACGAGATGATCTTCCAGACCACCATCAACAAGAGCGCCGACTTCGTCGAGATGCGCACCGCGCGGGCGGAAGACCGAGCGCCGCACTACACCGGAAGCTGAGGGATCGATGGCCGAGCTGATCGGACTGCCCGCCCCGCCCCCCGTGGGCGCGACCGCGTTGCCGCCGGGTACCTACGACGGCGTGAGCGTGGTGGTCACCGGAGGTGGAACCGGGCTGGGGAAGGCCATCGCGGCCGAGTTCGCGCGTCTCGGCGCGGCGATCGTCGTGATGAGCCGCAAACCCGAGCACCTCGACGCGGCGCGTGAGGCGATCGGGGGGCTCGGAGGCCGCGTCCTCGCCGTCACCTGCGACATCCGCGACGCCGACTCGGTCGCGTCGGCGTTCGACTCCGCCGTCGACGCGTTCGGATTGCCCGCGGTGCTCGTGAACAACGCCGCCGCGAACTTCCCGGTGCCGTCGGAGGATCTCTCGCCGAACGGGTGGCGCACGGTCGTCGACATCACGCTCAACGGCACCTTCTACTGCGCGCGCGAGTTCGGTCGCCGGCACCTCGCGGCCGGAACACCGGCGTCGATCATCAACGTCGGCGCGTCCTACGCGTGGACGGGCGGGCCCGGCTTCGCGCACTCCGCCGCGGCCAAGGCCGGCGTGAAGAACCTCACCGAGTCGCTGGCGGTCGAGTGGGGCCCGTACGGGATCCAGGTGAACGGCCTCGTGCCCGGCCTGTTCCCCCACGAGGACATGACCGACGACATCCAGGCCAACCTCGAGCGATCGAGCGACAAAGACGTCTGCCAACCGGCGCTGCGGGTCGGGCAGCGCCAGGAGCTGGGTTGGGCGGCGACGTTCCTCGCGTCGCCGTACGCCCGCTTCGTCTCCGGCCACACCCTCGTCGTCGACGGTGCCAACTGGCAGCGCCGCGTCCTCACGGCACCGCCCGTCGTCACCGTGCGCGAGCAGATGGGCAAGGGACCGTTCGACCCCACGTAGCTCGCGGCGGGACAAGAATGCCCGGGCGATGCTCAGCGACGTTCTGGTGCTCTGCACCCGTAACCGGCCCACCGAGGTTCGGACCTGCCTCGACACCGTGCGCACGCAGACGCGGCTGCCGGGTCGCGTGCTCGTCGTCGACTCGAGCGACGACGCGGGGACCGAGCACCTCCTGCGCGCCTTCGCCGCCACGTGGCCCGACGGCTCGGTGATCGCGCACCTGCGCGCCGAACCCGGGCTCACCCGCCAACGCGCGGCGGGCATCGACGCGACCGCCGACGACATCGTGCACTTCGTCGACGACGACACGGTGCTCGATCCCGGCTACTTCGCCGCGATCGTCGCCGCGTTCGAGGCCGACCCCGACGGCCGGGTCGGAGGCGTCGGTGGCTTCGTCACCGACCAGCCGGAGCATCGGTTCCGGCGCGTCGATGCGCTCCTCGGGCTCGACGGCGCGGCCGAAGGCGTGGTGCTGCCCTCTGGGCGCAACGTGCGCGTCTACACCGAGCCTCGCGAGCCCCTCGACGTCGACTGGCTGTCGGGTTGCGCGATGTCGTACCGGCGCGCGGTGTTCGCGAGCGAGCGGCCCAACCTCAAGCTCGGCCGCGACCGCAACGGCGAAGACGTCGAGCTCTCGTATCGGGTACGGCAACGGTGGCGGCTCGTCGTCACACCCGACGCGCGGATCGAGCACCACGAGTCGCCCCGGGGTCGCCGCTCCCGCGAGCAGCTCGTGCGGGTCGAGCTGATCTCCCGGTACGAGCGCGTGCAGGCCGGAACCGGTCGCCTCAGCCGCCGCGCGTTCTGGGTCTCGGCGCTCGGCCAGCTCGTCTGGTACGGCGCGAAGGGCCTCGCGACGTTCTCGGGTGAGCGGCTCGCGATCGCCCGCGAGACCGCCGCCGGCATCGTCGCCATCGTTCGGGCCCGGACCGGCCCGGCGACCGCGCGCTAGTTCCGGCTACGTGCGGATGATGCGCCGGTTCACGGCGTCGAGGGTCGCCCGTGCCGCGGCGTCGATCGGCGTGGTGCCCGGCGCGATGCCGTAGAGCACCCGCTCACCCGGCTCGGCCTCGTCGAGCGCGACCGAGATCAGGGCTTCGTCTTCGGTCGACTCGAGCGCGCGGGCCCACCGGGGCGTCGGCGTGAAGGTGAAGCCGAAGTCTTTGACGGCCGCGAGGGTCGCGTCGAGCGCTGCAACGAGGCCGCGGCTCGCCGGGGCCCGCCCGATCGTGCGCCGCCCGTCGAGGATCAGGTGCACTTCGAGCTCGTCGGTGTCGGGGAACGACAGCACGGCGAGGAGTCGCATGCGCCCCGTGGAGGCGCTCTCGGCGGCCGGCTTCGCGACCTCGTCGGCGGCGGCCGCAGGTTGCGCGGCCTCGGTCGCCGGCTCGGCGGTGGTGGGGGCCGGGGTGGCGGCATGAGCACCCGCCGGCGGCGCGTCGCGCCACCGGACGACCTCGACCGCGACCGGGCGGTCGGCGTGGCGTGCCGCGATGCGCGTCGCCGCGACCGGCAGCGACACCTCGGGTGTCGCACCCGGCACGACGTGGAGCTGGATGATCAGCAGCTCGTCGCGGGCGTCGAAGCCCGCGGAGCGCACGCCGGGGAGCTTGCGCAGCTCGAGCTCGAGATCGTCGAGAATCAGGTCGCTCACCGGGCTTCCTTCGCTTCGTAGAGGCGCGCATCGGCCAGGCGGTACAGGGCGTCGAAGCCGTCGGCGTCGTCGGGGCACTTGGCCGTGCCGAAGGAGAACTCGGGCGAGCGCGTGGTCAGCCCGGGTGCGGTGCGCACGCGATCCATGAGGTGCGGCACCGCGTCGGGTTCAGTGTCGGGGAGGATCATGGCGAACTCGTCGCCGCCGATCCGCGCCGCGTTGTCGCCGAATCGCAGCACCCGGCGGAACCGCTCGCCGAGGTCGCGCAGGGCCTCGTCGCCCGCCGCGTGGCCCTCGCGGTCGTTGATCGACTTGAGATCGTCGAGGTCGAGCATCACGAGCGTGAACGGCCAGCCGTACCGCACCGATCGGGCGACGGCCATCTCGAGCAGGCGGTCGAAGCTGCGACGGTCGTAGAGGCCGGTGAGCGGGTCGTGCCAGGCGTCGTAGCGCATCACGTCGAGGCGCAGGGCCAGGGTGCAGAGCGACAGCACGAGCGCCCGATCGAGCTCCGGCTCGGTGAGCTCCGGCTCGGTGTAGAGGCCGGGAAGCGCTTCGAGAAGGGCCTCGTCGGCGGCGTCGAGGGGCCGGCGGCCGGCGCGGAAGATCTGGCGTCCGAGGCCGGGTTCGTCGATCACCACCGCCGCGTCGTCGAGCTCGTACTGCTCGACGAGGCTGTCGAGGGTCTTGTAGACGAGCGAGATCCCCGAGTCGTTGACCGCGAGATGGGCGGCGATCGTGTCGCTCAGCATGCCCATTGGTCGCGTTCGGTGGTCGGTGAGCTCAGGCTCGGGTGTCTCCGGACCTGAGGACTCCAGGGCATCCGGAAGGATTGCCGAGAGTCCGCGACCCAGACCCGATTGCCGCGACGCCACTCAGTGCCTCCATCTTCCGCCCCGTCGCCACATCGCGTGGTCGCTTGTGGTCGTTTCATCGTCCAGCCCCTCGCCCGTGAAGAGAATACCGGAACCACGGCCCGTGGGAAACCCCGGCTCGAATTTCACCGTCCGCGGCCAAGGTGCCGTGTACGATTCGGCCCGGGCGCGCACTTCCGGCGCACCGAGTCCAGGGCCACAGCCTCCAGCCCCACCGCCGAGTGATCCGCCCGAGTGATCCGCGACCGCCTCATCCTCGCCCTGCGTGACGCCCTTCGCGACCTCGGCCTGCCCGAACCCCCCGGTGGGCCGGCGCTCGACGTGCCCCGCCACCGCGACCAGGGCGACTTCTCGTCCTCGGTGGCGATGCAGCTCAAGGCGCTCACCGGCTC
>DAIQOP010000031.1:0-21086 GCA_036787815.1 Actinomycetota bacterium
GGCGGATCCGAGGCCGGGGGAGGGTACGTGCCCTTGCAGACCCCCTCGTCGTTCGACTGGAAGCACCAGGGCCTGCTCTACGTCGGACGCGACCTGCCCGATCCCGGCCGCGCCAACGAGGCATGGATCGAGCAGGCCGGCGACCGCCTCTGCCGCCTCGTCAACGCCGCTGGCGGGCGCGCCCTCGTGCTGTGCACGTCGCACGCGAACGTCCGCCGCTTTGCCGAGCTGCTCCGGCAGCGAACCGAGCACGACGTACTGGCCCAGGGCGACGCCGAGGTCGGCCGCCTCGTCGGCGCGTTCCTCGACGACGAGACGTCGGTGCTCGTGGGCACGCGGTCGTTCTGGGCCGGGATCGACGCTCCCGGCGTCGCCTGCGTGCTGGTGGTCATCGATCGGATCCCGTTCCCCGCACCCAACGAACCCCTCCACGCCGCGCGCCGAGAGCGCGCCGAACGGTCGGGGCTCAATCCGTTCACGGCCGTCGACCTTCCGCGCGCGGCGCTCGTGCTCGCACAGGGAGCGGGGCGGCTCGTGCGCAGCCGCACCGACCGCGGTGTCGTGGCCGTGCTCGACCCTCGGCTCGCACTCCGCGACTATCGCAAGACCCTGCTCTCGGCGATCCCGCCGCTGCGCCGCAGCGTCGACGTCGATGCCGCGTGCGCGTTCCTCGCCGAGGCGGTGGCCGGGGCCGGCGTCACCGAGACCCGCGCCGAGCCCGAACCCGCGTGAATCCGGCCGCGATCAGCGCGGATCGGGGTGGCCCGCGAACAGCTTCGGATCCACGGTGATGTAGATGGCCCGGCACGTGGCCACGAGCCGATCACCGGCGTGGGCGTCGGCGCTGATGAACAGCTTGCGGCGCTCGCGCCCGTCGAGCCGGGCCCGCATCACCAGGGTCTCGTCGACGGGCACCGGCGCGACGTAGCGGACCGTCAGCTCGCCGGTGAACGCAGGCTCGTGCATCATGCCGATGACGAAGCCGGTCACGTCGTCGAAGGCCGCCGCAACGATGCCGCCGTGCGCGCGCCCCGGCGCACCTTCGAACGCACGGCGCAGCACGACCTCGGCGACGACCTCGTCTCCCTCGTAGCGGACCTCGAGCTCCACGCTCGTCGGATTCGCCGAACCACCCACCGCTCGATCGGCGAAACCCGATCCGGCCGACATGCCGGGCAGCCCACGCTCGCCCACCGCGGCCCGCATGAGCGCGAGCCGGTCGCGGCGCGGAGCCCCACTCAACGCAGACGTCTGGCGCCGCGCATCGGCGGCCAGAGCCGCCAACGCGCCGGCATCGGCATCGTGGGCCGCGAACGCGTGCACGAGGTCGCGCAGCGCTGCGGCGGCTTCACTACGGGCATCTCCGGTCGCCATGGGGTGCAGCGTACGGCCCCCGAAGGGCCCCATCGGCGGGCCGCCGCCCGCAGGATCCTTGCCGCGCACCAAGACTTGTACCTGCGTTTGCCCGCCCTTGGGCATCGCTTCCGTAACGTGACGGGCATGCGAGTTTGGATCGATCAGAAGGCCTGCGTCGGGAACGGCATCTGCGAAGAGCTCAGCCCCGAGGTGTTCGCGCTCGTCGACGGCGGCATCGCGTACGTGCGCGACGGCAACCGACTCCTTCCCGACGGCCCCGAGGGTGCGTTGAACGTGCCGGCGGCGCTCGAGGATTCCGTGGTCGAGGCCGCGGAGGAGTGCCCGGCGGCGTGCATCTACCTCGAGACCGACTGACGCGGTACCCGGTCAGCATTCACGAGGGCCGGCGCGTCAGCGTTCGGCCACTCGCGCGAACGCGTCACGTCCTCGAGCGTTGGCCTGTACGGCGAAGCTCACCTTGCCGGCACCGAGCTGATCCGTGCGTTGCACCGGCCCGACCTTGCGCAGCGCGGTGAGGAGCGTCGTGCGCGGTACCTCGGTCGCGCGCCCGGGCTTGCCGGGAAACTTGTCGGGGTCGGTCGACACGAGGCTCACGAGCTTGCGCTGCTGGCCGACCCAGAGCTGGTACAGATCCTTGGGCGTCGCGTTGCGGCTGCCATGGTGCCCGACCTTGTAGAGGTCGATGTTCGACAGCAGGTTCCGCCACGCGCGCCGTTGCGGGGCCGGCGCGTAGTTGAGCGCCCACGACCAGTTCTCACCCTGCGCGTCGCCGGGCAGCAACATCTTGCGGGTACCGACCTGGAGCTGCAGGATCAGGCTGGTGTTGTTGAGCGCGTTGTCGATGCCCTCGACGATGCGCGCCAGGGCCTGCTCGTGACGGTCCTGCATCTTGGCGATCAACCAGCGTTGCGGGCCGATGATCGCGTCGGCGGCCTTCGCGTCGAGCGCGGCGCGCGCCACCGTCTTCGCGTTGCGGCTGGTGAGACCGGCGACGCCGAGCGCGTCCTCGAGAAACGCCATCTGCTGCAGCCAGTACTGGTCCTTGTAGTCGCTCGCCTGCTTCTTGGCAGCGGGAAGCTGGCGGTAGGTGGGCGGCCCGAGCACGTTGATCGTGACCCCGGGGAGCGCGCGGAGGTTGAGCGGTTCCGGTGTCGCGTGCAGGTAGCGGGCATCGATGTTCTGGGCCATGCGCCGGAGCCGGGAGGCCGCGAGCGCGTTCGACGACTGGGTGGCCGCCGCCGCGAGCAGCTCGGGGCTCCGACCGCCCCGGGCGCCACGCGTCTGCGTGATCGCGGTCTGGAGCTGATACGCGAAGCCCTGCGCGAGGTGCAACGAGTTGGCGAACGCGAGCGCCGGTTCGTCGGCGTTCGGCGGGATGTCGGGGTCGTCGACCCACGGGCGCAGCATCACCTTCGGCGCCAGCGACTCGAGCACGGCGCCGGTGTCTTGCGCCCCGAACGCCGAGAGATGATCGGCGTGGCGATGGGTCACGACCAGCACGTCGAGCTGGTCGATCCGAGCCTTGATGTCGGCGACGACGGCCGCGAGGGTGACACCGTCGGCCTGCTGCGTCGATCCGCAGTCGACGAGCATGTGGCGCTCGGGTCGGGTCTTCAGGTGCGGGTAGTGAAACGTGAGCAGGATGCAGTCGCCGAAGCCGACGTTGTACATCCGGACCGTGATGTTGCCGGGCTCGTTCGTCGTCACCACGCACCGTCCTCGCTCGCGACGTGCAGCTCGGCGAGCCAGTTGACGGCGCGTTCAGGGCCCGCGCTCGTCGCGATGTTGGCTAGCACGATGCTCTGTCGGGCCCAGTCCTCGACCGGTTTGCTGAGATGCAGCCGGGCGTGACCGAACTGGTCGAACACCACGACGCCACCTCCCCACAGCTCGCGTTCCTTCGTCTCGTCGAGCCCGCGCGGGAGGTCGAGCGCGCCGCCGGAGTACGCGCGCAGGCCCGACGGCGAGCCCTCGACCCGTTGGGTGTAGGTGATGATCGTCTCGTTGTGGATCAGGCCGTCGGGCCCGACGCGCGTGACCGGGTGGATCGTCTCGACGTCGGTGTAGAACGCGCGGCTGAACCCGATGCGCTCCGCGTTCTGCCAGAGGAACCGGTACACCTCCGCGCGGTCCGACCGCAGCGATGCGACGTTGATCTGGCGGTAGTCGAGCGTCTCCCCCGCGATCCGGCGCGGCCGTGGGTCGCTGCGCCGGCGCGGCACCAAGCCGTACGCCTCGAAGTTGTCGCTCAACACACGGCGGTAGTCGATGCGCTGCGTCGGCACGATCACCTCGTCGGCGTGGACGATGGCGTCGAGCACATCGGTGAGCTCGAGATCGACCGGCGGCAGGTAGTCGATCCCACGCAGCAGCATGGTCATGAGGTGGTCGGCGGCCGTCGCGCCCTCGTCGGCCGCGCGATCGAGGTACGTGCGCCCGGAGTCGTCGAGCTCCTCGATCCGCTTCGACCAGATGTCGAGCAGCGTGCGGAGCACCGCGGCGACGAGCACCTCGCCCCGCCGATGCGGCTCGGCGAACTCGGGGAGCTTCAGGTAGTCGCGGTTGGGCTCGAGCTCGGTCGAATGCCGCAGCCCGTTGGAGCGCCCGTACGCCGCGCCCAACTCCTTCGCGAGCCCGAACAGCGCGCCTTCGCGCAAGGTCTTCGAGATCTGCTTCGCGCCGCCGTGGCGCCGGGACCGCAGCTCGACGGCCAACACCTCACGCACGGTTTCGGGCGCGCTCAGTGTCGAGAGCAGCGCGACGATGTCGGCGAGCGCCTCGTGGAACGCGAGCCCGTCGGGCAGGGCTCCACCCAGGTAGCGCTGGCGCAGACCGTCGAGCACGGCGTGCGTGACCTCGTGCGCGACGATGTCGTACGACAGGCACGTGTAGATGTTGCTGTCGCGACGGCTCGGGACGAACCCGAAGAACACGCCGCGGCTCGACCGGTCGTAGTAGGCGTTCGCCTCCGGGAAGGCGTGCGGCACCAGGAACAGCTGCGGGCACGGGAACTGCCACGCGACCCGCCGACCGAGCGCCAGCTCGAACCGCGCGAGCGTCGCCGCCGCCACCGCCCACACCTGCTGTGCGTGGAGCTCGCGGTCGCGGATCACGCTCGCCGGGCGCTTGTCGCCGTTGAACTTGTCTCTGAAGCTCCAGCCCGCGTCACCGGCCGTGAACACCGCGGGAGGCGGCGGCGGCTTGCCGGTGCTGATGTCGAAGTCGAACACGTGGAAGCGATGATCACGGGGGCCCGGCTCGAGGAAGCCGCCCGGCACCTTCACGTCGCGGGTACGCACGAACCCGTTCTTGTCGGTGAAGGCGACGTCTTTCGCAAGGACCTTGACCGAGAACCAGGTCTGGTCGTCGACGGTCGACAGTGTGGTGGTCATGCTCCTCCTCCGAACCGCGCGCGCAACTCCGCCTCGGTGATCACCTGCACGTCGCCGATGCCGTAGTGCACGTGGAGCTGCATCTGGGTGAGCACGAGCGCGTGCTCGATCAGGTTCAGGGTCGTGGGCCGACCGAGCGCGTGGAGCACGGTCTTCACACCCGCGCTCTGGGCAGCCAACGCCTTCCACTCGGCTTCGGATCGACGCTTCAGCAGCGCGTCCCGCCACCGCGCGGCCCGGGCAGCCTTCTCGGGGGCGCTCGTCTCCTCCGCCACGCGCTTCGCGACGTCGAAGACCGAGGTCGACGCCTGCACGATGACGCCGCGTTGCGCGCCGCGTAGACCGCGCTCGCCGGCCTGGAACGTGCGAATCAGCGCCGAGCGTCGCGGAGCGGTCGTCTGGTCGTACTGGATCGACTGGTCGCGCACGGGGCCGCGCAACTCCCACACGACCCGCAGGCGCGACCAGATCGTCTGCCACCCCAACGCCTTGCCGGCGTTGGCGACGACCAGCAGATCGGCGGGTGGCTGCAGATCGTGCAGGTCGGTGATGTGCGACGCGCGGTTCGCGTACGCGACCTCCCACTCGGTGCCCATGTTGTCGTAGACCCCGCCGTCGACCAGCGCGACCTTGCGCGTCGCGCCCGCCGGCGGCGGATCGTCGAGCGACCAGGTGGGAGCCGAGAACGCGAGGCCGTAATCCGCGAGCACACTGTGCTGGGGCGGGAATCCGAGCGGAAGGGCGGCCGACGCCTGCACCGCGCGTGCCAGGGTCCACTGCCCGAGCGCGCGTGTCTGCCCGAACTGGTACCCGTAGATCAGACGCGGCGACATGTGGAACTGGTCGCCCGATTGCAGCTCGGTCGCACAGAACACGTGGTGCGTGGCGCGGTCCGCCAGGTCGCCGAGCATGACGGGCCGACCGCTCGGGTCGGCCAACACGCTGCGCTCGAGCAGCCGCTCGACCACGCGGCCACGGCGCGAGAACAACACCACCGCGACGACCCACAACACGAGCGCGGCGATCGCCAACGCCAGCGTGATCACCGCGTGCCCCGAGATCACGGCGAGCACGACGCACGCCACCGTGGCCAGCGCGGCCAGCCCGATCGCCGCGAACGCCGACAGCACGAACGCGTTCGTCGCCTTCGCGAAGAAGATCATCCCGTCGTCGGCGACCACCTTGGTGAGCGGGCCCATCGCCGCCGCGAAGTCGACGACCGTCAGATCTCGCGCGTTGAGATCCTGAAAGCGCGTGGCGACGAACCCGTTCGCGATCGAACCCCCCGAGACCGAAGCGATCGACACGATCTCCAGGTCGTGCGCGCCCGGCTTGGTCCGTTCGAGGTCGCGGGCGCGCAGCAGCCCGGCGATCGCACCCGCGCTCCATGCGGTGGCACGAAACCCGCCGCCCGACAGGGCGAGTCCAACGCGCGTCGATGGAGACGGCACCGATGTCGACGTCATGTTGGACTGCCTTCCCCACCGGACTGCTACGCCCGCCGTTTCCGCCTCAGGGTCTAGAGCCGTCGCGTTAACCATCCGTTAAACGATTCCGCGACCGGTTCGGGTACGCGGTCGGCGGACGGCTACGGAGTGTGGCGGAGCTTCCGACCGGTCGCTCCTGGACGCGATTCGGCCGCTGACCTGCGGCGCGCCGCGATCCGGCGACCCCGATCTGTTCATCGCGACGCGAGCGCCGTAGCCTTGTGTGCGCGACTGGACGTGTGCCCGACTGGAGAGGAGGGCCCGTGCGACGCGGAGGTGTGTTTTCCTACAAGGTCATCGGCGCCGCCGCTGTCGTCGCGGTCGTGGCCGGCACCGTCTTCGTGGGGATCACCGTCCGCGATTCCGAGCACGGGTCGGCGCCGCACGGGGCCGACGCCGGAGCGAGCACGACTTCCACGCACCCCGCTCCGAACGCGGCGGAACTGCGGGCCGCGCTCGCCGCCTCGCTGCGGTTCGTGCCCGCGGCCGGCGCGACCTCCGTCGCGCCGGACTCGCCGATCGTCGTCACGGCGGGCGCCAACCAGCTCAGCGCGGTGCGGGTGACGTCGTCGGGTGGCGACCCGGTCGGCGGTGCGCTCGCGCCTTCGGGGCACGAATGGCGGTCGAGCGGCACACTCGCCTACGGCGCCGACTACCACGTCACCGCGACCGTCGGGGGCGAATCGAACGTGTACGCGGAGTCGACCGTCACGTTCCGGACGTTGTCACCGCCGGCAAGTGTGAGCGCGTCGGTGTTCCCCAACGAAGGCCTCACCATCGGTGTCGGCCAACCGGTCGTGTTCCGCTTCAGTGAGTCGATCACCGACCCCGTCGCGCGCCAGAACGTGCTCGCCCACCTCTCGGTCACGGAGTCGAAGAAGATCATCGGCGGCTGGTACTGGTTCAGCCCGCGCGAGCTGCACTTCCGGCCGAAGTCGTTCTGGCCGACCGGCGAGCACGTGACCGTCCAGTGGGACCTGACCGGATGGAACGCCGGCGGCGGCACATGGGGTGCCGACCGGGGTCTCGTGCACTTCAGCGTCGGTCATGCGCGCGTGTCGTACGCGAACCTCACGACCGACAAGATGACCGTCACCGACAACGGTCGCACCGTCGCGACCTACCCGATCAGCGGCGGGAAGCCCACCGATCCCACGATGGGCGGCGTGCACATCGTGCTCGACCGGCAGAGCGTCGTGCACATGGTGTCGTCGACGAACGGGATCCCCGTCAACTCACCCGACGGCTACGACGAGCTGGTCTACGACGACGTGCACATCTCCGATACCGGCGAGTACGTGCACGCGGCGCCGTGGTCGGTCGGCAGCCAGGGCCGCACCAACGTCTCGCACGGTTGCATCAACCTGAGCCCCGCGAACGCTCGGGCGTTCTTCGAGTTCAGCCGCGTCGGCGACGTCGTGCTCGTCGTCGGCAGCCCCCGACCGCCCGTGGTGGGCGACCACGGCGTGATGGATTGGGACACCAAGTGGTCGGCGTTCACGGCGGCGAACGTCATCGTGAAGGCTCCGGCCGACCTGCCATTCCTGACCTGAGCCCGATCGGGAGCCGCCGCGGCGCTCACCCGTAGGAGTTCCGACCTTCGGCCCTCGCCGGGTCGGCGCGACGCGCACACACTGAGGAGAACGACGGCGCGCGTCGTCCGGAAGGAGTCGGCCATGAAGGCACTCGTGTACCACGGTCCGGGCAACAAGGCGTGGGAGGAGGTCGCCAAGCCGACGGTTCGTGACGACACGGACGCCATCGTTCGGGTCGACGCCACCACCATCTGCGGCACCGACCTCCACATCCTGAAGGGCGACGTGCCCACCGTCACCGACGGGCGCATCCTCGGCCACGAAGCGGTCGGGACCGTCGAGACGGTCGGCTCCGGAGTCAAGAGGGTCCACGCCGGGAACCGCGTCCTCGTGTCCTGCATCACCGCCTGCGGGGCCTGCCGGTTCTGCCGCGAGGGCCGATTCGGGCTGTGCCTGGGCGGCGGCGGCTGGATCCTCGGCAACACGATCGACGGCACCCAGGCCGAGTTCGTCCGCGTGCCCTTCGCGGACACCTCGACGCACCCCGCACCCCCGGGGGTGCGCGACGAGCACCTGTTGATGCTGTCCGACATCCTGCCCACCGGCTACGAGGTCGGTGTGCTCAACGGCCGTGTCGAGCCGGGCGACGTCGTCGCCGTCGTCGGCTCCGGACCGATCGGCCTGTCGGCCATCATGGGCGCGCGGCTGTTCAGCCCGAGCCACGTCGTGGCCATCGATCAGGTCGACGCCCGGCTCGAGGCGGCCAAGGCCTTCGGTGCCGACGTCACCGTCAACAACGGCCGCCAGGACGCGTTGGCCGCGGTGCACGAGCTCACCGACGGGCTGGGCGCCGACGTCGCCATCGAGGCGGTCGGCATCCCGGCCACGTTCGAGCTCGCGGCCCAGCTCATCCGTCCGGGTGGGCACGTCGCGAACATCGGTGTGCACGGCACACCGGCCATGCTGCACCTCGAAGAGCTGTGGTCGCGCGACGTGACGATCACCACTGGCCTGGTCGACACCTACTCGACACCGACCCTGCTCAAGTTGATCCGCGGCCACCAGGTCGACGCCGGACGCTTCGTGACCCACCACTTCCGCCTCGACGAGCTCGTCGACGCCTACGACGTGTTCTCCCGCGCCGGCGAGACGGGCGCACTGAAGGTGTTCCTCAGCCGGACCTGAACACCCCCTGTCGCAATTGCCAGGCGGCCCGAAGGAAAGTCGGCGAGACTCGTCGTCGTGGGAGATTCGGCAGCGGCGCTCGACGTCGAGTCGGTCGTGAAGCGGTACGGCGACCGGGTCGCGCTCGATGGCGTGAGCTTGACGGTCGCGCCCGGTGAGGTGTGTGGGCTGCTCGGCCCGAATGGCGCGGGCAAGACGACCCTCGTCTCGATCATCGCGGGCCTCCGGGACGCAGATTCGGGTCGCGTGAGCGTCGCCGGAGTCGACATGGCGACCGGAGGTCGCGCGGCCCGCGCGCACGTGGGTCTCGCCGCGCAGGAGACCGGGATCTACCCGACGGTCACCGTGCGCGACAACCTCGTTCTGTTCGCCGATCTCGCCGGCTACCGGAACCCCCAACGAGACGAACGGGTCGAGGAGGTCGCCGGCACGCTCGAGCTCACGGAGCTGCTCCCCCGTCTGGCTCGTCATCTTTCGGGCGGCGAGAAGCGACGACTGCACACCGCGATGGCCCTGCTCCACCGTCCTCGCGTGCTCCTGCTGGACGAGCCGACGACCGGCGTCGACGTGAGCACCCGAGCCCGGCTCCTCGCCGCGGTCACCGCGCTCGCGGCGCGAGACGGCACGGCCGTCGTCTACTCGACGCACTACCTCCCCGAGATCGAAGACCTCGGCGCGAGCGTCGCGATCCTCGACCGGGGTCGGTTCCTCGCGCGCGGCTCGCTCGACGACCTCATCACCGCCCACGGATCCGGGGGTCTCGAAATCACCTTCGACGGCCGCGTACCCGACCTGACGGCTCGCGGGCTCGAAGTCGACGGTTCCACGCTTCGGCTCACGACGGAACAACCGGGGATCGCGATGGCGGACATCATCGGACAGCTCGGCGGCGACGCCGACCGCGTCGTCTCCGTCGACGTGAAGCGACCGAGCCTCGAGAGCGTGTTCACGGCCCTCACCGGTCGCCGGTACTCGGCGGACGAAGACGTCGACGTCAACGAGGCCGACGGGTGACCGGCTCGAGCCTTGGCCGGATCCTGGCCGTCGCGAGACACGACCTCCGCATCCTGCGGCGCGACCCCGTGTTCGTCCTCATCTTCACGATCATGCCGCTCGGGTTCATGGCCTTCACCACGGGCGCGTTCGGCGCCGCCATGAGCATCCGCTATCCCGACCGTGCCGTGAACGGCGCCGCGCAAGTCGTGCCCGGCGCGGCCGTGCTGTTCAGCGGATTCCTCGTCGGGAACCTCGGGTTCGCGGTGTTTCGCGAGCACGCGTGGTCGACGTGGGAACGCCTGCGCGCCAGTCACCTCGAGACGTGGGAGTTGATGCTCGGCAAGAGCATCGCCCCGATCCTCAGCCTCGCCCTGCAACTCACCGTGATGCTCGGGCTCGGCGGTGTGCTCTTCGACCTCCACATCCGAGGATCGGTGGCCGCGTTCCTCGTCGTCGCGGCGATGCTCGCCGTGATGGAGGTCGCGCTCGGCTTCATGCTCCTTGCCGTGTGCCGGTCGGTCCTGCAGCTCAACGCGGCAACGAACCTGGGCGCGATGATGCTCGGAGGCATCGGTGGCGCGGTCACGCCCTTCTACCTCCTGCCGACGTGGGCGCAACGCATCGCCCCGGCCACCCCGACCTACTGGGCGATGCGCGGGTTCCGGAGTGTCGTCATCGGCGGCGGCGGTCTCTCGTCCGTCGCGCTCCCGGTTGCGATCCTCGCCGCGTTCAGCGCCGGCTTCGCGATCATCGCCGCACTCCGGTTCGGCGTCGAGGAATCCAAGCTCTCCTGGGCCTGACGCCACTTCTCACAGGCCGGGTCCACCTCGGTGCGCTGATCGTCAACGAGAAGACCTCCACGGGAAACCACGCCCGAATGTGGTGTCCCTACGGTCGCAGCAGTTCGCGATCAGGAGGCATGCATGACCCTTGCCGACGAGGTGCTGAGTCGGGCCCGACCCGTCGACGCCGTGATACCAGCCGGCCGACCGCGCTGGATCGACGATTGGCGACCGGAAGACCCGGTGTTCTGGGAGGCGCGCGGCGCGCGGATCGCGCGGCGGAACCTCATCTTCTCGATCTTCTCCGAGCACGTGGGATTCTCGATCTGGAGCATGTGGTCGGTGTTCGTGCTCTTCCTCGGTCCGAAGTACGGCTTCGATCCCTCGCAGAAGTTCCTCCTGACGACGCTTCCGGCCGCGTTCGGCGCCTGCCTCCGCATCCCGTACACGTTCGCGGTCGCCAAGTTCGGTGGCCGGAACTGGACGATCGTCAGCGCGCTCCTGTTGCTCGTTCCGTGCGTGTTGGCGGCCCGCGCGCTGCATCCGGGCGTGTCGTACGGCACGGTGCTCGCAGTCGCGGCCGTTGCCGGGCTCGGTGGCGGCAACTTCTCGTCGTCGATGGCCAACATCGACGCCTTCTACCCGCAACGACTCAAGGGCTTCGCGCTGGGGCTCAACGCGGGTGGCGGCAACATCGGCGTTGCCGCGGTCCAACTCGTCGGCCTCGCCGTGTTGGCCACCGCGGGCAAGGACCACCCGCGTGTGATCCTCGGCGTCTACATCCCGCTCCTGATCGTCGCCGCGCTGTGTGCATCACTGTTCATGGACAACCTCACGCAGGCAACGAACGAGAAGCGTGCGATGCGAGACGCGTGTCGGGAGCCGCACTCGTGGATCGTGTCGCTGCTGTACATCGGCACCTTCGGTTCGTTCATCGGCTTCGCGTTCGCCTTCGGCCAGGTGTTGCAGGTGCAGTTCGGCACGACGTTCGACACCCCGATCAAGGCGGCGTACCTCACGTTCCTCGGCCCGCTTCTCGGCTCGCTCGTCCGGCCGGTCGGCGGACGGCTCGCTGATCGCCACGGCGGTGCGCGAGTGACGTTCTGGACGTTCGTGGTGATGCTCGCCGCCGCCGGTGTCGTGCTCAGGGCGTCGATCGATCACTCGCTGGCGCTCTTCATCGCCGGCTTCATCGGCCTCTTCGTGCTCAGCGGTCTCGGCAACGGTTCCACCTACAAGATGATCCCGGCGATCTTCGGCGCCAAGGCCGCCATAGCCGTCGGCAACGGAGCGGACGGGGAAGCCGAGCACCGCAACGCGCTCCGTCGATCTCGAGCGCTCATCGGCATCGCCGGTGCCATCGGCGCCGGTGGAGGCGTACTCGTCAATCTGGCGTTCCGACAGGCGTTCCTCACAGCCAAGACGGGCAATGCCGCCTACATCGCGTTCGCCGTCTTCTACGCGCTCTGCGCGCTCGTGACCTGGGTCGTGTACCTCAGGCGCTCCCCCAACCGCCTCGTGGGGGTGTGACGTGACCCCGCGCAACGCTCTCGATCGCATTGTCGTCGTCGGCAACGGCATGGTCGGGCACCACTTCGTCGAAGCGGCGTCCGAACGCGGGGTCTTGGAGGACCACGAGATCGTCGTCATCGGCGAGGAGCCCCGGCGGGCGTACGACCGCGTGCACCTGTCGTCGGTGTTCGACGGCATGGAACCTGCCGCGCTCACGCTCGGCGCCGCCGACCTGTACGAGCACCCGAACCTGACACTGCGGACCAACGACCGGGTCCGGCGCCTCGACCCTCACGGTCACGTCGTCGAGACCGAACGCGGCGACCGCATCGAGTTCGGTTCCTGCGTGCTCGCGACCGGTTCCACTCCTTTCGTTCCGCCCATTCCCGGCACCTCCGTGCAACATGGATCTGTCGGGGACCGCGGTCCAGGGTGTTGCGACGAGTGCGAGCACACCGCCCCAGTTGTACGAATGGAGTAGGGACGCGCGAGTAGCACGCTCGGGGCCTCCGACCGCACCGCCACGGATAAGTGTCCTACTACTGGCGTATACTTATTTCATGCCCCGAGGAAACCCGTCGCCGAAGATGGCCATCACGGTCGATCCGGACGTCCACGCCGGCATCGTTGCGGCCGCAGCCGCCGACGGGATGAGCGTCTCGGCCTGGATGACCGATGCGGCGCGGCAAGCCCTCATCATTCGAGACGGACTCGCCGGCGTGGCGGAGTGGGAGGCCCAACACGGCGCCTTCACCGCCGAGGAGCTCGATGCCGCCCGCGGGCGGCTCGCGAACCGAGCACGACGCGTTCGGCGCAACGCGTGAACCCCGCGGTCTACGACGCCGGCGCCCTCGTCGCAGCCGATCGAAACGAGCGATCGATGTGGGCGGAGCATCGAGCGCGGCTCGAGGCCGGAGTGATCCCTCGCGTTCCTACGCCGGTTGTCGCGCAAGTGAGCCGGTCTGGTCGACAGGCCCAACTGCGACGGTTCCTGCGCGGCTGCGCAATCGCCGAGTTCAGCGAGACCGATGCTCACAAGACGGGACGGTTGCTCGCACGCTCGAAGACGAGCGACGTCGTCGACGCTGCGGTTGTCGTCCTCGCCGTCGATTTCGCGGCCGAGATCGTGACTGCCGATCGCGCTGACATCGCTCATCTGCTGGGCGCAGCGCGCGTCTCGCTCCCAATCGTCGACTCGTAGTTCGAGCCTCGAACCCAGCGAGCCAACCACCGTCGGATTCAGATCACGGAACGTGCACGCCGGAGATGAAACGAGCGACGACCAACCGCTGGACCTCGGACGTCCCTTCGAAGATCGCGTAGCTCACAGACCTACGTAAGGCCAGAAGTGGCACGCCCGGGGAGACAACCTACGATCTCCGTATGCGATTCGGCGGACGCGGCATCGTGGTCCTCACCATGGCGATCGCGACCCTCGGTTGCTCAGGAAGCAAGTCGACGCAGTCATCTGTCGATCGGGCCTCGGCGGCCGGAAAGCACGCAGGCAACAAGCCCACCGACGCGCTCGACAACGCGAGCGACGACCGATCGCTGCTGTCGTTCCTCCCCGGGGCGCTCATCCACACCGGCGGCAGCTTCGAGGTCCAGAGCTTCGCGGTCGAAAACCACCACGCGACACCCCATGTGCGCGGCAACTTCTGGACGACGTCCGGCGGCAACGTCTACACCGCTGTGAACGTCCGCCGGGTGGAGGTGGACCGAGAGCTGGCGTCGCTCCTCGCCCGTCCCGGCCGGCGCGACATCAAGCCGGGTTCGGACGCGCTGCTGTCGCTCGACGGGACCTACTACCGCGGCAACGAGTTCCAGTACGGTTTCGGGGCCTTGGTCGAGGACCTTGGGATCGGCGCCGTCACGACCGACGTTGGGCTCTCCCCGCCGGCAGCGTGTCACGACGCGCTCACGGGCTCCGGGCCCGGGATGGCAGAGGCCGCCATCCGGCTCACTCCCCACTTCGTCGGCGACGGCGACGGCGAGACCTGGCGCGTCCCGATCGGCGATCTCCTCGCCTCTACCGAGAGCGCGCGCAACAAGGTCATCCGCGCCTGCGGGACGACAGACAACGAAGGGTTCGTCCCGAAGTGGACGCTGCGCCTTCACCGCCGCGCCGACCAACTTCGCGTGCTGTTCGACCCGGGCAACTCGACCGAGCCCACCGAGCAGGAGGTCCTGCGCATCACGGTTTCGGACTTCGGCCACCAACCGAGCCCGCCCGTCCACCCGAAACCGGCGAACGCGTTCACGCCTTCCAACGGGTTCATTCTCAAGGTTGTCGAGTGCGGGACGCTTCCCTGGGAGTTCAGCGATTTCATGGCCGGTAACACGTATACGCCGCCGAATGATCCTGAGTACATCGGCCCGTCACTGTTCTCGACAGACTTCTTGTGCGCGCCGGAGGTTCCCCCCGACGAACGCTGACCCGACCGATCGTGTACGGCTGGCAATCGTGAGTTGTAGGGATGACAGTAGGGATCGCGGTCGCGTTTCCCGGCCTCTGGCGAGGGGTGCCGGCGTGAGACAATGCGCTCGTGGTTGGCTCGCAATCGGCGATCAAGAGTGTGCGCTTGCTGGGCGATGTACACGCTGTCGGAGTTGACGGCTCGGTGATCGACCTGCCCAGCGCGAGCCAGCGGCGGCTGCTCGCGATCCTGGCGCTCCACTCGCCGCGCCGGCTGCGATCGGAGTGGCTCGCCGACACCTTGGGGCTCTCGCCCGGCGCGTTGCGGATGTCGGTCTCCAGGCTGCGACCGGCCATCGGCGGAGCCGTCCTGCAAACGGCGAGCACGGGCTACTCGGTGGTGACCGATGTCGACGTGTTGCAGTTTTCGGAGGCGGTCGCGAGTGCAGCCGATGCCGACGATCGGATGCGAGGCCTGGAACGCGCGCTCGGGCTGTGGACCGGCCCCGCGCTCGAGGAGTTCTCGGGAGAGGAATGGGCTGACGGCGAGATCGCCCGGTTGACCGAGCTGCATGCCGGCACGGTCGATGACTATGCCGAAGAGCTGATCTCGGCGCGCCGGTCGGCCGACGCGGTCGCGGTGCTCGAAGCCCAGGTCGCGAGACACCCGTACCGCGACAGCTCGCGTGGACTCTTGATCCGCGCCCTGGCGAGCGCGGGTCGCCAGGGCGACGCGCTCCGCGCGTTCCAGCAGTACCGGTCACTGCTCATCGAGGAGCTCGGGACCGAACCTTCCCCCGATGTCGTCCGTATCGAGCGGCGCGTCGCCACGAGCTGGGATGGCATCGATACCGATACCGACCCACCCGCGCCGATCGACGCAGTCACGGTCCCTCTCCCGAGCGCGTTGGCGCACGCGGCTCGCTTCGTCGGCCGCACGAACGAGCTGGACGCGCTCGCCGAAGAACTCGCGCTGGTGCGAGGTTCGGGCTTGCGCGGCGTGGTGCTCAGAGGCGAACCGGGCATCGGCAAGACCACGTTGTTGGCGGCGTTCGCGCGGTCGCTGGTGTCGATGGCCGACACGACCGTCGTCTACGGGCGATGCGACGAGACCGGGGTACCGCTCCAACCGTTCCGCAGCGTGCTGGCCGACTGCGTCGAACACGCACCGGTCGACCTCCTGGCCGAGCATGTCGCGCGGTGCGGTGGCGAGCTCGTACGGATCTGCCCCCGGCTCGCAACGCGGGTAGAGACCGCTCCGGACCCGACGGTGTCCGACGATGCCACCGAACGATTCCTCGTGTTCGAGGCCGCGACCGATCTCCTGCGTCGCATCGCGACGCCGCGGCCTCTTGTGCTGATGTTCGACGACCTCCAGTGGGCAGAGCCGACTGCGTTGTTGATGTTGCGTCACATCACGCACGCGCTGGCCGACACGCCGGTTCTCATTGTTGCCAGCAGCCGCGAATCTGATGTGCACGGGTCGGAGCAATTGCGAGCCGCGCTTGCCGATCTCGAACGCGGCGAGCATCGTGGTTTGCAGCTCGCCGGCTTCGACGACGACGAGCTGGCCGATCTGGTCACCATCGCCGCGCCAGTGCCCGGCGATGTCGAGGCGCGTGCCGTCGCCGTCGCGTTGCGCGTGGAGACCGCCGGCAACCCGCTCTACGCATCGCAGCTCATCCGGCACTGGGTCGAGTCGGGCCGCTTCGACGATGCGGCCGTCACCGCATCTGACGTGCCGGCCGCGAGTGACGAAGATGTACCGCCGAGCCTGCGCGATGTCGTGTGGAGCCGGGTCAGCGCGCTCGGTGGCGATGCGTCGCGGATCCTGACTGCGGCGTCGGTGCTCGGTATCGAGTTCTCCGAAGACGTACTCGTCGACATGATCGGGCTTCCGGAGTCGGTCGTGGTCGGAACGCTCGATACCGCAACGCGCGCTGGTCTTCTGGTCGACGCCGGGTCGGTGCGGCGATCGATGCGTTTCGTGCACGCGCTCGTCGCCAATGCGTTGTACGCCGACCTGGGGCGATCGCTGCGCGTGCGCTTGCACGGACAAGCGGCCCGCTCGCTCGAACAGCGCACCGACGACATCGGGCCCGACGTTGTGGTCCAACTCGCGCGGCATTGTGCACGTGCCGGCTGGCCCGGCCCGGCACAGCGATGGTCGACGCTCGCCGGCGATCAGGCTTTCGAACAGCTCGCACCGACCGAGGCGTCGCACCATTACCGCATCGCGCTCGACATGGCGATCGCAATGCATCGTCCCGACGCCGAACGCGCCGATCTGCTCGTGCGGCTCGGCGAAGCGCAACTCCGGGCCGGCGACCCGCAAGCCCAAGATACCGTCGCGCAAGCCGCCGACCTCGCCCGCCGCAGCGGTGCGCACGACCCGCTCATCCGGGCTGCGCTCGCGTCGAATCCCGGCTTCATGCGACTCGATCCGCGTGCACCCGAGTATCTCGCGACCGTCGAGGCGGCGGTCGCGGTCGCGGACCAAGCCGACGTCGCGACCTACGCCCGACTGCTCGCGCTGTTGGCGCAGTGCCTCGTGTTCACGCCGGACGCCGAGCGCCGCGTCGCGTTGGCGCACGAGGCGCTCGAGCTCGCCGCCGCGCATCATGATCCGACGTTGCTCGCGCGAATCGCGCCTGGTGTGCTCTGGGGACTGTGGGAGCCCGGGAGCGCCGACGTCCGGTCCCGGGTCGCGGCGAAAGCGGTCGCGGTCGCCGAAGCATCGGGCGACCCGCGGCTCGAATTCGGTGCCCATCTCTTGGCCTTCGACATCGCGATCGAATCAGCAGATCACGTGACGGCAGCGCGCAGCCTCGCGAAGCTCCGGGCGACGGCGCGCACCATCGAGGAGCCACGACTGCGCTGGACGGTCGGCGTTGCCGAGGCGTTCACGGCGACGATGGCGGGCCGCTTGGCCGAAGCCGAGACGGCGGCGACGAAGACACTCGAGCTCGGCCTACAGATCGGGGCGCCCGACGCCTTCACGTTCTTCGCCGGTGAGTTGTTCGTGATCGGCACGTTCGCCGGCCGCCATGACGAGCTCTTCCCACTGGTGGAGCAGGCGACGAAGGACGACCCCGCGGCCCTCGCGTTCAAGCTCGCGTACGGCATCATCTGCACCGCCGTCGGGCGCGACCAAACTGCACGCGAGACCCTGGACGACGGCATGGCGAGCGGCTTCGCGAAACTGCCCGTCGACAACATCTGGACCACCTGCATCGTTGCCTACGCCATCCTCGCGATCGAGCTCGATCATGCCGACGCCGCGGCCCAGCTCCTGCCCCTTCTGGAGCCCCTCGCGAACGATGTCGCGTTCAACGGCGTGACGAGTCAGGGGCCGATCGCCGCCTACGTCGGGAAGCTCGAGTCGCTCCTCGGGCGTCATGATGACGCGGAGGAACACCTGGGTGCCGCGCTCGACATCGCCGAGGCGTTCGGATGGCAGTACCACCGGGCGACGACGCTCTTCGCGCTCGCCCAGGCGAGGAGTCGCCGGCTCGGCAAGCTCGACGCCGAAGGACAGGCCTGGCTCGACGAGGCATCCGCGCTCTGCCGGACCATGGGCTTCCGGACCTGGATCCCCCGAATCGACGAGCTGGCTCATGCGCAGCCGGACGCCCCGCCTCTGCGTTGATGCCGGCAGTCCGACGCCGGTCAGAATTGGGGTCAGGATTGGGGGATCGAGGTCGCCGACACGATCTGTTCGAGGACGGACTGATCCGGCAACGTCGGCGCGTCGAGAGTCGGCAGCTCGCGGATGCGGCCGAACGCCTGCTCGATGAACGGGCCTTCGATCACCGGGCTGTGACAGCTCGCGATCGTCGTGATGTCGAGGTTCTGCACGCGGTCGACGTACGTGCCGTACTTGTCGGTGTCGAGCATCGTCAGCCACGGGCTCACGGCACCAAGTGCGAACATCCACAGGCCGTGGAACCAGAAGTCCTGGTCGAGGTCCGCAATCGTCATGCTCGGATCGGGAAGTGGTGTCGCGAACGTGTCGACGGCCCAGTACACGCCGGTCGTCGAGTCGTACAGACCGCGGGTCGTCGGCGAATCGAACACCGGTGGTCGCAACGCGTGCAGTGTCCGGTCGCCCACGTCGAACGTCTCGCCGTGCACGACCCAATGGCAGCGCTCCAGCGGGAAGTCGAAGCAGTTCGTATGACGTTCCACCATCGCCCAGTTGCACACCAGCCTTGCGTTGGGGCATGCGGTCAACGCCTCGTCGAGGTTGCCCGTGTGATCGACGTCGTCATGCGAAAGGAAGATCCAGCGTACGTCCTCCGGCTCCACGAGCGAGAAGACGTCATCCAGCCATTGCTTCCGGTTCGCCGGCGTGCCCGTGTCGACGATGACCGGCTCCTTGCCCAGGATCACCATCGAGTTGATGTACACGAACAGCGGCTGACCGAGGGCGGGCTGCACCTGGTGAATCACGTACGTGTCGTTCGCGATCTTCGTCGGTGCGACGGTGGTGGTCGGTGCAATCGGGGTGAACGTCATGCTTCCTCCAGGCTCGTAGTCGGTGCTCGCGATCGCGGCCGGGAGCTGAGCGCTTACCGCGGTGGTGCCCGAAGGGGCCGAGCGTGATCGCCTCTTCAACGCGATGGCGGCCAAGATGCCGAACTTCGCGGAGTATCAGAAGGCGACCACGCGCATCATTCCGGTCGTTGTGCTCGAGCGCGTCTGAGCGTCGCCGTTACGGCAGAACCTTGTAGACGTCGATCGCCGTCTCTTCGGGGGGAGTCGGAAAGCCACCCTCTATGCCGGCTGTCAGCTTCGGCAACAACGTGCCGTCGCGGAACTGCTCCCAGTTCTCCTTCGACTCGTGCACGGCAACGATCGTCCAACCGCCGGGCACGGCGCCTGCGACGTGAGCGATCTGACCTTTGGGCAGCTGGTTCGGGCCGGGGTGCACGGCCGCGATCGATGCTTCGTAGTTCGCTTTGGTGCCGCCGGGAAAATGATGAATGACTGCGTACGCCATCGTGGCTCCTGAGATCGAATATCGGGTCTTGCGGGGCTAACCGACAACTTCGTCGACGACCGTGAGGTCGACGAACTCGGGCGGGCCGTCGAAAATGGCGGCCATCGTCCGGGGACCGCGCTTACCTGCGGTTAGTTCCGAAGCTGCGCCGTGAGGCCGTCAACTTCCATCTCGGAGTACTCGTTATCGGCGTACGGTCCGACCGCGCCCTCGACGACCTCGCGCACCGCCGCCACCGATTCGCCTTCCCAGATGCAAACGCCGAGTCGGTGATCACGAGTGGCCGCGTGCACAGGCAGCGCGACACCGGCAGGGAGCCCGCCCTCCATTGCATTGGCCTCGGCTTCCTGGAACCCTTTGGGGTCATGGATTCGATGAATGACTGTCACGAACACGGGAAATCCTCCATCTTCATCTGGGACGGGCCTGCGTCAGCCCATGGACATGAACTCGAGTTGGATGTTGTCGGGGTCTCGGAACACGAGGACCGCATAGCCGCCCTGGTCGTTGACCGGCGAGTGCTCGACTCCCAGTTCGGTGAGCTTCGACTCCCAGGCGTCCAAGTCGATACGACGCCGTCGTTACGATTCGATGAGCATCACGATGGTCTCGGGACGCACACCGTCGAACTTCATGGCGTCGGCCGCGGCTTGGGTCCCCAGCGCGGTTCGTAGCGTGTCCAGATCGGGCACCGTGACAATCAGCCCCACCCGGTTCGTCTTGTCCGGATCGACGAACGTACGCACGGTCATCCCGAGAGGCCCGAAGAATTCTTCGCGCTTGGGTGAGCGACACCAATGATCGACATCGTCGACCTCATGGAAGATCATCACCGTGGTCATCGCGTCTCCTATCGAGCTGTCTCACCGGCCAGCCGACCGATCACACGGCGCCGGTACATGTACTCATCCGAGGACGACGATGGCAGCCGGAGCGCATCACTCGCGCATCACTTGCTATCTCCGGACCGATTGCCGGGGCGACGGCGGTCGCTCTCCACGCCGACAGGGTGCTCTCACGGCGTTGTGGCACGAGCACAGGCCGCGCAGAGGGCGAGGTCACGTATCTCCGAAACGCGCGTTCCCATACTTGCCGTCAGCGACGGTCACTAACCCGGAGCTTTCAGTAGCGGCTGGTTGATCGCGGGATCGCGTCCGCGAAAACGCCCTTCTGGTGGGAGAAACTGCGGTTGTTGAAGCCTGCAGTGTTCCAACCAGAAGGGCACTTCCGAGATGAAACTTACACGGGCCGCGCGGCGGGTGAGGGTGACTGGTGACGGCAGGGGTGTCGCGAGCCACGCGGGCCTGTTGTTGATCGCGGAGCTCGCCGATCGCGTCGGTCTCGCGGCGGGTCTGTCGGCGGCGATGGCGCACACGCGGCAGCGTCGCTCTGCCCATGATCC
>DAIQOP010000348.1:0-1678 GCA_036787815.1 Actinomycetota bacterium
AGGGTCGAACGAGATGGCGAAGTTGGATGCCGCCGGGGTGACGGCCTTCATCGAATCGGTGTGGCCGGGCGCGCTGGCGCCGTACACCGTCGAGGCGGTCGGCGAGCACACGGCGCGCGTGCGCGTACGTCATCACGACGGCATGCTCCGGCCGGGTGCGACGGTCGCCGGCCCGGTGCTCATGTCGTTGGCCGACACCGCGATGTGGGTCGCGGTGCTCGGCGCGGTCGGGCCCGTCGCGATGACGGTGACGACCCATCTCGACATCGACTTCCTGCGGTTCGTCGGCGCGCACGACGTGGTGGGCGAAGCCCGCATCTTGAAGCTCGGTCGCCGCCTCGCGGTCGGCGACGTGCTGATGACGGCCGACGGCGCGACGGAGCCGTGCGCGCGGGCGTCGGTGACCTATTCGATCCCTCCCGACGCGGGTGGAGCCGCGTGACCGAGTGGCATCGCGACGGATACCTCGTCACCGATGACCCCGCGCGCGTCGACCTCGACGTCGTGCACGGCTACCTGGCGAGCGAGTCGTACTGGGCTCGGCACCGCACTCGCGACGAGCAGGCGGCGGCGAACGCGGCGTCGTGGTGCTTCTCGCTCATCGACGTCGCTTCGGGCGCGCAGATCGGCTTCGCGCGGCTCGTGACCGATCGCGTCACCTACGGCTGGTTGGCCGACGTGTTCGTGGTCGCCGCCGCGCAGGGTCACGGGCTCGGTACGTGGCTCGTGGGGTGTGTCGCGGATGCCGCGGCCGGCATCAACCGGCTGCAGCTCGGCACGCGGGACGCGCACGGTCTCTACGCCAAGTTCGGTTTCGCCCCCCACTCCTACCCCCACCGCGCCATGGAACGCTTGTTGCTCCCCCTCGCGCCGGATTGACTGGGGTTGGGTGTCGTAGGCCGCCGGTAGCCTGAGGGGGTGAGTGAACCGGTGGCGTCTCGCCTGACGATCGTGGAGCCGGAGGTCGCGCACGCGCATCCGGACGCGCTCGCCGTGGTCGGCGGGCCCTTGCTCCGCCGCGAAGCGCGCGAGGCCGATCTCGCCGCGCGTCTCGCACCCGGCGCGACGCGGCCGTCGGGCGCCGGCACCCGCTCCCGGCCCGAAGAGCCCGACCCGTTCCGCCTCTGCTTCGAACGCGATCTCGACCGCATCAAGCACTCGCGTCCGTGGCGGCGGCTCGCGGGCAAGTGCCAGGTGTTCGTGGCCCCCGAAGACGATCATCTCCGCACCCGGCTCACGCACGCCGTCGAGGTAGCACAGGTCGCCACCGGGATCGCCCGGGTGGCCAACCTCTGCCTTCCGCTCGTCGAGGCCATCGCCCTCGCGCACGACTGCGGTCACGGCCCTGCGGGCCACGCCTCCGAGGATGCGTTCGCCCCGTATCTCCCCGGCGGCTACGACCACGCCGTCTACGGCGCCGACGTCACCCTCGAGCCGCTCAACCTCTGCGTGCAGACGCTCGACGGCGTCCGGAACCACTCGTGGCGCCGTCCGCCCCCCGCCACGCCCGAGGGCGAGGTGGTGGCGTGGGCCGACCGGATCGCGCTCCTTCCGTCGCGCGGCGGCGCCGACCCGGCAAGAATTGCCCAGTTTATGGTTACTGTGCGGTTAACGGCTCTGCCGTTGCGCGGCGCGCTATTCGATCAGCGCGGCGACCTTGTTGTCTTTCGGATCGACG
>DAIQOP010000245.1:0-1668 GCA_036787815.1 Actinomycetota bacterium
GACGAGATCGACCCCGACGTCGAGGTCGTGCGCGGGCAACCGCGCGGCGGCGCGACCACGATGGCCGCGCTCGACGGTTCGTTCGACGCGGTGTTCCTGGTCGGCCACCACGCGAAGGTGGGCGATTACCCGGGCATCTGCGCCCACACCATCAGCTACGGCGACTACCGCGACGTTCGCCTCGCCGGACGATCGGTGAGCGAGGGCGAGACGTTCGCGACCGTCGCCGCGCAGCACGGCGTGCCGACCGCGCTCGTCACGGGCGACGACGTCGTCGCGACCGAGCTCTCGCGTGTGTGCCCGGGCATCGAGACGGCCGTGGTGAAGCGGGCCTTGAGCCGCACCGCGGCCGCGATCGTCCCACCCGTGCGGGCGCGCCGGATCATCACCGACGCGGCCCGGCGCGCGGTCGAGCGCGTGCGGGCCGGCGAGATCGCGGCCCCGGAGTTCGATTCGCCCTTCGCGATGGAGGTCGAGCTGCGCAGCCCGCTCTCGGAGGCGGCGCGCGAGGCTTTCACGCTCCGGTTCCCGGAGTTCCAGCTCGTGGGAGACCGCACCGTCGCGTTCTCACAAGCCGAGATGCACCGCGCCTATCGCATGGCCGCGATCGTGCAGTTCATCGCCGCCCGGCCCGCCGCCGTCCGCTCGTACTGACCGGGATCGGGTTGCGGAGGTTCTGCTAAATACAACTTGACTGATCAGGTTTGTTGGCTACTATGTGGTCATGCGACCACTCACCTTGACCGTCGGGAACCCGGGCGGGTCGTCGCGACAGGCGTTCGACGAGGGCTGTACGAGAACCTGAGCGGTCGGGCGGCCGGGCCTCCCACATCCCCCGGGCCGTCCGACCCCGGGTTCCCTCGTCGAACGGTTCGCGCGCGGCGCGGGCGTCACTGCGCCCGCTCCAACCCCCCGGCGGCCGCGGCCCTCTCATGGGGCCCGCGCCGCGTCGCGAGCACTGCGTCCCCGAGGCGGCTCGCGACGCGCGTTGGCCGCCTGTCGCGTTCGCGGCCAGCATGCGCAGATGAGCGGAATCGATCTCGCGGTGCTCGACATGGCCGGAACGACGGTGCGCGACGACGGCGCGGTCGAGGCCGCGTTCCGCTCGGCTCTGGTCTCGGCCGGCACTCCCGGCGGCGCGGAGCTCGATCGGGGCCTCGAGCACGCGAGGGCCACGATGGGGCAGTCGAAGATCGAGGTGTTCCGAGCCTTCTTCGACGACGAGCCGCGCGCGCAGATCGCGAACCGCGCGTTCGAAGCGGCGTACGACGCGACGCTCACGAGTGCCGGCGCCGAACCGCTGCCCGGTGCCGAGGACGCGTTGCGCGACCTGCGGGCGCGCGGAGTGCGCATCTGCCTCACGACCGGCTTCTCGGCACCGACGCAGGCGCGACTCGTCGCCGCGCTCGGGTGGGCGGACCTCGTCGATCTCACGCTCGCCCCCGGCGCGACGCGGCGCGGCCGTCCGTATCCCGATCTCGTCCTGGAAGCGGTGCTGGAACTGCAGATCGACGACGTGCGGGCCGTCGCCGTGGCCGGTGACACGATCAGTGATCTCCTCGCCGGGACCCGCGCCGGTGCCGCGATCGTGGCCGGAGTGCTCACCGGTTCGCACGACCGCGCGCAGCTCGCGCCGGCACCGCACACCCACATCCTCGACAGCATCGC
>DAIQOP010000245.1:1678-6114 GCA_036787815.1 Actinomycetota bacterium
CCGAGCTGCCGGCCCTGTGCTGACCAGGGCGCCGTCGATCAGGGCGCCGCTGACCAGGGCGCCGCTGACCAGGGCCCGTTTCAGGTGGCGGCGATGAACTCCGCGACCACGCGGGCGAGCTCCGGGCCCCGGTCTTCCTGGAGGAAGTGACCACCGCCGGCGATCGTCGGGTGCTCGCGCCCGGCGGCGCCGGGAACCTGGCTCTGGAACACGTGCTCGCCGCCGCGCGTGATCGCGTCGGAGTCGGAGAACGCGGTGAGGAACGGCTTCTTCCACGCGCGCAGCACGTCCCACGCCGCGCGGTTGGGTGCGGCGGCGGGATCGTCGGGTTGCGTCGGCACCAGCAGCGGGAACTGCCGCGCGCCTTCCTTGTAGGTCTCGTCGGGGAACGGCGCGTCGTACGCGGCGACGACCGCGGGCGTCAGCTCCGACTTGCAGCCACCCTTCACGATCCCGCCCACGTGGAACACGGGCGTCTCCTGCGAGAACTTCTGCCACGCGAGGAACGCATCGCCGGGGTGGTGGTCGCCGGTCGGCAGCATCGTGTTCGCGGCGACCGCACGCGCGAACCGGTCGGGGTGTTCGGCCACCAACCGCAGGCCGATCAGCCCGCCCCAGTCCTGCCCTACGAAGGTCGCGTCGTGGAGGTCGATCGCGTCGATGACCGCCCGGCGCATCCAGTCGACGTGGCGCTGGTACGTGTAGTCCGTGCGCGCCGTCGGCTTGTCCGATCGACCGAACCCGACGAGGTCGGGCGCGATCACGCGGTGCCCGGCCGCCGTGAGCACCGGGATCATCGTCCGGTAGAGGAAGCACCACGACGGCTCGCCGTGCATGAGCAGCACGGGTGCCGCGTCGGGCGGGCCTTCGTCGAGGTAGTGCACCCGGAGCTGCCCGCCGTCGCCGTCGTCGATCTCGACGTAGTGAGGGCGGAACGGGAAATCGGGAAGGTCGACGAAGCGCTCGTCGGGCGTGCGCAGGCTGTCCATCGGCTCAGTCTGCCCGGGTGGGCCGCGCGGGCGAAAGCGCCGGCGCGACCGGCGGCTACAGCTCGGGGACGGGGACGGTGAACGCCGGGTGCTCGACGCCGCCGTCGATCTCGAAGATCTTGCCCGTGACCCACGAGGCGGCGGGTGAGGAGAGATAGACCACGCACGCGGCGATGTCGTCGACCTGGCCGACGCGCCGCATCGGGGTGTTGTCCTCGAGCTCGCGGCGTACCGATTCGTCGCTGAGCACCATCTCGAGGGCGGCCGTCTCGACTCCGCCCACCTCGATCGCGTTGACCCGGATCTTCGGTGCGAGCTCCGGCGCCGCGAGACGGGTCATGAACGACAAGCCGGCCTTCGCGGTGCCGTACGCCGTGAACCCCGGCTGCACCATGCTCGCGGCGCGCGAGGAGATGTTGACGATCGACCCGCCGCCGTGCTCGAGCATCGCCGGCACCGCGAACCGGATCATCAGGAACGCGGAGGTGACGTTGAAGCGGTGCGCGGCCTCGAACGCCTTCTCGCTCGTTTCCATCAAGGGTCGGGGCAGCCAGCCGCCGGCGTTGTTCACGAGCACGTCGACGCGCCCGAACTCGGCGACGGTCGCGGCCACGAGGGCTTCGAGATCTTCGGTGCGGGTGACGTCGCAGGGCACCGCGAGGCTCCGGCGGCCGCGCTCGCGCACGTCGGCGGCGGTCTGCTCGATGTCGGCGACGGTGCGCGCCGCGACGACCACGTCGGCACCCGCTTCGGCCAGCGCTCGCGCGGTGCCCGCGCCGATGCCCTTGCCGGCACCCGTCACGATCGCGACGCGATCGGTCAACTTGAAACGGTCGAGAATCACCGTGCTCCCGCCTGTTGTGTGTGTCGCAACCCGAGTTGCCGGACCGCGCGTCAGCCGGCCGCGAGACCGATCGGGCAGCTGACGCCGGTGCCGCCGATCCCGCAGTATCCACCGGGGTTCTTCGCAAGGTACTGCTGGTGGTAGTCCTCGGCGTAGAACCACTCGGGCGCGGCGCGCAGCTCGGTGGTGATGTCGCCGTGGCCGGACGCCTTCAGGCGTTGCGCGTACTGGTCGCGCGAGGCCAGGGCCGCGGCCTGCTGTGCGTCGGTGTACCAGTAGAGGCCCGATCGGTACTGCGTGCCGATGTCGTTGCCCTGGCGCATGCCCTGCGTGGGGTCGTGGTTCTCCCAGAACACCTGCAACAGCCGCTCGTACGACGTGAGCGTCGGGTCGAAGACCACGAGCACGGCCTCGGTGTGGCCGGTCGAGCCGCTGCACACCTCGCCATAGGTGGGGTTGGCGGTGAAGCCGCCCGCGTACCCGACGGCCGTTGTGTACACCCCCGGTTCCTGCCAGCACTTCCGTTCCGCGCCCCAGAAGCATCCCATCGCGAACATCGCGGTCTGCATTGCCTCGGGGAACGGGGGAACGAGGGGGGTGCCGAGGACGAAGTGCCGCTCGGCAACCGCGATCCGCTCGGCGCGGCCGGGGAGCGCGGTCTGCTCGTCGACCATGGTCGGCGTTCGGTTGAACAGGGCCATATCCCCTCCGGGTGTCGCGGTACCGCCGGTACAATGCCATTCCCCAGCACCGTGTTCCCAGTCTCGGCCCTCGCGGCCGGCGGCCACGGTGCGAGCCGCATCTCATCGGAGATGCGCGACCGAGCGACGGAAGGAACGGCGTGAGCGCGCAGTCCCCGGGGGGCGGCCCCAGCCTGCTCCGCCGGGGTTCCCGTGTGCTCTGGCGCTTCATCTCGCTCCACCCGTTGCCGTTCTCGGCCGCGGTGAGCGGGTCCGTCGTCTACGCGGTGATGTCGGTGGCCGGCGCGACCGTGCTCGGGCGCGTCACCGACCGGGTGATCACGCCGTCGTTCGATCCGAGCCGCCACGTGCACGCGTCGACGGTCTGGTTCTACGCGTGCGCCGTCGTGCTCGTGGCGCTCGTGCGTGGGTGCGGGGTCGTCTCCCGCAGATACTTCGCGGCGATGACCGCGCGGCGGTCGCAGGTGACGCTGCGCGGGCAGGTCACCGACAAGTACATCGAGGTGCCGCTCGAGTTCCACCGTTTGCATCCCACGGGGGAGCTCATGGCGCACGCCGACATCGACGTCGAGGCGTCGACCGAGGTCGTGCACCCGTTGCCGTTCTCGATCGGGTTGCTCGTGCTCATCGTGTTCTCGGTGGTCGAGCTGCTGTTCATCGACCCGGTCCTCACGATCGTGGGGCTTCTCCTGTTCCCCTCGATGTTCCTGCTGAACCGGTCGTACACGCGGCGCGTCGAGGCGCCGGCGGCGATGGTGCAGCAGCGCGTCGGCGAGGTGTCGTCGATCGCGCACGAGAGCTTCGACGGCGCGCTCGCGGTGAAGACCCTCGGTCTCGAGGCGCTCGAACGGGCCCGGCTGGCGGCGGCGGCCGACCGGCTGCGCACCGAGCGGATCGCGGTCGGCAAGCTGCGCGCGTTCTTCGAGCCCTCGCTCGACGCGATGCCCAACCTGGGTAGCGTCGCGATCCTCGCCTTCGGCGGATGGCGCGTGTCGCAGGGAGCCGTGACCCCGGGCCAGCTCGTGACGGTGATGCTGCTCTTCACCCTGCTCGCGTTCCCCATGCGCGTCGTCGGGTTCCTGCTCGAAGAGCTCCCGCGGTCGGTCGTCTCCATCGCGCGCGTCGATCGGATCCTGGCGGCGCTGCCGGCACCGCGTCCGGCCCGTCCGGTCCCGCTCCCGCCCGGGCCGCTCTCGCTCGCCGTCGACGGTCTCGACTTCGCGTATCCCGGCAGCGAGCCGGTGCTCTACGACTGCACGTTCGCCGTGGAGCCGGGTGCGATCGTCGCGCTCGTGGGTGCGACGGGTTCCGGCAAGAGCACGCTGTGCGACCTGCTGGCCGGGCTGGTGGTTCCCGAGCGTGGTGTCGTCGCGATCGGCGGCATCGACGCGCGTGGGGTCGCCCCGCCGGAGCTCCGGGCCGCGGTCTGCCTCGTGTTCCAGGAGTCGTTCCTGTTCGCCGACAGCGTGGGCGAGAACATCACCGTCGGTTTCGACGCCTCTCCCGAGCAGCGTCGGCGCGCCGCCGAGATCGCGCAGGCATCCGAGTTCGTGGGTGGGCTCCCTCACGGATACGACACGGTGGTGGGCGAGCGCGGCGTCACGCTCTCGGGCGGTCAGCGCCAGCGGGTCGCGCTCGCGCGGGCGCTCGTGCGCAACCCGCGCGTGCTGATCCTCGACGACGCCACCTCCGCGGTCGACCCGACGGTCGAGGCGCGGATCCTCGGCGCGCTGCGCGAAGAGCTCGAGATGACGACCGTGGTCGTCGCGCACCGGCTGTCGACGATCGCGCTCGCCGATCGCGTGCTCTTCCTGCGCGACGGGAGCGTCGTCGCGACCGGCACCCACGAGTCACTGCTCGCCATCCCCGAGTACTCCGCCCTCGTGTCGGCGTACGAGCAGG
>DAIQOP010000246.1:0-541 GCA_036787815.1 Actinomycetota bacterium
GGTGCTGTTGCAAAGAGAAACCGGAGGCAACCTGACTGAGATATTGGCCAGTCTCGCCACTTTGATCCGGTCCCGATTCCGCTTGAAAGGCCATGTCAAGGCATTGTCTTCCCAGGGCCGCATCACCGCCCTCGTCCTGACGGTCCTTCCCGTATTCATAGGGATGGGCTTTATGGTCGTCGCCCCCGATTACCTGAGAGGCAAGGGCTCCGTGCCGATCGGCTCCAAGTACGAGACGCACGCCGACCCAGGCACACTCGATGCGTACCTCAAGGGCCACGTCAACCGAGCCACCGCGGGCTGGGTAGCGGCGCTGCTGGAACGTGCTGGCGTCTTCGAGATCACCCGAGAGCGACCAGCTTGCGTGAGATTGTCGCCTACGTTCCCCGATACGAGGCGAGGCTGAACAGCGCACGGCCTTGGATTCAGGGCGAAGCTGTGCGAAGCCAGCGCTCGGCGACGACGCGGGCGCTACTTCGCGAGACCGGTCCGGCCCGAGCGAGGTTGATCCTCAGGCGTCGCCTGTGCTTGTGGCACAGGG
>DAIQOP010000246.1:551-6064 GCA_036787815.1 Actinomycetota bacterium
CGAGAAGTCCCCTAACTGTTCTGCGAGCTCCGACAACGGACCCTCCTCCGGCGGGTAGCTCCAGCCGACCCAAATGGAAACGTCGTCACAACCCGCCGGTGACTTGAGCATGCCGCCAGGTCAAGGGTCTGTGGAGGAAAGCTGGGCCTGGGGGGCGAGGAGTCCAGTAGCGCCGGTGCAAGCACGCGAGCCGCCACAGCAGCTTGAAAAAGATCACGGCTCCCAAGATCGGAACGAGCAGCATGAACGCGTCGAGACCCCGGTAGCCGACTCTGTTGGCAACGAAGGCCATCGCGATCAACGCTATAACCACGACCGCGCCCTGCGCTGCGCTCGCGGCATCCGCGTTGTACTTGTCGGCCTCAGCCTGGGTCGTAGCGACCTTTCCGCTGAGCGACGCGCTGCTGGTCGCGTGCCCAGCCCCTAGCGTGACCCCGAACCAGACGACGAGAATCGCCACGTAGACCAGGGGTTCGTACCAGCGAACCTTCATCCGGCTCTCGTTGGCGGCGGCCGGGGCGGTTGTCGCTTCGTCGCTGGAGGTCGCGTCATTCGGCGCGCGGTCACTCACCAACGCCTGGTCACCCATCACTGCCTCACTCCGTCGAGATTCACCCCGCAGGAGAGCGGAGACTCTTCTTCCTTTCACCACGCATCGGCGCACTCCGAACGATGCTTGAGGCACGATCATCCGTGGATCTACTGGACTTCCCCATCGCCGCGAATCCGAACGCTCGCGTTGGGATTGCACTCCACGCCGGAGCATCACCGGTCGAGGTATCGAAGCGGGTCGGACACGCACACACACGGCGACGCAGACCTACGCCTCGGCGATTCAGGAGACCGAGCAGCGAACCACTGAAGCCCTGGCGGCGCTCGCTGAGTAGCGAGGTCGTCGTCGTCGACCGCGCTAACGACCCTGTCCCAGTCGCCGCCACCCGTCACCGTGGCGCGACGCGAGCGTGACGGCGACGCGGCCGATGCAGGATCGGGGCGGTCGAGGTTGCGAGACCGGAGTCCGGCGAGTCGGGCGAGTGATTCGCGTGTTCGCCGGAGGTAGGGCGAGCGGACGTGGGGAGGGGAGATAACAAGGTTCCTTCAACTAGATGGAGGTAATACGCACCCCAGGTTGAAGGATCGTTACTGACTCCCCTGCGCTCTGGGAGTGTCACGCGCGGGGTTGGCTCGACGGGGACCGCGTAGCGCCATCGGACGCCGACAGTCAGCGCAGATCATCGGAGCGCGGTTGGAGACGACCTCGTTCGCGCGTACCCTCACTCCACAAGCTGCGGCGTCCAGACCCGCGGCGGCAAACGAGGGTGGGTCCGGACGCCGCGGTGCTCGCTCTGGACGACAACAGCGCAGTGCGGGTCGTCCCGTGACGAGCGAGAGCAAGCACGTGCACCACGGGTGCTTGTCGGTCGAACGAAGCGGGTAGCGACTCGCTGGGGGTGGCTCACCGCACAGCTTGAGCCTCGGCGCTCGGCTCGCAGGCTGCCTAGCCGCCGGGTCGACCCTAAACCCTGCGCTCGCGCGCAGACCTCGTGAGCGAAATCCCCGCGCGAGCGGGGACCTCTCGGGCCAGCAGGAGAGGTTGAACCCTCATCTCGCGCGTAGACCCTGCACGCGAGTGCAGACCTGAGAGCCCACGAGACGCTCAGAATCGACCGCTGCTGCGTCCGTCGCCGACCGCTGGCGTCGCAGTGCGGCGGCTACCGGCCCAACCAGTGAGGAGCACGACGCTCTCGGGCTGCCGCCATGCCCTCCTTGGCGTCCTCGGTAGCGTGTGCGACAAGTCGCATCGTCTCGCCGAACCGCACGGCCTCGGTCCACGGGAGACCGCGACCGCGGTGGGCCATCTCGTTCACCGCGCGCACGGCGAGCGGCGCGCCCTGGCAGAGCCGCCGCGCGAGGCGGTGGGCCTCGCCGAGCAGGTCGGCGCGGGGAACCACCCGCAACGCGAGGCCGATCTCGAGCGCGTGGGCCGCATCGATGCGGTCGCCGGTGAGCAGCAATTCGAGCGCCTGCTGCATCCCGACGCGGTCGGGGAGCCGGAGCGCGCCGACGATCGTCGGCACACCGAGGCGAACTTCCGGGAACCCGAACTGCGCGTCGTCGGCGGCGAGCACGAAGTCGCACGTGAGCACCGCGGTGAGGCCGTAGCCGAGGCAGTAGCCGTTGACCGCGGCGATCGTGGGCTTCCAGATCTCCATGCCGCTCTCGAACGAGTTGACCGTCGGGATCTCCCAGAACGAGCCCGCGAACGTGCCGGCCGAACCGCCGCCGTCGCGCAGGTCGGCACCGACGCAGAACGAATCGCCCGCCCCGGTGACGATGGCCACCCACGCGTCGTCGTCGGCGCGGAAGCGCTCCCACGCGGCGTTGAGATCGTCGCGCAGCTCAGCATTGATCGCGTTGCGCACTTCGGGGCGGTGGTACGTGATGGTGGCGATGTGCTCGTCGCGCGCGTACAGCACCGTGCCGGTCATGTGTAGCCCTGCATGATGTGCTCCACCCACCACGCCGGCGCGGCGTTCATGAGCGTCGACATGTCCCAGTAGTCCCACCAGCGCACGATCTTGCCGTCGCGGAACTGCTGCACCGACACGAACGGGAGCGTGACCTTCTCGCCCGTCGGCCACTCCCAGCTCTCGTCGTGCTCGGTGACGACGGTGTCGCCTTCGGCCACGATCAACCGGACGTCGTGGCTGATGCCCGAGAGCTTCTCGAACCCGAGCTTCAGGCGCGCGGCGATCTGCGCGGGCCCGCGCGCGACGTCGTCGGCCGGCGAGGGCACGTCGGTGTACTCGCCGTCGGGCGCGAAGAACGCCCCCACCCCGTCGTAATCACGCCGGTACAGCGTCGCCCAGAAGCGCGCTACTGAATCGCGGTTCTCACTGGTTCGGGAGCTGTCTTCATGGTCGCGCTCGCTCTGTGGCACTGGAGCCTGCTTCCTTTGCTTCGCCCAGGCTCGCCGCTCCGGACGCCTCAGCCGCCGGGTTCGTTCTTGCGGGTACGAGTGGTTGTCTACACGTCCGGGATGCCGAGGACGAGGTTGGGTTCTTCGAGGCCGCCGTCGACTTCGAAGATCTTGCCGGTCACGAACGACGCCGCGTCGGACGCGAGGTAGAGCGCCGCGATCGCGATGTCGTCGGCCTCGCCGAGCCGCTTCACCGGGGTGCGACCGATCATCTCGCTGAGGATCGCCTCGTTGGTGAGCACGGTCTCGAGCGCGGAGGTCGCGACCGAGCCGACCGCGATGCCGTTGACGCGGGTCTTGGGTGAGAGGTCGGCGGCCATGAGCCGCGTCATGTGGCTGAGCGCGGCCTTCGCCGTGCCGTAGGCGACGAACCCACGGTCGCGCATGCGCCCGATCGCCGACGAGATGTTGACGATCGAGCCGCCGCCCTGCTCGAGCATGTGCGGCACCGCGGCCTTGCTGAGCACGAACGCGGTGACGACGTTGAAGTGGAACGAGCGCTGCATGTAGCCGGCGCTGGTCGCGAGGAACGGGCGGGGAGCGGTGCCGCCCGCGTTGTTCACCACGATGTCGAGGCGGCCGAGCTCGGCGACCGCGGTGTCGGCGAGGGCCGCGAGGCGTTCCTCGTCGTCGACGTCGGTCGGCACCACGAGCGCCCGCCGCCCGTGCGCGCGTACCTGCTCCGCGACGGCCTCGAGCTGCTCGACCGTGCGCGCCGCGAGGAGCACGTCGGCCCCGGCCTCGGCGAGCGCGACGGCGGTTGCCGCCCCAATGCCGCGGCCGGCGCCGGTGACGATCGCGACCTTTCCGTCCACACGGAACCGTTCGAGCACCATCGGGTCTCCTCTGGGAGGGCGGGCTTCCGGGACGGGCCGCCAGGGTTGGAGGTAAACTAGAACAGGTTCCACTTCACGGCACGCGCCCACCACTTCGAGGAGGCGACGCTGATGTCCGACAGCCCTCACGCCGAGGCCATCGATCTCGGTTACCTGGCGTTCGACGCCGACAATCACTACTACGAGGCGCCCGACGCGTTCACGCGTCACGTCGATCCCCGCTTCGCCAAGCGCGCGATGCAGTGGGCCGAGATCAACGGCAAGCAGCGCCTCGTGGTCGCGGGCAAGGTCAACCGGTTCATCCCGAACCCGCTGTTCGACCCCGTCGCGCGACCCGGCTGCCTCGACGACTACTTCCGCGGCAAGAGCCCCGGCGACGACATCCGCGCCGCGTTCGGCGAGCTCGAGCCGATCAGTCCGGCGTACCGGCACCCCGAGCCGCGCGTCGATCTCATGGACCGCCAGGGCGTCGAAGGCTGCTTCATGTTCCCCACGCTCGGTGTGGGCATGGAAGAGGCGCTCACGCGCGACGTCGAGGCGTCGCACACCGCGTTCCACGCGTTCAACCAGTGGTTGCTCGACGACTGGACCTTCAACTACCGCGACCGGATCTTCGCGGCGCCGTACTTCACGCTCCAGGATCCCGACCGGGCCGCCGCCGAGGTCGAGTGGGTGCTCGAGCAGGGCGCCCGCGTGATCGTGATGCGCTCCGGCCCGGTGCGCGGACCGAACTTCAGCCGCTCACCCGGTGACCCGGTCTACGACCCGTTCTGGGCCCGCCTCTCCGAGGCCGGCATCCTCGTCGCGTACCACTCGGGCGACGCGGGCTATGCCCGCTACGCGTCCGATTGGGGCGCGTCCGACGAGATGGAGGCGTTCCGCCACGACGCGTTCCGCGCGCTCACCGGCGGCCACCGCCCGATCTTCGACACCATCGGCGCACTCATCTGCCACGGCGTCTTCGCCCGGCATCCCAACCTGCGGGTCGCGACCATCGAGAGCGGATCCGACTGGGTTCCCGGCCTCGCGCGCGGCTTGAAGAAGAGCTACGCGCAGCGGCCGAGCGAGTTCCCCGGTGGCGACCCGGTCGAGCAGCTGCGCACGCACGTGTGGGTGTCGCCGTACTACGAGGACCCGCTGGTCGAGCTGCGCGACACGATCGGCGCCGAGCACATCATCTTCGGCTCCGACTACCCGCACGCCGAAGGGCTCGCGGAGCCCGTGAGCTTCATCCACGACCTCGCCGGCTTCACCGACGCCGAGATCCGGCTCATCATGCGCGACAACGCCCTCGCCCTGTCGAAGCCCCAGCTCGTCTCGGTCTGAGCGCACTCGGAGCCACGAGAACCGGCTGCCTCCCATCCCGCGTGCGGAGCGCGAGCGGAGCTTCTCGGCGCCGCCAGGCGCCCTCAGCGCGACCGAGCGCGACCAGTCATTTCGGGGGGAAACGCACGGCGCCGTCGATGCGGATGACCTCGCCGTTGAGGTACGAGTTGGTCGCGATGTGCTCGACCAGCTGCCCGAACTCGTCGGGGTAACCCATCCGGTGGGGGAACGGCACGATCGAGGTGAGCCCTTCCTTCATCGCGTCGGGCACGAACCCGAAGATCGGCGTGTCGAAGCTGCCCGGCGCGATCGTCATCACGCGGATGCCGAGGACCCCGAGGTCGCGGGCCATCGGCAGCGTCATGCCGACC
>DAIQOP010000247.1:0-6028 GCA_036787815.1 Actinomycetota bacterium
GAACGCTTCACCGGCGGGGTTCGTGAAGTCGGCGGGCGTGACGCCGTTGCCGATGATCACGGCCTTCTTACCGTTGAGCGCGTTGTACAGGTCGCTGTTGCCGTCGAGCAGCGTGCCGGTGAGCACGAGGTTGATCGACGGGTCGTTCGCCATCTGCGCGCCGCACTTGGCGCCGTCGGACGCGGTGACGACCTCGCACGACTTCAGGTTGATCACATGGCCGTCCGCGCCGTTGAGCTCGGCGTTCGCGTACGCGACCGCGGCCTTCACGCCGATCGTGGCCTCCGGGAAGAGGCTGTCGTCGTTGACGTAGCCGATATTGATCGGGGCGCCGGCCGCCTTCTGCAGCTTGCCACCCGTATAGGTGATCGCCCACTGGTTCAGCGTCGGGTCGTTGGTGCTCGCCGCCGTGGTGGTCGCACCGCCGGTCGTCCCGCCGCCGCTCTTGGTCGAGCTCGTGCAGGCGGTCGCGACCAGCGCGACCGCGACTGCCGCGACCCCGAGCCGTGCGATTCGGTTCTTCATGGGGCTCCTCGTGCTCGGAGTTTCGGGCGGCGGCATCCTAGATGCGGGACCGCTCCGAACGCCCGAAGCTCATGGGCCGGCGGCCTTGAGGAGCACGGCGAGCGCGTCGGGAATGCCCTCGGCGAGCTGCCATCCGTCCTCGATGAGATCGGGACAGGTGGCGATACCGAAGTCGACGTGGTCCTGGTAGCTCAGCAGCGTGATGTTGAGACCGCAGCCGGCGAGAAGCGGGCCGAGCGTGTAGGTCGCGGCGAGGCGACCTCCGCAGGAGTAGAGGGGGACGGGCGGCCCGGCGACGTTGGAGATGATCGCATTGAAGATCGGCGGGTGGGTCGTGGCGAGACCGAGGCCGCGGTAGAGGCTGAGGCCGGCGCTGAGCGCGGCCGGGGGGAGCACGGCGAGCGCGTCGATGACGAGATCGTCCCCGAGGGCGGCCTGCATCGCCTTCGCGGTCTGCATCGACGCGTGAATCGCCGCGAGTCGCGCGACCGGGTCGGCGATGTCGGTGTGGAGGCAGGTACCGGTGGCCGACACGAAGTTGCCGGATGTCGCGTCGGCATCTCGATGGACGCCCACGGGGATCGCCGCGACGAGCGGCCGATCCGGGAGCTCGTCGCGATCGATGAGGTACTGGCGCATCACGTCGGCGCTCAACGCGAGCGCGACGTCGTTCATCGTCACGCCAAAGGCTTTCTTGACCGTGCGGAAGTCGTCGAGTGACACGGACGTGAACGCGAACGCCCGGCGAGACGTGAGCGGCCCGTTCATCGACGTTCGCGGCGCGCGGAACGGCACGACGACGCCGCGCCCCTGCGGTGAGGTCACCAGCCGGGCGAGGCGGGCCATCGCGGGGACGAGCTCGGCGCCGAGATGCAGCGCCCGCAACGGGGTTCCGGCCAGGAACCCTCCGGTGCGGGCGAGCATCTGCGACCGTGACGGGGTCGGTTCGAAGCACGCCCGTTGCTCGTCGCGTCCACCGAGGGGTGCGTCGGGTTCCAGATCGAAGAGCGCCTCGAAGAGACGCGCGCCGCGCACCCCGTCCATCAGGGCGTGGTGGACCTTGGCGAGCAGGCCGACGTGACCGCTCTGGAGGCCTTCCAGCACCCAGATCTCCCAGAGCGGCCCGGTGCGGCTCAGCTTCAGGGAGAAGAGCTCTCCGGCGAGCGCCGCGACCTCGCGCATGCCGCCGGGCGCGGGCACGCCGACCCGGTGCACCTGCGCGCCGAGATCAGACCCGCCGGTGTCGGCCCACACCGGACGGCCGAGGCCCAGCGGCGCTTCGACCAGCTCGTAGCGGAACGGGCCGAGAACACCGCGCCGGGCATCGAGCACCGCGCGGAGGCGCGACGCGACGTCGAGCTCCTGGCCGTCGATCGGCTCGAGGAGTACGAGGGCACCGGTGTGCATGTGCCACTCCGGCGTCTCCCCCGCGAGCATGGCCGTGTCCAAACCGTTCAATCGCTCGACCATCGCGCAGCCTCCCGACCTCGCGCCCCAACCGCGCTCCTTCGGACCCGGGTTCCACGATGTGCGCTCGGCGACCCTGGTTCCAGGGCCCAACGGCCCTAGCTGCCTCGATGCCACGACCGGGTGGCGGCATGGAACCCGCTCAGCCGCTCGATCAGTGGCGCGTAGGCGGCGGCCCATTCGGGATCGGCGCGGTGCGTCTGCGCGACCCGGGGGCGAGGGCCGACCGCGTCGGGATCGAGCGTCCCGAGCACACCGAAGGCCAGCAGGGCGGCGCCCCGCGCGTTCGTGTACTCGGGCTGGGCCAGGCGGTGCACGGTGACGCCGAGCGCCGCAGCCAGGATGTCGCCCCACAACGCGGAGCGGGCGCCTCCGCCTCCGAAGGTGATCTCCTCGTACTCGACTCCCGTGAAGGCCCGGAAGGGATCGAGCAGCCACGCGGCGTTGAGCGCGACGCCTTCGTAGACCGCCCTGGTCATCTCGCCGCGTGTCGACGCGAGGCCCAGACCGACGAATCCTCCCCGCATGTCGTCGTTGGGGGCCGGGGCCATCGACCCGGTCAGCCAGGGGAGATAGAGCACACCGCCGCTGCCGGGATCGACGGCGGCCGCGACCGCCTCGGCACGCGCGAACACGTCGGGCGGCACGCCGCCGGTCGCGAGCGCGTCGGGAGCGAAGATCACCTGGTGCAGCCACGCGTCGAGCGCCCGACCGCCGACGCCGTTCTCGGCCATCACGAAGTACCGCTCCGAAAGCGGGCTCGGGATGCTCGAGATGCCGTGGGCCAGATCCGCGGCCTTCGCATCGACATGGGTGGCCATCACCGATGTCGTCCCCACCACGAGGGCGACGTGCGACGCTTCGAGCGCGCCACCGCCGACGGCCGACGTGATCGAGTCGACGGTGCCCGGCACCACGAGCGCGGAGGTCGCGATGCCCAGGTGCGCCGCGGCGTCGGCGGTGACCGGCCCGATCGGCTCGTCGCTCGGGACGATGGGCGGCAGCCGGCGCGGATCGACGCCCGCCCGCGCGAGCAACGTCGGGTCGTACCCGACACGCGACCACACGCGATTGTCGGTGCACATCAACGGAAACGCGGTCGTGGCCGTGGCGACGATGCGCCCGGACAAGCGCGCGACCAACGCATCGACCGGCTCCACGAACGCCGCGACGTGCGCGTCGACGTGCGGATACGCGGCACGCAACGCGGCGGTGTGCGCGAGGTCGTCGGTCGGCAGGGGCGGCAGGCCGTGGCGGTCGATCCAGAGATCGAACGCATCCGCGTCGTCGCGCAACGGGTGCAGCGGCGCGCCGCGTGTGTCCATCCACATCACGACGGGAGCGAGCGGTACGCCGTGCTCGTCGATCGCGACGACCGACATGTACTGACTCGTGACCGCGACCGCGACGATCGTGTCCGCGCCGCCGGCCCTCGTCACTGCCGCCCGGGAGCAGCGCCCGATGGCCTGCCACCAGCCTTCGGCGTCCTGCTCGGCGCCGCCGTCGGAGGTGAACCGCGTGGCGAACGCCTCGCTCGCCGCGGCTCGGATCGCCATGTCGGCGTCGACCACCGCGACCTTTACTCCTGTCGTTCCCAGATCGACGGCAAGGACGTAAGGTGCATCCGATCGCACGACTCGAGACCCTATCCGAGGCCCTGATGAGCAGCTTCTACCCGTACGCAGACGAGTACCCGGTGTTGCGCGGCCTGCCGGAGCACGGCCGTCCGCGCGAGGAGATCCTGCGCGAGCTGCGCGAGATGTCGCAGCGCGAAGACGCGTCGTGGGAGAACGGCAAGGTCTCCGGCTCGATGTACTGCGGCTCGCACGAGCACTACGAGTTCCTCAACGAGGCCTTCGGCTACTACGGCCACATGAACGCGCTGCAACGCGACGTGTGCCCGAGCTCGACGCGCTTCGAGGGCGAAGTGATCGCGATGGGCCTCGACCTGATGCACGCCGGCACCGTCACCGACACCACGCCCGGCGGGCTCGTCACCAGTGGTGGGAGCGGCAGCATTCTCCACGCGATGCTCGCCTACCGCGAAGCCGGCACCCGGCGCGGGATCGAGCGGCCCAACGTCGTGAAGCCCGAGACCGGGCATCCCGCGTTCGACAAGGCCTGCCACCTCCTCGGGATCGAGTTGCGGTGTACGCCGATCGATCCGGTCTCCACGCAGGCCGACGTGTCCGCGGTCCGCGACGCGATCGATGGCAACACCGTCGCGATCATCGGATCGGCCGGCAACTACGGCTACGGCACCATCGACCCCATCGCCGACCTCGGTGCGCTCGCGCTCGAACACGGCATCGGGCTCCACGTCGACGGTTGCCTCGGCGGGTTCATCCTTCCCTTCGGAGAGCAGCTCGGGTACGACATCCCGCCGTTCGACTTCCGTGTGCCCGGGGTCACCACCATCTCGGCCGACACCCACAAGTACGGGTACAGCCTCAAAGGCACCTCGCTGCTGCTGTTCCGCGATAGCGCGCTGCGCGACGGGCAGTACTTCTTCCAGACCAGTTGGAGCGGCGGCAAGTACTGCTCGCCCGGCATCGACGGGTCTCGTTCGAGCGGCCTCCTCGCGGTGAGCTGGGCGTCGATGGTCTCGCTCGGCCGGGAGGGTTACCTCAAGTACGCGAAGGCCGTGTTCGAGACCGCGTTCGCGATGCAGGCCGACGTGCGGTCGCATCCGGAGCTGCGGCTCATGGGAAGCCCCACGTTCTGCTTCTCGTTCACCAGCGACGAGTTCGACATCTACCACGTGAACGACGCGCTGCGGGAGCGCGGGTGGCGCATGAACGGGCAGCAGTACCCGAACTCGATCCACATGTGCGTGACACGCCCGCAGACCCTCGAAGGCGTGCGTGAGGCGTGGACCGCCGCCCTCGCGGAGTCGGTCGAGTACGCCCGCCAGCACAAGGACGAGCCCGCGAAGAGCGGCTCCATCTACGGCGGCATCCCCGGCGGCTGGACCACCGAGGCCGACGACTTCATCCGCGCGGTCATGGCCGACATGATGGACAAGCAGCAGGGCCTTCCCGCCTAGCTAGCGGCACCCGTGGACCAGCTGCCGATCGTCGACGTCTCACCGGCACGATGGGCCACCGACCCGCACGCCGTCGCACGCGAGATCGACGACGCGTGCCGCGACACCGGCTTCTTCACGATCGTCGGGCACGGTGTCCCCGCCGAGCTGCATCACCGCATCGAGGCGCTCGCGCGGGAGTTCTTCGCACTACCCGAAGCGGAGAAGTCGGCGGTCGCGATGGCCAACGGCGGGCGGGCGTGGCGCGGCTGGTTCCCCGTCGGCGGCGAGCTCACCTCCGGTGTGCCCGACATGAAGGAAGGCTTCTACTTCGGGCAGGAGCTCACGCCCGACGACGCGCGAGTGCGCGCCGGCCTCCCGATGCACGGGCCGAACCTGTTCCCGTTGCGGCCGGCGGGCCTTCGTGATGCGGTGCTCGAGTACATCGACGCGGCCACGCGCGTCGGGCATCGGCTGCTCGCCGCGATCTCGCGCGGTCTCGGCCTCGACGACGACTGGTTCGACCGCCATCTCACCGCGGACCCGATCGTGCTGTTCCGCATCTTCCACTACCCACCGCTCCGCCACGGCGCGGCGCAGTGGAGCGTCGGCGAGCACACCGACTACGGGCTCCTCACCATCCTCGGGCAGGACGCCTCCGGCGGTCTCGAGGTTCGGGGTCGCGACGGGTGGGTCGCCGCGGCGCCGATTCCCGACGCGTACGTGGTCAACCTCGGCGACATGCTCGAACGCATGACGGGCGGTCGGTACCGCTCCACGCCGCACCGCGTGCGCAACACCACCGGGCTCGATCGCATCTCGTTCCCGCTGTTTCTCGACCCCGCGTGGGACGCCGAGGTGTTGCCGATTCCGAATCTGCCCGCATCGTCGGTCGACGACGGCACCGATCACGACCACGCCCGGTGGGACGGCGCGAACGTGCACGAATGGTCGGGAACCTACGGCGAGTACCTGCTCGGCAAGGTGGGCAAGGTGTTCCCCGAGCTCCGC
>DAIQOP010000248.1:0-6010 GCA_036787815.1 Actinomycetota bacterium
GGGAGAAGTCGGCGGCCCCGTCCTTGAACTGCACCTTCACCACGTAGTTCTGGTCGAGCGCGAGGTGGTTCGTGACCGTCAGGTTCGACGATGCGGCGTAGTTCGAGTAGTTGCAGCTGGTGAGCTTGACGTCGGCCTCGGGTGGGGTGGCGACGGTGACCGCCGTGACCGGAACCTTCTTGTGCCCGTTGCTCTTCGAGGTGCTCTGTCGGAGGGCGAGGGCGAAGACGACGACGATGAGCGCAACCAGGAGCACGTCGAACCCCCGGCGCATCCGCCTGCGGAACCGCCGCCGGCGCTTGCGCCACTTACGCGACGGGTCGTCGTTCCATCGCGTGGTCGCGGGGTTCGACGGGTCGGGCATTCCGGGTGCTCCCTCGACGCAATCCGGCTCACGCGGGCGGGGGATTCGACGGTAGCGGATCGTCCTACGCCGGGTCCGCGCGGCCTCCGGCATCCGCATCCGGTCGTCCGGGCGACGGTACCTTCCCAGAGTGCATGCAGTGCTGAGCCCGAGCCCTTCCGACCCCGTTTGGTTGCGGGTCGGAGCGCGATGAAGCGTCGGTTCGACGGCCGGGCAACTTTGGTGTGGGCGCGCCTGCGACGGACGGCGGTCCACGGCGATCGCGACGAGCTCGGCGAGCCGTGGATGCGCCTCGATCCCGATCCGAGTCGGGTCGTCGACGGGATCGAGCCGGGGGTGCCGGCCGTCGACGCGCTCGTGGTCGATTCGTCCGGTGCCGCGCGGGCGCGGGTCGAATCGCCGTTTCTCGTGCCCGCCCCGCCGGTTCCGCCGGAGCCACCCGCCCCGCCCGCGCCGGCCGCCCCTGCAGTTGCCGATCGCGACGACGCGTTGGTCGATGCGATGCACCGCGTCGCCGACTCGTTCGAACGCATCGCCGAGAGCCTCGAAGCCGATCGTCTCGACCGGCGGGCCCGCTTCGACGACGTCGACGGGCTGCTGCACTCGCTGGTGAACGGGCTGGCTCGCCCGACCTCGGTTGCCCCGGTCGTGATCGGCGGTTCGGTCGAATCCGGCGATTTCGAGGAGCTCACCGCCGCCGAGGCGCACGTCGACCTCACACAGGGTGAGATCGCGGCGCCCACCGGCGCCGTGGACGCGTAGTCACGCCGTCGACGTCGACCGGTCTCGGGTGTCGCACCCGGCTGCCAGACTCCGATCACTGTGACCGCCGACTCCGCCACCCCGCTCGTGTCCGCCGATGCCCCGTTGGCGGCGTTGCGCACGCTCGTCGGGGCCCACGCCGACTTCCGCGACGGCCAACGGGTGGCGATCGAGGCCCTCGTCGACGATCACAAGCGCGTGCTGTGCGTGCAGCGCACCGGTTGGGGCAAGAGCGCGGTCTACTTCGTCGCAACCCGATTGCTGCGGGCCCGAGGCGCGGGCCCCACGGTGCTGGTGTCGCCGTTGCTCGCGCTCATGCGCAACCAGATCGAGCAGGCCGAACGCGGCGGTATCCGCGCGGTCACGATCAACAGCGACAACAAGGACACCTGGGAGCAGATCGCGCTCGACCTGCGCGATGACCGCATCGACATCCTGCTCGTCTCCCCCGAGCGCTTCGCGAACCCCGCGTTCCGGGGCGACGTGTTCCCGGAGATCGCGGCACGAGTCGGGCTCTTCGTCATCGACGAAGCCCACTGCATCAGCGACTGGGGCCACGACTTCCGCCCCGACTACCGCCGCCTCGCCCGCGTGCTCGATCTCCTGCCTCCGGGTGTCCCGGTGCTGTGCACCACGGCGACGGCCAACGACCGCGTCGTCGACGACATCATCGGTCAGCTCGGCGACGACCTCGTGCTCATCCGCGGCCCGCTCGAACGCGAGAGCCTCGCACTCGACGTCGTGCACCTCCCGTCGCAGGCGCAACGGCTCGCGTGGTTGGTCGACGCGTTGCCCAAGATCGAGGGGTGCGGCATCGTCTACACGCTCACCGTGCGCGATGCCGCCCTCGTCGCCGCGTGGCTCGAGCACAACGGCATCGCGGCGGCCGCGTACTTCGGCGCGGAGGAGTCCGAGGCGAAACAGGCGATCGAGACGCGGCTCAAGCACAACGAGCTCAAGGTGGTGGTGGCCACCTCGGCGCTCAGCATGGGGTACGACAAACCCGATCTCAGCTTCGTCGTGCACTTCCAGTCGCCGGGTTCGGTCGTCGCGTACTACCAGCAGGTCGGGCGGGCCGGGCGGGCGATCGACCGCGCCGTCGGCATCCTGCTCGCCGGCACCGAAGACGCCCAGATCCAGGACTGGTTCATCAACACCGCGTTCCCGTCGCAGGAGCACGCCGAGCGCACGGTCGCGCTGCTCGACGACGCCGACGCCCCGGTGTCGATCCGGGCGATCGAAGCCGAGGTCAACCTCCGCCGCACGCGGCTCACCAACATGCTGAAGCAGCTCGAGGTCGACGGGGCGATCGAGCGAGAGAAGGCGAGCTACGTACGCACCGCGCAACCGTGGAGCTACCCGGCCGAGCGCGTGGAGTCGGTCACCGCGCTGCGTCGAGCGGAGCAGGCGCGCATGCGCGAGTACCTCGACGGCACGGGCTGCCTCATGGAGCATCTCCGCCGCGAGCTCGACGACCCGGGCGCCGGGCCCTGCGGGCGCTGCTCGCGATGTCTCGGTCACCCGATCGTCGACGTCGAGGTCGATTCGCAACTGGCGCGGCGCGCCCTCGCGTTCATGCGCGGCAACGACATCGACATCGAGCCCCGCAAACAATGGGCCGATCTCAAGCGCATCCCGCGTGAGGGGCAGAGCGAGTGGGGCAAGGCCCTGTGCCAGTACGGCGACGGCGGGTGGGGCGAGTCGGTCGCGCAGCAGCTCCCGGCCGGTGCGATCGGGGACGACCTCGTCGAGGCGCTCGCCGGCCTCGTCCGCACGTGGCGCCCCGATCCGAAGCCCACGTGGGTCACCGCGGTTCCATCGCTGCGCCGTCCGGAGTTGGTGTCGTCGTTGGCCGCGCGGCTCGCCGAGAAGCTCGGGCTGCGCTACCTGCCGGCGGTCACGAAGGCGCGGGAGTGCGATCCGCAGGCCCAGATGAGCAACACCGCGCAGCAGGCCGCGAACGTCGCCGGCGCCTTCGCCGTGTCGGGTGCCGTTCCCGACGGGCCGGTGCTGCTCGTCGACGACGTCGTCGATTCGCGCTGGACGGTCACCACGGTCGGCACGCTGCTCCGCGCAGCCGGGTCCGGCCCCGTCCTCCCGATTGCGTTGGCGCGCCGCAGCGGCGAGTGATCGGCGCCCCCGGGGCTGCGAAGGTGGCAGGGTGCCGGGTATGGGCGTGCCGGAGGTGCTGCGGGAATGGGAGGTCGCGCGCGGTGATCTCGTGGCCCTCGCGGCCGTGCCCGAGGTCGGGTTCGCGATGGCCACCGCTGCGGGTCGCTGGTCGGAGTCGAGCTCGGTCGCCGACGCCGCACGTGTCGTGCGCGCGGTCGAAGCGGAGATCCGCCCTCGCTGGGTGATGTGGTCGAACGCGACCTCGGCGCCGCTCGTCGCGGCGGGCGTGCGGGTCGCGACGAGCTGGGACATCGCCGGGGTGCACCGGCTCGTGTTCGGTGGATGGCGCGCCGATCCGGCGCGAGTCTGGGCCCTGCTCCACGACCGCCCCCTCGACGCGATCCCCACGGCCGCGCCCCCCGACCTGTTCACGCAGATCTCACCCGACGACGATGCGTCCGACGAGCCGGTCCGGGGCGACGGGTACCTCCGCCCCGAATGGGTGAGCGGTGGTTGGTCGGCGACGCCCGAACGGCTCGCACGTTGGGCGGAGCTCGCGTTGGTCGTCGCCGGGCTCCAGCGCCTGCGATTGGTCGCGTTGGCCGATCGTCCGATGGCGCTCGCGACCGCGCGCTCGGAGTCGGCCGCGGAGCTGCTGTGCGCGGAGCTGTCGGCCGACGGCCTGCCGATGAGTCGCGACATCGCGGAGTCGTTGATTGCCGGGTTCGTCGGCGCGCGACCGCGGTCGGAGGCCGAGGCGAACCGGCAGCGGGCCGAGCGCGACGCGGAGGTGTTGCGCCACACGCCATTTGCCCGCGATTGCGATCTCCGTAGCCCGGGGCAGGTGAAGTCGTTGCTGCGCAGCGTCGGGATCGAGGTTCCCGACACGCGGGCGTGGCGGTTGGAGGCGTTGCGCGATGCCCATCCGCTCGTCGGGGCGTTGCTCACGTGGCGGAAGGCCGAGCGGGTGGCGACCACGTACGGCTACGCGTGGCTCGACGAGAACCTGCACGACGACGGTCGCCTGCGCGGCGCGTGGTCGGGCTCCGACGGTGCCGCCGGGCGGATGACGGCGTCGGCCGGGCTGCACAACATGCCCGCCGACATGCGCGACGCGGTGGTCGCCGAGACCGGGCATGTGTTCGTGCGCGCGGATCTCGGGCAGATCGAGCCGCGGGTCCTCGCCGCGGTGTCGGGTGATCGCATGCTCGCGGCCGCAACGACAGAGGCCGACATGTACGCGCCCGTCGCGCAGCAGCTCGGTGTCGACCGCGCGACCGCGAAAGTCGCGGTGCTCGGGGCCATGTACGGGCAGACCACCGGCCACGGCGCGCGGGCACTGCGCGGCCTCGAGGCGGCCTATCCGGTCGCGATGGCCTACCTCCAGGAGGCCGATCGCGCCGGGCAGCTCGCGCAGCCGCTGCGTACCTACGGCGGCCGGTTGATCTCGATGGGATCGATCAGCGACGACGACGATCTGAGCGATCGTGACGCCCAGTCGCGGGCGGCCGCGCGCGGTCGCTACGGCCGCAACGCGATGGTGCAGGGGGCCGCGGCCGAGCTGTTCAAGGCGTGGGCGGTCACCGTGCGGGCCCGCGGTGCCGCGCTCGACGCGCGGATCGTGCTGTGCCTGCACGACGAGTTGCTCGTGCACACGCCGACGGAGCACGGCGAGGCGGTCGCGCGGCTGCTCCACGAGTGCCTCCGCGAGGCCGCGTACCGATGGGCGCCCGACGACTCCGTCCGGTTCGTCGCCGACGTCAACGTGATCGACCGGTGGTCCGACGCGAAGGACTGAGCGTGCCGCACGGGCCCTACGGCTCGAAGAGCCCTTCGAACTCGAGCTTGCCGCCGGCCACGCGCCCGTACAGCAACCAGTCGCCACGGAACATGCCGTGCTCGAACGGCGAGCACGCGATGTGCGTACGGTGGCCGCCGGTGGTGCTCGGCATGAAGCGGATCGCCTCGAGCCCGGCTTTCAACCCCGGGCCCGACAGGATCGGAGCGCGGAACAGCCCTTCCACCAGCACGCGCGCGGTGTCGTACGCGAGGACCGGGATCGCGTTCGGCCACAGCGGAGGCTCCGAGCCGTAGCGCGCGACGAATCGCTCGTGGAAGCCGTCGGTGAGCGGGTTGCTCGGGTCGAACTGATCGACGCCGACCCAACCCTCGAACTTGTCGAAGCCCATGAGATAGAACATGAACGCCGTGCCCATGATGCGCGGTGGGTCCCACCGGAGAGTGTCGAGCGCCTGTCGGAGCAGACCCTTCGCGGCGAGCATGCCGTAGCCCATGTAGACGAGCGCGTCGGGTTCGACCCGGCGGAGGTTCGCGAGATTCGTCGCGAGGTTCTCGGGACTCTGGCTGACAGTCTCTACCGCGGCGATGCTCAGGCCTCGGCGCCGGCACTCCTGGCGGAAGTAGCGGAAGTACTCCTCGCCGTTCGGTGAGATCTCGCTCAACACCGCGACGCGTTCGTGGCCTTTCCGCTTCAACCACGCCGCGACCAGGGCCGCGTCGCCGCCGCAATCGCCGTTGCCGAGCCGGAAGCAATAGTCGCCCTGCAGCCGCTCGGTACCGCACCAACTGATCAGGGGAATCTGCAACTCGTTCGCGAGTGGTCCGACGACGATCGCGTTGTCGGAGCTGTATGCGCCCGCGACGCCGATGCAACCTTCGTCGACGAGGAAGCGGAAGCCGTCGGTCGCGTTCTTGGCCGAACCTTGCGGAGGCCCGTGCTCGGGGTGCAGCACGAACTCGACGGGCCGGTCG
>DAIQOP010000249.1:0-5980 GCA_036787815.1 Actinomycetota bacterium
CCCGACGAGGTAGCACGCAATGGGCGCGGCGAGGCGTTCGGACGCGTGGGCGGCATCGCCGGCGAGCGCGAGAAGCTCGTCGACGAGCGCGGTGTCGGGGGCCTCGACGCCGAGCCGTTCGGCGAACCGGGCGATCCATTCGTGTCCGTCCACGATGCCTCCAGGGGCGATGCGGGGGGTTGCGTTTCGACAACTTAGGATGCGCGGCATGGAATATCGACGGTTGGGTCGTGCGGGTCTGAAGGTCAGCGTGCTGTCGTTCGGATCGTGGGTGTCGTTCAAGGATCAGATGGGGGTCGCCGAGGCGCGCGCGTGCATGGAGACGGCTTACGACGCGGGCGTCAACTTCTTCGACAACGCGGAGTCGTACGCCGGTGGTGAATCGGAACGGATCATGGGTGCCGCGCTCGCGGAGCTCGGCTGGGCGCGCTACTCGTACGTGATCTCCACGAAAGTGTTCTGGGGCTTGCACGATCTCCCCAACATGCAGAACACCCTCAACCGCAAGTACCTCATGCAGGCGATCGACGGATCACTGGATCGGCTCGGCCTCGACTTCGTCGACCTGCTCTTCTGCCATCGCAGCGATCCGCACACCCCGATCGAGGAGACGGTGTGGGCGATGTCCGACATCGTCGCGAGCGGGCGGGCGCACTACTGGGGAACCTCGGAGTGGGGTGCCGACGAGTTCCGCGCCGCGTGGGACATCGCCGACCGCCATCACCTCCACAAGCCGGTGATGGAGCAGCCGCAGTACAACCTCACCCACCGGCGGCGGGTCGAGCAGGAGTACGCGCGGCTCTACGAAGACTGCGGCCTCGGTCTCACCACCTGGAGCCCGTTGGCCTCGGGGTTGTGGTCGGGCAAGTACCTCGAGGGCATCCCCGAAGGCAGCCGCGGATCGTTGCCGGGCTACGAGTGGCTCCAGCAGTCGCTCACCGACGAGCGCACCAAGGCTTCGGTGCGAGCAGTCAAGGGGATCGCCGACGAGCTCGGCTGCACCCTTTCGCAGCTCGCGCTCGCGTGGGGCGCGCACAATCCGAACGTCTCGTCGGTGATCACGGGCGCGAGCCGGGCCGAGCAGGTGCGCGAGAACCTCGGCGCACTCGACGTGCTCGCGCAGCTCGACGACGGTGTCATGCACCACATCGACGAGGTGCTCATGGAGAACCGCGCGCGATTTACGTGATCGGGTAAGCCGCACGAATCGCCCGGGATCATTGGTGAATTCAGGCTTGCGTGTCGTAGGTGTTCGGTACACTGCGAACAGATGTTCGACACACTCACCTCCACGCGAGCTGCGCTCGAGACGTTGGCCCGAGACTTCGAGCCGCGCACACTGACGGGCGAACAGGCGGTGCGCGTGGTCACCGAGCTGGGTGTGATTCGCCGGCTCGTCGACGGGATGCTCGGCAAGGCCGCGAACCGGGTTCACGAGACGGCGGCGCACAAACGCAACGGCAACAGCGATCGCGATGCGGCGCAGCTCGTCTGCCGCGCGGTGGGTGCAGACGCGAGTGAAGCGCGTCGTGTGATCAGCACGGCGAAGAAGCTCGAGACGTTGCCGGAGACGGATGCGGCCGTGCGTGCCGGCCACTTGTCGGCTCGGCAGGCCGAGCTGGTGGCCGAGGCCGCGACCGCCAACCCGGGCGCGGAACGCGATCTCCTCGCGGCCGCGGGCGAAGGCATGGTGCCGCTGAAGGACGCCTGCGTGAAGGCGCGGGCGCACGCCGAAGATGCGACCGCGCGTGCGGCTCGTCACCACGCGGCCCGAGGCTTGCGGATCTGGACCGCCGCCGACGGCATGGTCGAAGGTCACTTCCGTCTCGCTCCGGAGGTCGGCGGCCGGTTCAAGGCCGCGATCGATGCCGGGACCCAACGCACCTTCCGCACCCGGCGCACCGCGGGCCCGCACGAGTCGCACGACGCGTACGCGGCCGATGTGCTCGCCGAGCTCGTACCTGCCGATGGTGAAACGACTGCCGGGGGAAGCGCGACGGTCACGAGCGTCCACGTGATGATCGATCACACCGCGCTCGTGCGCGGCAACGCGATCGAGGGCGAGATGTGCGAGATCCCGGGCGTCGGTCCCGTCAACGTGGCGTGGGTGCGGGAGATGCTCGGCGAGGCGTTCGTCACCGCGGTGATCAAGAAGGGCCGCGACATCACCACCGTCGCGCACTTCGGCCGCCACATTCCCGCCCACCTGCGTACCGCGATGATCGTCGGCGGCCGTGAATGCGTCGTGGCCGGCTGCCACGCCCACGGCTACCTCGAGATCGATCATTGCGAGGTCGACTACGCGAAGGGCGGGCCCGCCGCCTGGTGGAACCTCGACTACGGGTGCTCCGTGCACCATCGGCGCAAGACGCAAGGCTGGAAGCTCGGTCCGCGCGACCCGAAGACCGGGAAGCGAACCCTCAGCCCTCCCGGCACCGCGCAGCGTGCGGCATCGAGCACGGTGTCACGGCGATGAGCGGATTGCCACTACGGAATCACGACGACACCGGGCCAGCGCGCGGTCGGCTGCTTGCGTTCGATACGCGCCCGGTACTCGTCGTCGGTCACCCGGGCCCAGTTGCGGCGCCAGACGCCGTCGAGGAGATCGTCGAGCCCGAACGGAGCCGCGATGTCGAGGGCGCCGTCGGGTCGGAGCCGCACGCCGACGGCGGTCGCGGTCTCGGGCCACGTGGCGATGCCGCGGGTCGCCGAGGTGAGCGGTTCGGCGGGCCGCCCGAAGCGCTCGGCGTACCAGAGGTGCACGCGGGCCTGGTTCTTCACGTCCCATTCGATCGCCGGTTCCTGCTGTTGCAGGTGGAGCTCGGCGGCGCGCTCGGGTGCGGCGCTCAGGTCGTCGGGATCGAAGAACACGACGTCGACGTCCTTGATGCGCTCGGGGCGGAACCCGTCGCCGAAGCGCTCGTCCCACACGAGGTCGCGCACGGCACCGGCCCCGATCCAGCAGTCGGGCAGGTCGAGCGCGGCGACGACCCGCAGCAGGTTCGTCAACCAGACCGAGCCGAGCACGACCGCCGTGAGCTCGTCGCTGCGGTCCACCGGGTTCAGCGACGGGTCAGGGAATCAGCACGACCCGGCCGACGGCCTGGCGGCTCTCGACGTGCGCGTGCGCGGCGGCCGCTTCCGACAGCGGATACGTGGAGTCGACGAGTACCCGGAGGCGGCCGGCGGCGACGTCGTCGATCAGATCGCCGATCATCCGTTGCGCTCGATCGGTCACGATCTCGGCTCCGAGGAACACGCCCGTGATCGACTGGTTGTTCATCCCGAGCATCCCGACGTCGAACGGTTGCGGATCGCGGCCTGCGCTCCCGACCGTGATGCAGCGTCCGCGGTACGCGAGCGAGGCGACGCTGCCGGTGAGGATCTTCCCGCCGACCGAGTCGACGACGAGGTCGACGCCCCGGCCGTCGGTCAACGCCCGCACCTCGTCGACCCAAGCGTCGCTGCTGTAGTCGATGCCGTGGTCGAGGCCGAAGGGAACCAGGCGCTCGAGCCGCTCCACGCTCGATGCCGTCGCATACACGGTCGCGCCCGCGCGCTTGGCGAGCTGGATCGCCGCGATGCCGAGCCCTCCCGCGCCGGCCTGCACGAGCACCGTCTCGCCCTGCTGCAGGTGGCCGAACTCGAACAGGCAGTCGTGCGCCGTGCCGAAGGCCACCGGCACGCACGCGACGGGGATGAGATCAGCGCCGTCGGGCACCGGCCAGGTGAGGATCGAGGGGACCGCCATCAACTCCGCGTGCGAACCCGACAGGTTCGTGCACACGACCCGTTGCCCGACGCTGCGGTCGGTCACACCTTCGCCGACCTCGCGGATCGTCCCCGCGCACTGGTAGCCGACGATGTGCGGCGTCGAGGTCATCTCGCCGCCGGCGCGGTTCAGGGTGTCGCCACCTTCGATGCTGATCGCCTCGATCGCGACGAGCACTCCGCCCGGGTACACCACCGGATCGGGCACCTCTTCGTAGCGGAAGACGTCGGGCGGGCCGGTCTCGTAGTACACGGCGGCTTTCATGGCCGCACCCTATTGGGAAGGGGTCGAGTCCGCTCGCGACCGTCGCCTGGCGGGGGGCACCGGCAATGCTCCGGCGGTGCGGCCCGTGACCTCGGACGACGCGATCCGCCACGCGCACCTGTGGCTCGGCGCGACGGACACAGGGCGCGACGACAGGGTGGGAGCCCGGGGGGACTCCCACCCTGTCGCGCGGGGGATCTGGGGTTCGCTCGGAGCGACGGTGCTCAGAGGGACGCGGTGGCCGAGCAGGTCTCGCCGGTCGAGGTGTTCTTCGCGCTGGCGGTGATCATGTCGGTGCCGGGCAGGTCGGCCGTCTTGCGACGCACGGTGAACGAACCGCTCGGGGCGACGGTCGTGGCCTTCGCCTTCGCGACCACCGTGCCGTTGTCGCTGATCGTGACCTTCCAGAGGTCGCCCACGACGTTCTCGTCGACCTCGAACTCGGTCTGGATCTTCGCGTTGTCGGTCTTGATCTTCATCTTCGACGTGCTCGCCGCCGAGCAGGTGCCCTTGACGCGCACGCCGCCGCCACCCTGGGCGTTCGCGACGCCCGGGACCGCGATGGCCATCAGGCTGCCGACTGCGATGGTTGCGAGGACCTTGTTCATGTGCTGGCTCCTTGTGGTTCGGAATTGTGAAGCCAGTGTCGGGGTGGCGTGGTGCGCGAGTACATCGCGCGATGGTCCTACGACCTCCTGGCCGCTTCGGCGGCCCAGCGGTAGTCGGGCTTTCCGGCGGCGGAGCGCTCCACGCGCTCGACGATCACGAGGCCGCGTGGGGTCTTGTACCCGGCGAGGTGGGCACGGCAGTGCTGCTGGATCTCGGTGAGCGTCGGGGGCGCCGCCGGATCGCTCGCCGCGGCAACGACCACGACCCGTTGGCCGAGACGCTCGTCGGGCGCGCCGACGACGATCGCGTCGGCGATCTGCGCGTGCGTCTTCACGACCGCCTCGACCTCTTCGGGGTACACCTTCTCGCCGCCCGTGTTGATGCACATCGATCCGCGCCCGACGAGATGGATGCCGCCGTCGGCGCCGACCGTCGCCATGTCGCCGGGCAGGGCCCAGCGCTCGCCGTCGATCTCGACGAAGGTGCGCGCGCTCTTCTCGGCGTCGCGGTAGTAGCCGAGCGGCACGCGCCCCTTGGTTGCCAACCGACCGACCTCGCCCGAGCCCGGCGCGACGGGCCGCAGCTCGTCGTCGACGACCATCGTCGTGTCTCGGGAGTCGAAGCGCAGGGATGGCTGCGCCGCGCCGTCGCGCGTCGCGACCGCGACCGCCTGCACCGGTGATTCCGACGAACCGATCGCCTCGGTGATCGCGAGCACGCTCGGGAGCGCCGTGAGCAGGCCGTGTTTCACGTCGGCCGAGAGGATCGCCCCGCCCGAACCGAGAAGCTGGAGTGACGACGTGTCGTAGCGGCCGGGGTGGGCGTGGAGCTCGTCGAGCAGTGGCCGCGCGCTCGCGTCGCCGACGAGGGTGAGCATCACGACGTGCTCGCGCTCGACGAGCGCGAGCACCTGCGCCATGTCGATGCTGCGTTCCGTGTACACGACGACGGTGCCACCGGCGAGCAACGTGCCGAGCGCCGACCATTGGCCGCTCGCGTGCATCAGCGGGCCGAGCGCGAGCACCACGAACTGCTCGGGCCGGGGATCGCCGGCGGCGAGGAACGGGGTGAGGCGCTGCGCGCGGTTCGTCAGGACCGTGCGCGCGATATCGGCCGGGCGCTCGATCGGGGGGCCGCCCGGGTTGCCGCCTCCCAGGGTCGCGAAGAACATGTCTTCCTGGCGCCACACGACGCCCTTCGGCATGCCGGTCGTGCCGCCCGTGTAGAGCACGTAGTGGTCGTCGCCGGAGCGAGGGCCGAACGCGCGCGTCGTGGGCGCACCGGCGAGCGCGGCCTCGTAGTCGAGCGCGCCGGGTGCGGTGTCGCCGCTGCCCG
>DAIQOP010000032.1:0-20486 GCA_036787815.1 Actinomycetota bacterium
GGGTGGATCGACGGCGGGGTGCTGATCGTGCCGCAGTCGACGCAGCGCCCGCCGAGCAGCCCGAGCATCTCGTCGGCGCCCCGCACGAACATCGCGCTCTCGGGCGGCACGCCCATCGGGATCGTCTCGCCGCCGGCGACGAGCTGACCGCGAGCGCGCAGTGCCGCGGTGTAGGTGATCTCGCTTCCTTCGCTCAGCACCCGCGCCACGGAGGTCGCGCCGGGCACGGGCCGGTCGGCGTGCACCGCGACACCGGTCGCCCGGCCACCGCCGTAGGCGACGATGCCGATCGTGCCCGCCGCGTCGAGCGAGCCGATCGCACCGAGCAGTGCGGCGGCGGCGCCCGTGTCGCCGAGCTCCGCGTAGACGGACGCGGAAGGCGGTGTGGTGCTGCCGGCCCGCTTGGCCAACGTCGCGCCGAGCCGGCCGTCGGGGTCGGGGAGCGACCATGCGCGCGGCTCGAGGGTGGCGAGCGGCTCGATCACCGCGGTCGCGATCGGGAGGAAGATCTCTTCGCGGAAGAGGCGCCCGTCGTAGAGGTCGCGGGTCTCGGTGTCGGCATCGCCGCGGTAGCGATCGACGACCGGATGGTGGCGCGTGATGCGGGCACCGATGGAGCCCGCGCCGCCCTCGGCCGAGAGCACGATCGCGGCGGCTCCCGCACCCGAGCGCGATTCTGCGCCGGTACCGAGCCCCGGCCGCAGCGCGTCGGACGCGATCACGAGGGCGATGCGCGCGCTCCCCGCGGCGATCGCATCGGCCGCCGCCGCGAGCGCGTCGATCCCGGAGTGCGTCGACCCCGAGAGCAGCGCACCGCCCGACTCGGCCGCGAGACCGAGGGCGCCGGCGAGGAACGAATGGCTCGGCCCTTCGGCGAACGGGGGGCGGGTGGTGCCCCACCACAGACCGTCGACGACGTTGGCGTCGAGACCGGCCGCTTCGAGGGCCCGGCTGCCGGCCTCCCAGGCGAGGGTGAGCGTGTCTTCGTCGGGCGCGCACAGGGCCGCCTGACCGCGCCCACCACCACGGCCCCAGGCCTCGGCGACGGCGGCGGCGGGGAGCCGGAACATCGGCGCAGCGGCGCCGACGGCCACGATTCGAGCGTTCACGGCCCTCCTTGGAGCAATGGTGAGTCCGGGGATCGGAGAGCCTACGCGTTCGCGGTCTCCCGGCATCAGGAGAGCGGCGCCCAAGGGTCAAGAGGGGCGCCGAACCGGTCGATGAGGGACCGTGCAGGGGACAGGTGTCGTCGCGGTCGAGGAGCGGGAGGCAACGCCGGCGTCGGCTCCCGACGGCGCGCGCCGCCCGGTGTTCAACCCGTCGCAGCTGGCCACGTTGCTCGTGGTGCCGCTCTACGTGATCGGACGCGAGCACGGTTGGGTCGCGCACGTGCCCCTCTGGGTGCTCGTCGGTTCGCTGCTGGTCACCCAGGTGGGCACCGTGGTCGCGTCGTTGACGTGGCCGAACCCGCGGACCACGTTCGAGATATGGGCGCGCGTCGGCGTGATGCAGGTCGGGATCGCGGTGTGCATCTACGTCACCGGTTGGGGCGCGACGCTCGCACTCGGCTTCGTGTTCGGTGCCGCGGAGAGCATCCGAGTCGTCGGCTCACGTGCCGCGCGCGCCGCCGGGGTGATGACGGTCGCGTCGATCGTCGTGGGCGAGCTCCTCGTCGGTGCGGGTGCGGTGTCGTCGTTGCTCCCGCAGCCGCAAGGGCACGGGCTCGCGGTGTTCGAAGCCCTGGGTGCCGCGCTCGTCATCGCGCTGCTCGGCTGGGCGACCTCGGAGAAGGAACAGGTCGAGGAGACCGTGCGTCGCAGCGAGGAACGCTTCCGCGCGCTCGTGCAGCACGGCTCCGACGTGATCATGGTGATCGACCTCGACGGCACGGTGCTCTACGTGAGCCCGTCGATCGGGCGCGCGCTCGGTTACGACCCGGAGATGATCACCCGCCTCACGGGCAATTTCGTCAGCGAGGCCGATGCCCTGCGGGCCCGCACCTTCCTCGGCGCCGTCGCCGCGGGCGAGATCGGCGAAGCGGCGTGGATGGAACTGCGCGTGCACCATGCCAACGGCTCGCTGCGCTGGTTCGAGGTCGGGGTCACGAACCGGCTCGACGACCCGAGCGTGCGCGGCATGGTCTGCAACATGCGTGACGTCACCGAGCGCAAGGGCATCGAGGCCGAGTTGGCCCACCGCGCGCACCACGATCCGCTCACGACGCTGCCCAACCGGACGAGCTTCCTCACGAGCCTCGAGGCCGCGCTCGAGTCGGGGATCGCGACGGGCGCCACGCTCGCCGTGCTCTTCCTCGATCTCGACCGGTTCAAGCTGGTGAACGACGGCCTCGGCCACGATGCCGGCGACCGGTTGCTCTTCGACGTCGCGAACCGCCTGCGTTCGTGCGTACGGCCGAAGGACATCGTCGCGCGCTTCGGCGGCGACGAGTTCACCCTGCTCCTCGACGACATCGAGACCGTTGCCGAGGCCACCGTGATCGCGCAGCGCATCACCGACTGCCTGAGCCTGCCGATCGACTTCGAGGGTCACGAGATCGTGTTGTCGGCGAGCGTCGGCGTCGCGCTCTCCACCGCCGGGTCGCAGTCGGCCGGCGAGCTGCTACGCCACGCCGATCTCGCGATGTACGTCGCGAAGGACAAGGGCCGCTCGCGGTGGGAGGTCTACGACGACGTCGAAGCGCCGCTGATGGGTGGCCGGCTCGAGCTCGAGAGCGAGCTGTGGCAGGCGATCGACGACGGAGAGCTCATCGTTCGGTTCCAACCCGAGTTCTCGCTCACGACCGGCGAGGTCGTCGCCGTCGAGGCGTTGGTCCGCTGGCCGCATCCGACGCGCGGATTGCTCGAGCCCGACGAGTTCATCCCGCTCGCGGAGGAGACGAGTCTCATCGTCGCCCTCGACCGGTACGTGCTGCGCGAGGCGTGCCGGTGCGCGCGCCAGTGGCGGGATCGGCGCCGGCCGGGGGAGCGGATCGTCGTCTCGGTGAACCTCTCTCCCCGATTCGTCCGCCAACCCGGCGTGGTCGCCGACATCATGGCGACCCTGCGCGAGGTCGATGCCGACCCGAGATGCCTCCAGATCGAGATCACCGAACGCACGGCGTTGACCGACGTCGAGCGCACGGTCGAGACGCTCGAGCAGCTCCGGCGGCTCGGGGTCAGGGTGGCGATCGACGACTTCGGTACGGGCTACTCGTCGCTCGGGTACCTGAAACGGCTCCCCATCGACGTCGTCAAGCTCGATCGCAGCTTCGTCGAGAGCATGGACGTGCTCGAGTCCGACGTGGCGATCGTGCAGGCCGTGATCACGATGGCCCACGCGTTGGGAATGAAGGTGACCGCCGAGGGCGTGGAGCGGGTCGAGCAGACCGCGCGGCTCCGCCGGCTCGGATGCGACACCGCGATGGGCTGGTACTGGACGAGCGCGGTCGACGCGGCCGCGATGCTCGACATCCTCGGCGACGGCGATGAGCGCGCCGACCGCGGTGTGCTGTCGATGAGCCACGCCCGCATCGGGACGGATCGCTGACACACGCGTCGTGGATCACGCGCCGGGCAGCCAGATCCCGATCCCGTAGGGAGCCTGCAGCCCGGTGTCGATCACTTCCGGCGGTCGGGGCACGCCCTGCACGAAGGTGATGCGCCTCACGGTTCCGGTGCGGAGGCCGGCGACCGTCGTCGCGTTGTGCACGATCAATCCGGGATCGGCGTAGTAGAGCGTCCCGCTCGGGTCGACGGCGAGCCCCACGGGCGTGCCGGTGGAGAACGGTCGATGACCGAGCACCTCGCCGCTCGGTGGCGCGAGCACGCGGCGCACGAAGCGCCCGTCGGGTGTGACTTCGGCGATCACGCCGGTGGTCGGATTCGAGACGAAGAAGTCGCCGTTCGGCGCGACGGCGAGCGCGGCCGGGCTCGACAACACCTGCGCCGCGGGTGCCTGGAGCCACGGGGTGTGCACGACCCCGCCCGCGAGCGCGGCCCCGGTCGCGTCGTGGAGGGTGCAGCCGCCGGTGGCGCCCGACGATGTCGGGAGGGCCGACACGAGGAAGCTGCCGACGGATGCCCCGCGGGATTCGGCCACGAGCACGCGGTCGGTGTCGACGAGCACGCCTTCGGGTGCCGCGAGTGCCACGGCCACCTTGCACGACGCCACGCTGTCGGCCTCGAACGGTGGGAACCACTCGATGAGCTGGCCGTTGGGGCTGCCGGCGCGTTGGTTGCCCAGGTCGGTGGTGAGCAGGCGGCCGTCGGCGAGGAAGCTGCACCCGAAGGGAGTGGCCCCGTCGGGGCTCGGTTGGAAGGTCGGCACGAGCCGCGCGACCTCCTTCGCGGAGAGCTTGCCGATCGCGCGCCCCGAGAGCTCGAACACGCCCCAGCCGACCTGCCCGTCGGCGGCCGCGGTGCGGTCGACCGCGACGAATCGGTTCGGGGTGGTGGGATCGAAGCAGATCTGGCCGCTTACGTCGACGCCGTTGCGATCGGCAGCCGGCGACGGCACGACGGTCTGGGTGACGAGCGGTCGCGTCGTCGCGTACGCGTCGAGCCGGCTGGCCTGCGCGCTGAGCACGATCGCAGGCGAGATGGGAGCCGTCGTGGTGGTCGTGGAGACCCCGCCGCCGCCCGTCGTGACCGGGGTCTTCGCGCTCGTCGGCTTCGTCTGCGAGCGCGTGTCGTTGCCGTGGCACGCGCTCGCCAGCAGCGTGACCGCCACGGCGAGCGCGGCCGAACGGCGGATGCTCATCGCGACAGTTGGCGCGTGAGGGTGGCGACGCGGATGTCGGGGGAGGTGATCGTGAGCGTGTTGATCGCGCGCAGGTACCGGTCGAGGAATTCGTTCGTCACCTGCAGTACCGCCGCGCCCACGGGTGTGCTCGGACCCCAGTACGGCTGAATGTGCTTGCCGCTCACGGTGAGGAGGTACTTCGGTGTGCTCGCGGCGAGGTACGCCTGCTTCCCGAGGGTGTAGGGCACCACGTCGTCGTCGCGCGCGTGGGCGAAGAGGATCGGGGGCGCGGGCGAGGTGAAGAACCTGGTCTTGAACGCCGGTGCCATCTCTCCGGCGAGGATGATCGCGGCCTTCACCCGCCGGTCGCGGCAGCACTGGTTCCCCACCAGGCCGAGCACCGTCCACGCACCCATCGAGTGGCCGACGGCTCCGACGCGGCGCGCGTCGAGCAGCCCGTGCATCCACGAGTTGGGATCGACGTTGTCACCGAGCACCTTGGTGAGCACGAAGCTGAGGTCGCCCGGTTGGCTCAGGAGATCGTCGTAGGTCGGACCACCCGGCGCGCGCGAGCGCGAGAGCGGGAACGCCGGCGCCACGACCACGTAGCCGCGCGACGCCCAGCTGGTGATGATCGGCGTGTAGGCCGCGGGTTCGCCGCCGTGACCGTGGGCGAACAGCACGACGGGGTACGGCCCGTGGGTGCGATCGGGTGTCGCGCCCCAGTGCACGTAGCTGCTCGCCGCGCCTTGAGCCGGGTACCAGATCGTGGTGACGAGCTCGCGCCCGTTGTGGGCCCGGTAGTTGCCGTTGGCCGGAGTGGAACGCGACGCGTCGAACCAGTCGAAGGTGCGGGCGCCGATCCGCAGCGGGGCGGTCTGCACGGCGAGCGGGGGCAGCGTCGACGTGGTCGTGGTCGGCGCGACCGTCGTCGTGGGTGCGACGGTGGTGGTCGTGCTCGAGGTGCTCGCGCCGCTGGTGGTGATCGGCGCGCTCGTCGCCGGCACCGTCGATGCGCTCGTCGCCGCACCCGTGCAGGCCGTCGCGAGCAGCGCGACGGCGACGACCGGTACGAGGACTAGGCGCCGAGGCCGAGGAGACGTTCGCGCTTGAGCGCACGCGCGCCCGTCCAGAGCACGATCAGCGCGCCGACCCAGGCGCCGAGCCCGAGCAGCCCACCGAAGATGCGTGCCCGCGAGAGCGAGCCGGTCGAGAGGCCGTAGGCGAGGATCACCAGCGGCAGGGTCACGAGCGCCGATGCCTGTTGCGCCGCGGCCGCGCTCGTGACGCGCGACGAGATGCGCAGGATGATTCCGACGACGAGGGCGAGGAACGGGGGCACCACCCACAGGACGAGGATCCACCAGTTGGCCGTAGGGAAGAACCAACCGCCCACTTGTGGTCCGACGATCAGGTTCACGATGAGCGAGTAGAGGAGGAATCCGACCGCGGCGGTGAGATAGCCGGGCAGGAGGCTCGCGATGAGCTTACCGACGAAGATCTCGCGTTCCGAGGCAGGCGAGTGGGCGAGGAACTCGCCGCTGCCGCGCTCGCGCTCGCCGATGATCGTCTGCGATCCGACCGCCGACGACACGGTGAGCGGCACGATGATCGCGAGCGGCGCGAAGAGGTAGACGGCCAGCGCGTAGGCCGCCTGCACGTTGGCGCTGCGGCCGGCGGTCTGCTGCTGGATCGACTTGGGCATCGAGCCCATGAGGTTGCCGATCTGGGTGACGAGGCCGGCGTCCTTGATCGTCGAGAGGCTGAGGAACAGCGCCCCCGGCAGCACGACGAAGAACATCGCGGCGATGATGCCGAGCGGGAGCCAGAAGTCGCGGCTGCTGCGCAGCTGGCGGAGATCGGTTCGGGCGATGATCCAGGCCCGGCGCGTCGAGAAGGTCGTCATGGCGCCACCGGCTCCCGTGAGGCGACCGGGGCGACCGGGGCGTTCGTGGGGAGGGCGGCGCCGTGCGGCTCGTGGGTGCCGCGGCGCACGGCGAAGTAGAGCTCTTCGAGGGTCGGCGAGCGGGGCTCGACGCGCGTGAGACGCACGCCCATGTCGACGAGCGCGGCCACGATCTCCGGCACCCGGTCGGCGTCGTCGAGACCCACGACCGCGTTGTTCACGCGTTCGTAGGAGAGCACGCCCGGCATCGCGCGTACCTGATCGAGCTGGGCGGGGTCTTCCGCGTCGAGCGCGACGGTGATGGAGCTCCAGAGGCTCTTCACGAGGTCGCGCGGCGAGCCCGACGCGAGGGTGTGGCCGTGGTCCATCACGACCACGTGGTCGGCGAGACCTTCGGCTTCGAGCAGGAGGTGCGTGCACATGAGCACGGTGCGCCCGTCGTGGGCCATCTCGCCGATGAGGCCGAGCACCGCGCGGGCCGACTCCGGGTCGAGGCCCGCGGTCGGCTCGTCGAGCAGGAGCAGGTCGGGTTCGTGGAGGGTGGCCCGGGCGAGCGCGAGGCGCGCCTTCATGCCGGTCGAGTAGCCGCCCACTTTCTTGGTGAGCGCGTCGACGATGCTGAACCGTGACGCGGCCCGGTGGATCGCGCCGTCGACGTCGGCGACGTCCCAGAGGAGTGCCGCGTAGCGCAGGTTCTCGTAGCCCGAGAGGCGGTCGTAGAGCGCGGGGCGGGCGGGCACGACGCCGCAGCGCCGGCGCACCGACTCGCCCTCGGTCGCGGGGTCGACGCCGAAGACCCGCAGCGTGCCCGCGTGGGAGGGCAGCGCGCCCGTGACGAGGCGCACGGCCGTCGTCTTGCCGGCCCCGTTGGGCCCGAGGAGCATCGCGATCGTGCCGGCCGGGACCTCGAGGCTGAAGTCGTCGAGGGCGGCGACATCGCCGAAGTTGCGCGACACGTTGCGGAGTGAGACGACGGAGTCAGCCATGGCGATCCCTGTCTCATCGGCCGTTCCGGCGCCCCACCGAAGCCATTCCGGGCCCGGGCGGCCGGCCCCCATGCTCTACGCTCCACTCTTTCCCGGCGGCGTAGCCGAGTGGCTCAGGCAAGGGTCTGCAAAACCCTGGACGTGGGTTCAATTCCCACCGCCGCCTCCAACCGAAGGCCTGTTCAGACCGCACTTTGGGCACTGAGTGGGCCAGAGAACATCCAGTGTCCGAAGAGCAGTCGCAGCTCGTTCCTCCACTCGGAAAGGACGCGATCGGTCGCCGTGGGACCCGTCGAGGCCGAACCCGAGTTCACAGACCCCGCACCACGACCACCGGGCTGGCCGGCGGTCGTGGTGCGGGGGTTGTGGAAGCGCTACGACGCCAAGGTGGCGGTCGCGGGCATCGACCTCGACGTGCCCCGCGCGTGCTTCTTCGGCCTCGTCGGGCCGAACGGGGCCGGCAAGACCACGATGATCCGCATGCTCACGGGGCTGCTGCGCCCCGATGCCGGGCAGCTGTGGGTCGAGGGGGTCGACGTGTGGGCGAACCCGGTCGTCGCCAAGGCGCGGATCGGGGTGCTGCCCGACGAGTTCCGGCTCTTCGACCGACTGACCGGCGCGCAGCTCCTCGAGTACTGCGGCTTGCTGCGCGGCATGCCGCCGGTGCTCGTCGCCGAACGCTCGGCCGAGCTGCTCGACGTGCTCGGCCTGAACGAAGCGGCCGACACCCTGGTGATCGACTACTCGACGGGCATGCGCAAGAAGATCGCGCTCGCCTCCGCGTTGTTGCACGCGCCCGAGGTGCTGTTCCTCGACGAGCCGTTCGAAGCGATCGATCCCGTCTCGACGCGCACGCTGCGCACCGTGCTCGAGCGGTTCACCGATACGGGCAACACCGTCGTGTTCTCGAGTCACGTGATGGAGGTCGTCGAGCGGCTCTGCGACCGGGTCGGGGTCGTGCACCTCGGCCGGCTGATCGCCGAGGGCCCGATCGACGAGTTGCGGGCGGGCCGCAGGTTGGAGGACGTGTTCGTCGAGCTCGTCGGCGGGCACGCGGAATCCGGTGCCGCGCTCAGCTGGCTCGGCGGGAACCGTCCGGCGGCTGCACCGCCACCACCGCCGACCTCACCATCCGACCCGCCGCCCACGCCCGCGGGATGAACACCCGCGCGACGACCGCACCGTCGATTCCCGTCGTCCTCGTGCGGTTGAAGCTGCGCCTGCTCCGGAACCGCTACCGCCGGTCCGGCGCGCTCGGCATGGTCCTCGGAGCGGTCGTGGCGCTGCTGGCCGGGGGGTTCGGCTTCACCATGGCGTTCGCCGGCGGCCACAACACCGACCCGCTCCTGAGCCGCGCGTTCGTGCTCGTGGGCGCGACCGTGCTCCTCGTCGCGTGGGCGCTGCTCCCGCTCCTCACGTTCGGCGTCGACGAGACCCTCGATCCCGCTCGATTGCAGCTCCTCCCGCTGCCGAGGCGACCCCTGATGACGGGGCTGCTGCTCTCGTCGTTGGTCGGCTTCGCGCCGTTCGGGGTGCTCGTCACGGTCGCGGGTGTGATCGCCGGCTACGCGTCCGGCGCCGCGACGATCGTCGTCGTCGTGGCCGCGGTGCTCCTCGTGCTGCTCGCGGCGGCGACCGCCCGCACGCTCGCGACCGCGCTCGCGGCCACGATCACGTCGCGTCGCGGACGCGACCTGTTGGTCGTGGTGGGGGCGTTCCTCGCGATCGGCGTGCAGCTCCTGCGCTTCGTGAACTACGGCAATCTCGATCCACACTTCTGGGATTCGGTGAGCAACGTCGTTGCTTGGTTCCCGCCCGGAATGCTCGGGCAGGCGATCGTCGACGCGCACACTGGACACGTGGGCCGATCGCTGCTCGAGCTCGTTCCCGCGCTCGTCGCGTTGCCGCTGCTGCTCTCGGTCTGGGGGCGCGCGCTCGAGCGGTCGCTCACCGTCGTCACCGGCGGTTCGACGCGACCGCGGCGCGCAGCCGCAGCAGCCGACGAGTCGGCCGCCGCCGTCCCGCCGGCCCGATCGGCGCTGCTCCCGCGCCACGTCCCGTTCCTCCGGCCGACGCCGTGGGGTGCGGTCGCGGGGAAGGAGTTGCGCTACGTCGCCCGCGATCCCCGCCGCCGAGTGGCGGTCGCGCAGCTGGTCGCCTTCGGCGTCGGCGTGCCGCTCTGGATCGCGATCAAGTCGGGCCACCTCCCGCCGGGATCGGTGCTGTTCGCGTCGTTCGCCGGTTACCTGGCGCTGCTCGGCGCGTTGAACCAGTTCGGGTTCGACGGCGGCGCGTTCTGGCTCGACGTCGTCGCGGGCAACCGGATCCGCGACGAGCTCGTCGGCAAGAACTTCGCGGTGCTCGTGCAGGTGCTGCCGGTGGTGTTCTTCGGGAGCGTCGTGCTCGCGGCCTTCTCGGGCGGCTGGGTCTACGTGCCGGTCGCGCTCGTCGTCGCCGCAGCGGGTGTGGGTGCCGGGCTCGCCGTCGCCAACGTCGTGTCGGTTCGGTTCCCGCAACGGCTGCCGGAATCGAAGAGCCCGTTCGCGACCCGCGCCGGCGGGCAGGGATGCGTCACCTCGCTGGTGTTCTTCGTCGCGATGGCCGTGCAGGGCATGTTGCTCGCGCCGGTCGCGATCGCGACCGCCGTGTGCGCAGCCGTCGCGCCGGTCGCGCTGATCGTCGTCGCGCCCCTCTGCGCGGCCTACGGCTACGCGCTCTGGCGGGCCGGCGTGGGGATCGCCGAGCGTTCGGCCTGGTGGCGCCAACCCGAGATGTTGCTCGCCATCGACCCCCGCCGCGGCATGTAGCACGACGGAGTGCGTGTGCCGAGCCGGCTCGCGCATGTCACAGTGACGGAACACGCGCACCGACAGCGGGGGAGATGGCATGGCGGGACGGCTGCTCGAGGTTCATCGGTTTCCGGTGAAGTCGATGCGCGGAGAGGCGTTGACCGAAGCGCAGCTCGACGACACCGGCGTCGCCGGCGACCGCGCGCACGCCCTGCTCGACGTCGAGACCGGCAAGGTCGCCAGCGCGAAGGATCCGCGTCGCTGGGCCGCGCTGCTCGGATTTGCCGCGGCCTACGTCGACGCGGCCTCGTCGGGGGCGCAGCTCGTCGTCGTGCTCCCCGACGGCAGTCGCGTGAGGAGCGACGAAGCCGATGTCGACGCGCGCTTGTCGGACGCGCTCGGGCGCTCGGTGCGGCTGGTCGCGACGCCGGCCGCGGGAGCCGTGTACGACGACCTGTGGCCCGACGTCGAAGGCATCGCGCCGGAGGAGTTCATCGCCGACACGCAGACGTCGACCAGCGATGACGGCCGGCCGGTGAGCTCCTTGCCCGTCGGTCTCCTGGCACCCGGCACCTTTCAAGACGTCGCGCCGCTCACGATCCTCACGTCCGCATCCCTCGCGCGCGCGGCCGCGCTGGCGCCCAACGGTCGGTGGGACACCCGGCGCTTCCGTCCGAACCTGGTGGTCGATGTCGAGGGCGAGGGCTTCCTCGAGAACGAGTGGACCGGACGGCGCATCGCGGTGGGCGAGGTCGTGGTCGAGGTGCTCGCGGCGACGCCGCGCTGCGTGATGACGACGCTCCCGCAGGACGATCTCCCCGCCGACCGCGCGATCCTGCAGACGATCGCGCGGCACAACCGGGTGGAGGTGCCGGGCGTGGGGAAGTTCGCGTGCCTCGGTGCCTACGCGGCGGTGGTCGAAGCCGGTCGGGTCGCCGTCGGCGACGCGGTGCGGCTCCTCTAAGGATTCGGCGGCGCGAGTCGGTGCAGCACGGCCGAGGTCGGTCGCACGACGAACCGATCCGGCGCCGCCTCGCGCGTCTCGGCGTCGACGATGAGGCAGTACTCGCCGTCGATCGACGGCCACACCAGCGTCACGGCCGGACGCGCGACGACGTTGGTGACGGTGCTGCGACCGACGCGCATCTCGAGGTCGGTTCCCGCGACGGTCACGTACACCGACGACACGTGGGGTGGGCCGCCGGCCGGTGCGGTCGCGAGCAGTGCGCTCGCGCCGAAGCGAGCGATCTCGGCGGGCAGGGTGGCGAGGTCGACGCGGATGCTCATGACGATGCCCGACGCCGGCGGTCGCCGTCGAGCTCGTGGGCGACCGGTCCCGAGAGCTGCACGTTGAGCACGGCACCCAGCAACACGACGTAGACCGCGAGGTACGTGCCGACCATCGCGATCACTCCACCCGCGAGCGCCCCGTAGACCGCCGCGAAGCGCGTGGAGAAGTGGAGATACAAGCTGAACGCGACGGCCACGAGTGCCAGGCCGCACGCCGACGCGATCGCGCCGGGCAGCACGGCCCGGAAGCCGATCCGGCGCGCGAGAGAGAACCGGTAGAGCCCGGCGATCGCACCGGCGACGAACACCGTCATCGCCGGGATCCCGAGTATCGCCACCGCGAGCGCGGGGACGTGCGAGAGCGCGCCAGAGATCCCCGCGGAGACGATCGCGACGAATCCGAGCGCGATGACGGTCGCGAACGCGCCGAGGAAGGCTCGCTTGCGCGCGTCGACGTAGCGCTGCGGTCGCACGCCGTACGCGGTGCGGATGGCGCGTTCGAGGTTGTAGATGCCACCCGACGCGCTCCAGATCGCGAGCACGAGGGACACGACGAGACCCGTCGACAGCCCGACGTGATCGGCGGTGACGACCCGCTGCAACTGGTCGGTCAGGATCGACCCGAGCGACGTCGGTCCGGCGCCGGCGAGCCCGGCGAGGTCTTTGGCCACGTCGCCGGGGCTCACGACGAGACCGAAGATGCTGACGGCCGCGATCGCGGTGGGGAACGCAGAGATGATCAACCAGAACGCGGCTCCCGACGCGGCCAGGCCAACCTGTTCCTCGGCCTGCTCGCGCATCACCGCGTGGAGCACGCGAGCCACGGCTGCGCCGCGGGTGTGATGCGAGAGCAGCGTCGTCGCGCGCTCGTCGACGGCCTCCTCGGTCTTGGCCAGATCGCTCCTCAGCTCGGCCAGGTCGTCGCCGACCCGACGCGCGAGGTCGTCGTCGCCCTCCCCCGGGGTGGTCACCGGTACAGACTGCCTGATCAGGGTCGCTCGTGGGGCGACGACCGAGGCGCCGTCGGTGACGGCGGCCTACGGCGCGACCAGACGGGTGGATCGCCGGCGCCGTCGCGCCATGACGATCGCACCGCAGGCGAGGGCGGCGAACGCTGCGAACGGCAGCACCGCACCGATGCCCGCGACGATCACCTTGGCGGCGCTGGAGAACGCGGTCCATCCACCGCTCAGCGCGCTCGTGAAGCCGGGAATGCTCGTGTGATGCTTCTGCGGCGCGTTGGTGGTGAGCACGACGGTGACCGTTGCCAGCTGCACCTGACTCGTCACGACCTGCAACTGTCCCTGCAGCGATTCGAGCTCCGATTCGCGGGCCGTGAGCCCGTTCTCGATCGCCACGACGTCGGGCACGTTCTGGGCCGATGCGAGGAGGTTGCGCAGCCGCGCGACGCTCGTGCCGGCCGTCTTGATCCGGCCGCGGAGATCGACGACCTGCGCGGTGACGTCGTTCGCGTTCACGTTCTTCGCGAGCGGCGTGCCGAGTGCCGCGAGGCGGTCGAGCACTCCCGTGAAGCGCACGGGTGGCACCTTGAACACGAGCGTCGCGTCGGTGTGGCCCGTGAGGTTCGCGTCCTGCGAGAAGAGATAGCCACCGGCGCCGTCGACGATCGCAACCGCTCGCGCGGTAGCCGGGCTCACCTGAGCCACGCGCACCTGCAGGTCGGCGGTGTAGATGACCTCGCGGGGCACCGACAACGGTTGGCCCTTGGGTGCGCTCGACTTCGCGATCGCGTCGGAGGCACGCGGACTGAACGAGGTCGCCGAGCTCGCCGCCTTGCTGCTGGCCCCGGTGTTGCCGCCGTTCGAGCACGCACCGAGGGTGATCGCGGCTCCGAGGGCGAGCGCGGCCGCCACCCGCATGCTCGGCTTCCGCACCCTCGGCTCGCTCCCCGCCACCGTCGTGTCGTCCATGGGTGTGCTCCCCGCTCGGTGTGACCCGTTCTGCGGGTTGGACGATCAGGTGAGGACGGGAGTTCCCGCGGGCTCGCTCGGGTCCGATCGAACTGATCGAGTTGGGTGACGCGGAATGTCGCCGAGCTCGATCAGTTGGCGAGGGCGCGCAGGCTCGGCCGTCAGCCCGGGCCGAAGAGGCGGAGCGAGAGCCAGAGCGCGGCGACGGCCGCGACAAGAGCGAGGGGTGTGGCGATCACCGCCGCGCCGAAGAACGGTCGGCGCGAGGAAGCGCAGCTCGTGGCGCACGGCCGACCACGGCGCGAGCCGGGCGACGACGACGATCAGCGCGGCCGGCAACGCGACCGTCACCTCGCCCCACCCGCCGGGCCGCACCGTGACCAGCACGATCACGGCCGCGAGCAGGAGGAAGCTCACGAACCCGGCCACACACGGATCTTGCCCGCTTTCCGCCGTTCGTCATGCCCCGGGCAACTGATCGAGAAGCACGACCGCTAACGTCACCCATCCCGATCAGTTCCAGCCCCCCGGTCGGGAGGAGGTTGAGTGGTCTCCGAGTCGGCCAGCCACCGGTCGCCGCCACCCCGGCCGGCCGATCGCGCCCGTCTGGCTGCCGCCGTGGCCGCCGGCCGCCTCGCGGGGCTCGCCTCGCGCCGCCTCGGCCGGGGCGAAGGCTGGGTCATCAGCGGCAAGACCTGCCTGGCCGTCTCGCCCGATGCCGCGAAGCAGCTCGCGGCCGGGCGGCGCATCGCCCTCGTGAGCGCCACCAACGGCAAGACCACCACCAACGCCATGCTCGCCGCCGCGCTCGCCACGCGCGGCGAGGTCGCGACGAACCGCACGGGCGCGAACGTCACCGAAGGGGTCGTCGCCGCGCTGCTCGAGCACCGCAGCGCGAAGCTGGCGTCGATCGAGGTCGACGAGCGGTTCATCCCGTGGGCGTTCGAGAATCTCGCGCCCGAGGTCGTCGCGTTCCTCAACCTCTCGCGCGACCAGCTGAGCCGGCTGAACGAGACGCGGATGATCGCGCAGCGCTGGCGCGAGTGCGTGGCCGCGCATCCCGAGATCGCCGTCGTCGCGAACGCCGACGACCCGCTCGTCGTCTGGGCCGCGCAGACCGCGGTGAAGGTGGAGTGGGTCGCGGTTGGTCAGCCGTGGACGGAAGATGCGATCGCGTGTCCGGCGTGCCAGTCGGTCATCGAGTTCTCGGGTCACGGCTGGGCGTGCACCGGCTGCGACTTCGAGCGCCCCGAACCCGATATCGAACTGACGGCCGGCGGCCTCGTACTTCCCGACGGCACCGAGATCGACGTCGACCCCGCGCTGCCGGGTGAACGCAACCGGGCCAACGTCGCGATGGCCGCCATCGCCGCGGCCCACCTCGGCGTCGAGCCGCGCGTCGCCGTCGCGGTCGCCGTCGATCTCCAGGGTGTCGCGGGGCGCTACCGCAAGGTGCAGGTCGGCAACTCGCAGGTGCGGTTGCTCCTCGCCAAGAATCCGGCCAGCTGGCAGGAGACGCTGCGCTTCATGCCGCCCCCGCCGTCGCCGGTCGTGTTGGTGCTCAACGCGCGCGATCCCGACGGCCACGACCCGTCGTGGATCTACGACGTGCCGTTCGAGGAGCTCGGCGACCGCCCCGTCATCTGCACGGGTGATCGCGGTTCCGATCTGTCGGTTCGCCTCGCGTACGCGGGCATCGAGCACGAGTGGCGGCCCGACGTCAACGAGGTGCTCGACCATCTCGCGTGGCCGGACGTCGACGTGGTCGCGAACTACAGCGCGTTCCAAGACCTGCGGAAGAGGTTCGGCCGTGTCTTCTGAGATCGCGATCGCGCTGCTCCGGCCCGGCCTGCTCGGCACCTACGGCGACCGCGGCAACGCCACCGTGCTCGCGGTGCGGCTGCGCAAACGCGGGATTCCCGCTCGCGTGCTGGATCTCGATCGGGGTCCGGCCCCGACCGATGCCGACATCTATCTGCTCGGTGGGGGAGAAGACGGCGCGCAGTCGGCCGTCGCGGCCGATACCCAACTCCGTTCCGCGCTCCACTCGGCGGTCGATCGCGGCGCGGTCGTGCTCGCGGTGTGCGCGGGATTCCAGCTGCTCGGGAAGTCGTTCGAGACGGGTGGCGGCGCCACCGTCAAGGGCTTCGGTGTGCTCGACTGCAAGAGCCGGCGCCGCGAGGGTGAGCGGGCCGTCGGCGAGGTGTTCTCGAAACCCCGCGCCGACCTCGGTCTCCCGACGCTCACCGGGTTCGAGAACCACGGTGGCGGCACGTGGCTCTCACCCGGTCTCGCTCCGCTCGGGCGGCTCGAGCTCGGCGTCGGCAACGGCGACGGGTCGGGCACCGAGGGCGCGATCTCGAAGCGCGTCATCGGCACCTACATGCACGGGCCGGTGCTCGCCCGCAACCCCGCGCTCGCCGACCTGCTGCTGAGCTGGGCCGTCGGCAAGACCCTCGACCCGCTGCCGATGCCCGAAGTCGACCGCCTGCGGGCCGAGCGGCTCGCGGAGCGCCGCGGAAGCCGGATGCACAGCTGACCGTGCGCGACGATCCGGCACGCGAGCTGCGCGAGTTCGATCTCACCGATCTCGACCAGTTCGCGAACGGCTTCCCGCATGCCGTGTTCGCGCGCCACCGCGCGGTGGCGCCCGTCTACTGGCACGAACCGACCGCGCACACCCCCGACGGCGAAGGGTTCTGGTCGGTCGCGACGCACGCCGAATCGCTCGCGGTGATGCGCGACCCGCGCGTGTTCTCGTCGGAGACGGGCGGTGCGCGCCCGTTCGCCGCCACGGGAGGTGGCGATTTCGTCGCGGGCGTCGCGGGGGAGCTGCCGATGCAGGCGATCTGCCTGCTGCTCGGCGTTCCCGAATCCGATCGCCACACGCTCTTCGAATGGGTCGAGACGGCGTTCGACTTCCGTGACCGCGAGGCATTCGCGACCAACGACCTCGTCGCGGAATCGGGCCTGAAGATGTTCGAGTACGGCGCCGAGCTCATCGCCCGCAAGCGCGTCGAGCCGGCCGACGACATGCTCTCGGTCGTCGTGCACGCGACGCTTCCCGGTGAGGATCCGCCGTCGCTCACCGACGACGAGTTGCACCTCTTCTTCAGCCTGCTGTTCGCGGCCGGTGCCGACACCACCCGCAACGCGGTTGCCGGCGGCCTGCTCGCGCTCGCGCAGCATCCCGAGCAGATGGCGGCGGTGCGGTCGGGCACGGTGCCGCTCGAACGGGCCGCCGACGAGATCGTGCGGTGGACGAGCCCGGCCGCCTACAACCGCCGCACCGCCACCGTCGACACGCAGCTCGGCGGCCACGGCATCGCCGCGGGCGACAAGGTCGTGTTCTGGGAGGCCTCGGCGAACCGTGACGAGCGGGTCTTCGCCGATTCGATGGCCTTCGACGCCGCGCGCGATCCGAACCCGCACCTCGGGTTCGGGCACGGGGTGCACCACTGCCTCGGTGCGAGCCTCGCCCGGCTCGAGCTGCGGGTCGTGCTCGGCGAGGTGCTCGCCCGCTTCGACCGCATCGAGCTCGACGGGTCGCCCGAGTGGACCCGGAGCAACAAGCACACCGGGATCAGAAGGCTCCCGGTGCGCGTCGCCTAATGTCGGCGGCCCATGGAGTTCGGACTCTTCAACAGCCTCTATGTGCCGCACCACCTCAGCGACGGCAATCCCGGCGCCGAGCACGAGCGGCTCATGGACGAAGTCGCGATCGTGGTGGCCGCCGACCGGTGCGGCTACAAGTACACGTGGGTCACCGAGCACCACTTCCTCACCGAGTACTCGCACCTCTCGGCGAACGAGGTGTTCCTCGGCTACCTCGCGGCGTGCACCGAGCGGATCCATCTCGGTTCCGGCATCTTCAACGTGACCCCGCCGGTGAACCACCCGGCGCGCATCGCGGAGCGCGTCGCGATGCTCGACCACCTCAGCCACGGCCGCTTCGAGTTCGGCATGGGCCGCGGCTCGTCGACCACGGAGCAGGCCGGCTTCGGCATCGACGACCCCGATCTCACCAAGGAGATGTTCGACGACGTCGTGGCTGAGTTCCGCCACATGTGGGCCGAGGGCGAGTACTCGCACGACGGCCGGTTCTTCTCGATGCCGCCGCGCAACGTGCTGCCGAAGCCGTACACGTTGCCGCATCCGCCGATGTGGGTCGCGGCCGGGAGCCCGTCGACGTTCGAGAAGGCGGGCCGCATGGGCCTCGGGGTCCTGTGCTTCACGATGGGCGGTCCGGAGCAGATCGCGCCTCTGATCGCCACCTACAAGGAGGCGATCAAGCACGCGGACCCCGTCGGCGGGTACGTGAACGACAACGTGATGGTGACCACGCAGCTGCTCTGCCTCGACGACCGCGACCGCGTGCGTGATCTCGCGTGCAATCTCACGATGGGTTACCAGAACAGCCTGTTGTTCAAGTATCTCGACACGTTCCCGCGGCCCGACGGCATTCCCGAGTGGCCGGCGCTCATCCCCGAACCGACGCCGGCCGAGATCGACGAGCGGATGGCGTCGGGCGTGGTGATGTACGGCACCCCCGACGACGTGATCCCGGTCGTCCGCGCGTACGAGGCCGCCGGTGTCGACCAGGTCGTGTTCGGTCTGCTGTCGAGCACGATGCCGCGCGACGTCGCGATCGAGACGATCGAGGTGTTCGGCCGCGACGTGCTGCCCGAGTTCGACCGCGACCCGGTGCACCGCACGACCCGCCAGCGCGAGGTGCAGATCGGGGCTTAGCCCCCGAAGGTGAGCACGCCGCGCGCGAGGGTTCCCTCGTGCAGCGCGGCGACGATCGTCTCGAACTCGGCGAGCGGCGCGGTGGCCGAGACCAGCTCGTCGAGCATGAGCCGGCCGTCGAGGTAGAGCGCGGCGATCATCGGGAAGTCGGCGTGCGGTCGCGCCGAGCCGTACCGGCACCCCATCACGCCCCGGTCGATCTGGGTCAACCGCGTGATGACGGCCGACACGTGTGCTCCCGGTGGCGGCACGCCGATCGCGACGGCGGTACCACCCCAATCCAGCGTTTCGATCGCGCTCTCGAGGACGGCAGGGATCCCGGTGCATTCGAACGCCCAATCGACGCCACCTGCGAAGTGGATACCGGGTGCGGGGAAGAGCGCCCGCACCGTCTCGGTGGTGTCGGGCCCCGCGAGCACGAAGTCGGTCGCGCCGAAGTGGCGCGCCAGCGCTTCCTTCGCGGGGTTCGCGTCGACCGCGACGATGCGCGACGCGCCGACGAGTCGCAGTGCCTGCACGACGTTGAGCCCCACCCCGCCGATACCGAAGACGACGGCGGTCTCACCGGTGCGAACTCGCGCGCGGTTGAGCACCGCGCCCACGCCGGTGATCACCCCGCACGCGATCAGGCATGCCGAGGTGAACGGCACGTCGGGGCTGATCGGCACGGCCTGCACCGCGTCGACGACGATCCGTTCCGCGAACGACGACGTCGCCGCGAAGTTGTACGCGGGCTCGCCGCGGAAGGTGAACGGGCGGTCGAGGTTGCCGATCGACGAGCGGCAGCGGGTCGGGTTCCCGGCCGCGCAGGCCGCGCACCGCCCGCAGCTCGCCAGGGTCGACACCACCACGTGATCGCCCGGCTTCAGGCCGCGGACCGCGGCCCCGACCTCTTCGACGATCCCCGCGCCCTCGTGCCCGCACACCACGGGTGTCGGGAAGGGGATCGTGCCGTCGAGGACCGAGAGGTCGCTGTGGCAGACCCCCGCCGCCACGAGCCTCACGGCGACCTCCGTGGGCCGCGGATCGCGAACCTCGAGCTCGTCGGTCACGATCACCTCGCCCCCGCCGATGTGGACGATGCCGCGCATCTGGCTCCCCTTCCTCGCCCGCGGGCGCCGGAGGCCCGGAAGCGTCGGCCCGGACCGGCCGCGATTGGCGGCCGGACGGTACCTCAACCCCGATTTGACCACCGAGTGTCGCCATGAGACCGCGGTCCGATATTCACCGGTATCCTGATGAGGCTGGGAAGGCCCCGATGGGCGGTGTCCGTGCCCGCGGCGATGTCGGTGGGGGCACGGTGGAGGAGAGGGTGCGATGCGCGGCGCGGTACGGCCGAGAGTGCTCGCCGTGGCCGCGGCCGCTGCCGCCGCTCTCGTCGCGCTCGGCGGCATCGCCACCGCCGCCGTCTGGGGCTTCCGGAACGGTCCCGGCCGGTCGACCAGCACCGTCGGGGGCTGGTTGCTGCTCGTGTGGGCCGGGGTCGCGATCGGCGTCGTCGTCGTCGTGGTGGTCGCGCTCATCGGCGCGCGCTCGCTCCGGCGCCCGCTCGTCGACCTCTCACGCGCCGCGGATCAGCTCCAGAACGAACGGCTCCCCGCGGCCCTGCGCGCGATCGAGGCGGGCAGCGAGCCCGCGCCCCGCGCGGCCATCACCGCGCCGGCCGAGCTCGAGAGCGTGGCCGGCGCGCTCGAAAACCTCGAACGGTTCGTGCACTACCACGCGAAGCGCGCCCAGCGCTCCGACCGCGACCTGGGACGGCTCCTGACCGGCGCGGCCGATCGCGTCGGCATGCGGGCCCGCCTCGCCGAGGGCATCGATCTCGGTCCTCCCGACGCGCTCGCGGCCGCCCTGCGCCACGACGAGGGCGCGTTGCGCGCGCTCGTGCCCGACTCGCGCGGTGAAGCGCCCGAAGAGACCCACGAGCCCGACGGGCCGGCGGGGAGCCCACGGGTAATCGCGGTCGGGCCCGGGCCTTCGGTGTCCGACACGGTCGCCGCGGCCGCGCTCACGACCGTACGCCCGCCGTCGGTCGCGGTGAGGGAGCTCGAGCCCGCGTTCGTCGAGACCGGAGCGGGCAGCGCCGTCATGGTCG
>DAIQOP010000250.1:0-5916 GCA_036787815.1 Actinomycetota bacterium
CGACGACGAAGGCCGAGCGGATGATGCCCATGTACTTCTTGCCGTAGAGCGACTTCTCGCCCCACGACTCCCATGCCTCGGCGACGGCGTGATCGGTGTCGGCGAGGAGCGGGAAGCCCAGCGAGTACTTGTCGTCGAACTTGAGCTGCTTCTCGGGCGGATCGGGGCTGATGCCGACGATCGAGACGCCGAGCCGCTTCAGCTGCGGGTGGGCATCGCGCAACTCGCACGATTGGGTCGTACAACCGGGTGTGTCGGCCTTCGGGTAGAAGTACACGATCAGCTTCTGGCCCTTGAAGTCGGAGAGCTTCACCTTCTTCCCGTGCTGGTCGACCAACGCGAAGTTCGGGGCCTTGTCACCGACCGCAAGGGCCATGTCGTCCTCCATCAGCTGCCGGTCTCGATCGAAGTGTCGGCCGTAGCATGCCGCACGTGCGCCGCCGGATGCTGGTTCGTCTCGACGCATCGGTGGCGACTGTCGAGGCGGCGGCCCGCAGCGCGCTCGGCGTCACCGGCGCCGGGGGTGGGCCCCTCACGGCTCCGCTGACCACGGGTGCCGCGAGCGCGGAGCTCGTCGTCTCGGTCGCGCCCGAGGGAACCGGCTCGACGCTCACGATCGAGGCGACCACCGACTTCTCGGTTCCCTTCTTCTGGTGGGCCGTCGGACCCCTCGTCGCGACGACCCTGCGGCGGAGCGCCCGCCACGCGGTCGCGAGCGTCGAGGCGACGATCGGGGGGCACCCGCTCCCCGCCCCGCCCAAAGGCGTGGCCGCGCTCCCCAGCGTGAGCTTCGAGCCGCGCCAGGCCGCGCTGCTGTCGGCCGCCGCCGCCGCAACCGCGATCGCCGGCTTCGGCGGCGGCCTCTTCGGTCAGAACTCCAGCTTCATCGCCCACGCGTTCCACGCGTCCGACGCGCGCCTCGGCGGCGCACTGGCGGTCTCGCGCGCCGGGGTGCTGGTGTCGCTCGTGGCGACCGCGATGTCGGACCGGGTCGGGCGCCGCCGGATGATCCTGATCTGCGTCATCGGCGTGTGCGTCAGCAACCTCGTCTCCGCGTTCGCGCCCACCCTGGCGAGCCTGACCGCGATGCAGATCCTCACTCGCGCGTTCGTGAACTCCACGTTCACGGTCGCCGCGATCGCCGCGGTGGAGGAGGCACCGGAAGGCGCGCGCGCGTTCTCGACCGCGATGCTCGGCCTCGCCGGCGGGTTCGGGTTCTCGTTCGCGGTGCTCACCCTGCCGATCGCCGACCGCGGGCACCAGGCCTGGCGGGTGTCGTTCGCGCTCAGCGCCGTGGTGCTGCTGATGATCCCCCGCCTCGCACGCGAGCTCACCGAGACCCGCCGGTACCACACGATCGTCGCGTCCCACATCAGCCGCGGCCAGCTGCGCGAGGTGCTCGGCCCCACCTACGGGCGACGGTTCACCTTCCTCGCGGTCATCGCCCTGCTCACCAGCGTGTTCAACGCGCCGTCGTCTCAACTGAGCAATCGCTACCTGCAAGACGTCCGGCACTTCTCGGGCGCCGGGATCGTCGTACTGCTCGCGGTCACCACGGTCGTCCCGGGCATCGTCGGGGTGATCATCGCGAGCCGGCTCGCCGAACGCGGCGGGCGGCGACCCCTCGCGAGCATCTCGCTGCTCGTCGCGACCTCCACCCAGATGGTCTTCTTCCTCGTCGGCGGCCCCACCCTGTGGATCACGTCTGCGCTCGCGACGGTGACGGGCGCGTGCGCGGGGATCGTGCTCGCCACCCTCGGCGCCGAGCTCTTCGCGACCGAGGTGCGCGGCACCGCGAACGCGTTCCTCGTCGGGATCAGCGTGGTGGGATCGGCCGGCGGGCTCGTCGCCGCGGGCCAGCTCTCCGATCACGTCGGCGGCATCGGACGCGCGATCGCGATCTGCGGGGTCGCGTCGCTCCTGGCGGCGTTCGTGGTGCCCGCGCTGCCCGAGTCGTTCGGGCGCGAGCTCGACGACCTCAGCCCCTCGGCGGGCCCCGATCCGGGAACGACAGGCAACGACCACTTCGACGACACTGGCACTCGGGAGGACGACCGTGGCTGAGCTGCACACCCTGATCGAGGGCCTCGCGTTTCCGGAAGGGCCGCGCTGGCACGACGGGAGGCTCTTCTTCTCCGACCAGCACGCCCGGCAGGTGCTCGCGGTGGATCCGGCGGGGCGGGTCGAGGAGATCGTGCGGGTCGAGGCCCAACCGTCGGGCCTCGGCTGGACGCCCGACGGCCACCTGTTGATCGTCTCGATGCTCGACCGCCGCCTCCTCCGCCTCGACCGCCCCGCCTCGGACGGAGGCCCGACCCTCACCGAGGTCGCCGACCTCTCCGCGCTGGCCACGTTCCACTGCAACGACATGGTCGTGTCGGCCGCAGGTCGGGCGTACGTGGGCAACTTCGGCTTCGACCTCGACGGGGGCGGTGGGTTCCGCCCGGCTGCGGTCATCGCGGTCGAGCCCGACGGCACCGCCCGCGTCGCGGCCGACGAGATGCGGTTCCCGAACGGCAGCGTCATCACCCCCGACGGGCGCACGCTCATCGTCGGCGAGAGCTACGCCGGCTGCCTCACCGCGTTCGACATCGAGCCCGACGGCTCGCTCACCGGGCGCCGGGAGTGGGCCAAGCTCTCCGGCGCGACGCCCGACGGCATCTGCCTCGACGCCGAGGGCGCGATCTGGATCGCGTGCCCACTCAGCAACCGGTGCCTTCGGGTGCGCGAGGGCGGCGAGATCCTCGAAGAGATCGCGACCGGCGCGCCCACGTTCGCGTGCATGCTCGGCGGCGAAGACCGCCGCACGCTCCACATCTGCACGTCGGAGATGGGGTTGGCGTCGGACACGGTTGCGCAGCGCCCCGGGCGCGTCCTCACGCGCGAGGTCGACGTCGCGGGAGCCGGTCTTCCGTAACTCGTGTGGCGCGCCACGGTTAGCTCGGGAACGTGCGCCGGTGCGTCTCGAGCGTCAGGCGCGGGCGCGTCACTCCGGCCATCACGGCCTCGCGAGACTTGCGGGAGTAGACGAACGCCGGTGTGAGGCCGCTGATCTTCCAGTGGTACGGGAACTCGGCCTGCTCGACCCGGTTCACAACCGGCGTCACGTAGAAGCCGACGACGAGATCGCACTTCGCCATCTCCGCGAAGGTCTCGGCTCGGGTTCGTGGCTGGCGCGTGTAGGCGAGCACCGCGACACCCGTGTGCAGGTAGCCGCACACGTCCATGCCCTGCGCTCGTGCGGCGTCGACCACGGCCGCGGTCTCCGACGTGGGCGTGTCGACCGCGGTCCACGTGTCGCGCTGATGGTTCGCCATCGCCGCGATCGCCACGACAACGAGCACGATCGCCACGGGCCGGCGAGAGACGAGGAACGCCGCGGCCAGACCCACACCCGGCACGATCCACACCCAGTAGCGCACGACGAGGAATTGCGGTTGGACCACGACCCAGACGAGCACGACGAACACCGCGATCGCGCCGACGGCGGCGAAGAACTCGACGCGCCGCCGCTGGATCCACAGCGCACCGAGCACCGCGATGCCCAGCGCCGCGGCCGCGAGGCGCGCCTGACCCAGGAGCGAGAGCACGACCTCGCGGCCGAACGCACTGTGGAACGCGCGCGCGTTGTGGGTGTCGAGCACGACGTTCAGCGTCTTCAGGTAGATCAGGCTTCCGAGGACCCCGCTCACGACCCAGCGCTGCACCCACCTCGCGTCGAACCGGCGCCGGCCGGCCACGATTGCCGCGTGCACGACGACCACGGTGCAGCCGTAGAGATGCGTCGAGATCCCCGCCGCCAGGAACAGCACGTAGCCGACCTCGATGAGACGCCGGGCCGGAGTCGGCATCTGCGGCGGCTCCGATTCGAGCATGCGCCACATCAGCAGCGTCGAGGCGAGCCCGCAGAGGGTGAGCAGGCTGTACCCCCGGACCGCCCGCGACAGGTCGGCGAACATCGGGTTGGTCGCCAGCACCGCGCCCGCAGTCACGCCCGGGAGCACGCCCCAGAGGTGCGCGCAGTACGCCGTGAGCAACGCGACCGTGAGGCACCCGAACACGATCGGGAGCACCCGAAGCGCGGTCTCGCTGTGGAAGCCCGCCGACCATACGAGGTGCTCGAGCACCGAGAACAACGGGTGGTTGTTGAGCTGGATCTGCCGGCGCAGCGGGTCGAGGATCGAACCGGTCTTGACGAACGCGCCGACGGTGAGGCTCGAGTCGTAGTCGAGGCTTCGACCCGAATCCATGAAGTAGAAGACCGCGGTGACCACCGCGACCGCGAGACCGCAGCCGGCGCCCAGCGCGTTGCCGACCGGGCGCAGCAACGGCGCGAGCAACGCCGGCGGCTCGGACCGCGACACGGCACGGCTTGGCGTCGCATCCGTCGACGTTTCAGGCACGCCCGGGCCCCCGGCCTGTGACATTTCCGCGTTCTGCGAGAGCGGAAGTCTAGGTGCGGAGCCGGGGCCAGTCGGCCGGCGGGGGCGCGAGGCGCCAGTACTGCTCGGGCGCCGGGGCCTCGAGCTTCGCCATGATCTGCCAGTCGTCCTCGAGCGCGAGCAGCTGCGTGGGATAGCAGTCGACCGCCGCCCGCTTGCGGGCCAGATCGGTCGACACCGGCGGGCACGCCGGGGTCGGCCACACGTCCTTGTTGAAGAGGCGGGCCACCCGCCACGCCAACATCCCGGGGATGTGCTTGTAACCGCAGTCTTCGTAGCAGAACCAGGCCGGTGCCCCCGAGCCGCCGCCGGCGGAGAGCCGATCGCGCACCAGCATCGCCGCGCGGTGGGTGACGTCGTGGTCGGGATTCGCGAGGCCGAACGGCGCGAACACCGCCGTCGGGTCGTGCTCGCGGATCGCGGCAGCGAGCGGGCCCGCGATCGTCTCGGGCGGCACCGGTCGGTCGCCGGGGTTGTAGGTGTGCTCGACGAAGTCGAGGTGATGCGGTGTCGCGTCGAGTCGGGCGAGTGCCGTGCGGTCTTCCGCGCGGCGCACCTCCATGACGTCGTCGTCGGGTCCGAACCCGCCCTGCACGTCCCAGTAGCGCATCGGTGCGGGATATGCGGGCGGGTTGCCGGCGAACACCGTCACCACGGTGGCGCCGGGATTGGCGATCATGAGCAACCCGCACCCGAGCACCGCGTCATCGAGATGCGGCGAGACGATCACGATCCGCGCCCGCTCCGCCTCGGTGATCAAACCCCACTCGCGCATCGGCATCCGCGCACCGTCGGACGGTCGCCGGGCCGTCGGGGCAGATGCCGCCGGGCCCGACGCCTCGGGGCTCATCTCCCCTCGCCGTTGAGCCGCCGGTACATCGCGCGGTTCTGCTTGTAGACGGCCCGGAACTCGCCGAACAACTCGTCGTAGATCGCTCGGTTCGCCGGCTGCGGGTCGAAGGTGCGCGTCACCTGCACCCGCCGGCCGATGTCGGCGACCGACACCCGGCCGAGCGCGATGCCCGCGATCAACGCGGCCCCGCGCGCGTTCGCACGAATGGGGTGCTCGACCTGACGGATCTGGCGGTCGAGCACGTCGGCGTGGATCTGACACCAGAGATCGGAGGCCGCGCCGCCACCGACCGCGTTGAGCCAGTCGAAGCGCCGCCCCGTGAAGCGCTCGACCGCGCCGAGCAACCATCGGGAGTTGAAGGCCACACCCTCGAGCGTCGAGCGCACCAGGTCGGCTCGGGTGGTCGAGAGCGACTGGTTCATCCATGCGGCGCGCACGGTGTGGTCGTCGACGGGCGTGCGCTCGCCGTTCAGCCACGGCGTGAAGATCGTGCGGTGACTCCCGGGTGGTGAGGTCGCGGCAAGCTCGTCGAAGCGGCGGTACACGTCGGGAGGGGCCGGGCCGGAGCCGAGCGCGTCATCGGGGAAGAAGACGCGGTCGCGCAGGTAGTTGAGGCACCCG
>DAIQOP010000033.1:0-12614 GCA_036787815.1 Actinomycetota bacterium
AGCACCGCTGGGGAACGACGCGACGCCCGCCGACCTCGTCGCACGCTCCACCGCAGAGCGACGAGGGCTGCCGGCCGAGGTCCAGCTCGTCGACCGTGCGCCCGACGACGACGCGGCGGTCCTGCTCGTGCGGGCCCAATGGGCCGAGCTCAGCGCCCGCTACGGCGTACCCGAGCCCGAGCCGGCCTCGATCCGCGACCCCGCCGCGTTCCTTCCCCCGACCGGCGCGTTCGTGGGGCTCGCCGTCGAGGGCGAGGCCGTCGGCTGCGGCGGCGTGTGCGCGTACACCGACTCCGACCTCGACGACCGGCCGCGACGCGATCCCACCGGCGAGATCAAGGCCGTGTACGTCGCGCCGCTGCATCGGGGTCACGGATACGGCCGGCTCATCGTCCGGGCGCTCGAGATCCGGGCCACCCGGCTCGGCTACACGTCGCTGCTCCTCGAGACCGGCGACGCACAGCCCGAGGCGATCGCGCTCTACACGTCGCTCGGCTACACACAGATCGAGCGCTACGGCGCCTACCGCGATCTCCCGCGCTCCGTGTGCTTCGAACGCCGGCTCTGAGCGCCGGGCGCGCTCAGCGGCGTTTCTTGCGGAAACGACGCTTCGCGGCCTTGCGATCGATCTCCGCCAGCGCATCGGCGCCGGCCGCGTTCACGATGTTCTCGGCCTCGTCGAGCAGAGCGGCGGCGTGCTCGTCGAGGGAGGCCGGCTGGGGCGCCGGGGTGGGCGCCATCGCACCGGACAGGCTCCCGTACTGCCAGGCGGCGTCGAAGCGCCGCTTCTCGAACATCGGGCACTCGTCGGGACACCGCCACGGAGCCTCCGGAGCCAGGTCGAGGCGGCATTTCCGGACCGTCTCACCCTGGCCGTAGGTGCGGCTCTCGTAGTGCCGGCATTCGGTGCGCATGCCCATGGGGCCCAGTCTCGCATCCCGGGGGCCAACCCCGACGATCACGGCATTCGCGCTTGGCCCCCGGGCGATTCCGGCCGATGAGAACCCAGGCCCCAGCATCGGAGCCCGCCACGAGATGATCGACGACGCCTTGAACACAGGCCGCGAGTCAACGTCCGCCGACCTCAGGCGTCTCGTCGCGCTCGTTTCCCGCTCACGCGCGCTCACCGGTCTCCTCAACGCCGACGGCACGCCGCTCTACCTCAGCCCGGGCGCCGTCGAGCTCCACACCGGCGTTCGCGCCGAGCGCCCCGGCGACGCGACCGACGCGGCGAACCGCGTCCACCCCGACGACTTCGAGGGTCTCGCGGCGGGCTTCGAGGAGGCACTGCTCCACGCGGGCGTGCAGATCCCGATCCGGTACCGCACGCGCCATGTCGACGGATCGTGGCGCATGATCGAAGGCAGCTACACCAACCTGCTCGACGATCCCGACATCGCCGGCATCATGCTCGACGTCGTCGACGTCACCGACCGCGCCGACGCCGAGACCGCGCTGCGAGCCAGCCAGGCCCGCAACCAGCAGGTGATCGATTCCCTCGCGGAGGGCATCATCCTCTCCGACGGCGACGGTCGCATCGTCGCGTGCAACCCGGCCGCGGAGGCGCTGCTCGGGCTCGACCGGGGAGCGATCCTCGAGCGCACCTCGCAAGACGCGCGGTGGAACCTCATCCGGCGCGACGGCTCACGGATCGCCCCCGAAGACCGGCCGGCGACCAGGACCCGTACGACGGGGCAACCGTGTCGCGACGTCGTGATGGGTGTGCGCCAATCCGACGGGTACTGCACGTGGATCTCCGCCAACTCCGTCGTCATCGAATCCGATCCCGACGGTCGCCCTGAGCTGGTCGCGGTGTCGCTCACCGACATCAGCGATCTCGTCGTCAGCACCGCCGAGCTCGAGCAGAACGAGCAACGATTCCGCACGCTCATCGCCCGGTCGTCCGACGTCGTGACGGTCATCGACCCCGACCTCCACATCGGATACGTGAGCGGCGCCGTCGAGGAGATCCTCGGGTATCGCGTCGACGAGCTGATCGGTCGGAGCGCCGTCGAGCTCATCCATCCCGACGATATCGACGAAGTGTTCGCGTCGGTCGCCCGCACGATCACACCCGATGCGCCGGGAGAGCCCCTCGAGCTCCGCCTGCTGCACGCGCGCGGGCACTGGATCTACCTCGAAGCGCTCGGCACGAACCTCCTCGACGATCCGCTTGTCGGAGGCATCGCCGTGAACCTGCGCGACATCTCCGACCGTCGGCGCATCGAGGCGACCCTGCTCGACGCGCAGACGCGATTCGAAGAGGCGTTCCAGCACGCGCCGATCGGCATGGCGATGGTCGACGCCGACGGCAGCTTCTTCCGGGTCAACCCCGCGTTCTGCCGCATGCTCGACTTCTCGGAGGCCGAGTTGCTCGAGCTCTCGTTCGGCGAGCTCACGCATCCCGAGGATCTCGTGGAGAACGCCGACCTGCACAACCGCGCGTACGGCGGCGCGGTCGACAGCTACGTGCTCGACAAGCGCTACCGGCGCAAGCCCGGCGACTGGATCTGGTGCCGCGTGCACGTGACCATCGTCAAGGATTCCGACGGCACACCCATCTACAGCCTCGGCCAGATCGTCGACGTCACCGAACGCCGCCACTTCGAGGAGCGGCTCGCGTACGAGGCCACCCACGACGGCCTGACCGGCCTGCCGTTGCGCAACCTCCTCGTCGACCACCTCGAGCTCGCGCTCGCCGGGGCCCGGCGCCGCTCCAGCGAGGTGGCCGTGCTCTTCATCGACCTCGACCACTTCAAGCGCGTCAACGACAGCCTCGGCCACACCGCCGGCGACGAGTTGCTCGTGAGCGTGGCGCGGCGTCTGAGCACGTCGGTACGCGACATCGACACCGCCGGCCGCTTCGGCGGCGACGAGTTCGTGATCGTGTGCCCCGACATCGAGGGCGCGTCGGGTGCGCTGCTCGTGGCCGAACGGATCCGCGCCGAGCTCGAGAAGTCCTTCGTGGTGCGCGGCACCGAAGTGTTCGTCGGCGCGAGCGTGGGCGTGGTGGTCGCCGACGGGGCCGCCGACCCGGGAACGCTTCTCAAGCACGCCGACATCGCCGCGTACCGCGCCAAGGAACGGGGCCGGAACCGGGCGGAGCTGTTCGACGAGAACCTCCGTTCGTCGGTCGCGACGCGCCTCGACACCGAGAACGCCTTCCGGCGTGGTCTCGACACCGGCGAGCTCCTGCTCTACTACCAGCCCGTCGTGTCGGTACGCACGGGTGCGATCACCGGGTTCGAAGCCCTTGCGCGCTGGGACCGCGAAGGCCGCGGCATCGTGCAGCCCGCCGAGTTCCTGGCGATCGCCGAGGACACCGGCCTGATCGTGCCCATGGGCATCCAGTTGCTGAAGCTCGCGTGCGCGCAGATCGCCGCATGGCGCGGCCGGTTCCCCGACGGCTCGAGCCCGTGGGTGTCGGTGAACCTGTCGGCCGGCCAGCTCGGCCAGACCGATCTGGTCGACGAGGTCGCGCGGATCCTCGCCGAGTCGGGTGCATCACCGCGCTCGCTGTGCATCGAGATCACCGAGACGCTCCTGATGCAGGACACACCGGCCACCATCGAGACGCTCCGGCGCCTGCGCGACCTCGGCGTGTCGCTCGCGATCGACGACTTCGGCACCGGCTACTCGTCGCTCAGCTACCTCCGGCGCCTCCCGGTGACGGTGCTGAAGATCGACCGGTCGTTCGTGCTCGAGCTCGGGCTCGACCCGCAGGGCGCCACGATCGTCGCCTCGGTCATCGACCTCGCGCACGCGCTCGGGATGGAGTGCGTCGCGGAAGGCGTCGAGAACGCGGTGCATCTCACGACCCTCGCGCGCCTCGGCTGCGACGAGATGCAGGGCTTCCTGTTCTCCCCCGCCGTGCCGCCGGATGCCGCGACCGCGCTGCTCGGGCGCCACTTCGTCACTCCGGCTCCGGTCGCGCAAGCCGGTCGGTAGCGACGCCTCAGGAAAGCCATTCCGGCGCGCGGTCGAGCAGGTAGCGACTCACGCCGAGGCACCGGTCGAGCATCTCGCAGGGGACCTCTTCACCCGAGCGGATCCGCACCAGCGAGACCTGCTGGTGCGCGACGATCCGCAGGGTGCGCTCGGGGGCGTCGGTGGCCGACGGGAACGAGTCGGTGGCCGACACCTCCAACGGCAGATCGGGCCCGCCCACACCGGCGAGCTCGGTCGCGAGCTCGAGCAGGTTCGGTCCGCTCGGCAGCGGCGGGAGCGCCCACGTGAAGTCGAGCGGGAAGTAGTAGGTGTCGTCGGGCTCGTCGTCGTCGGGCAACCCGATCACCGCGTCTTCGAAGCCGAGCAGCACTCGCGGGTCGACGACCAGCGAGAGGTAGAGGTCGACCGGGCCTTCACACCCCTCTTCGGGGTGGAGGTCGACCTCCCACGTCTGGCGGAGCGAGTACGACTCCACGAAGTGACGCTCGTCGTGCACGTGGAAGCCGTGCTCGACCGCGTGATCCTTGAGATCCGCAACGAATCCTGCGATGTCGACGACGGCCATTGGTCAGAGGGTACCGAACGCGTGACGCAGCGTCCCACCGACCTCGGCGAGCGCGTCGTTGCCGGCGTCGAACGCGGCGCCGAGCCCGAAGAACGCGTGGATCATCCCGTCGTATCGGGTCTGCGACACCGCGGCGCCGGTCGCCCCGAGCGCGGCCGCGTACGCCTCGCCCTCGTCGCGCAACGGGTCGTACTCGGCCGTGATCACGAGCGCGGGCGCGAGGCCCGCCAGGCCCCCGGCACGGAGGTCGGGGGCACGCAGCGGCGAGATCTCGGGATCGGTCGGGTCGGCACCTCCACGCGTATAGCAGTCGAAGAACCAGCGCATCTGTTTCGTATCGAGCAGGTAGCCGTCGCCGTTCTCGCGATACGACGGTGTGTCGAAGGCGCAGTCGACGACGGGGTACACGAGTACCTGCAACACGGGCGCCGGCCCGCCGTCGCGGGCACACCGTTGCGCGAGCACCGCGGCGATGTTGCCGCCGGCGCTGTCGCCCATCAACGCGAATCGCGAGCCGTCGCCGCCGATCTCGGCCGCGTGCTCGGCAACCCAGGTGATCGCGGCCCAGCAGTCGTCGAGCGCGGCGGGGTACGGATGCTCGGGGGCAAGGCGGTAACCGACCGACACCACGAGCGCGCCGCTCGCCGACGCGACCGCACGGGTGATCGGGTCGTAGTCGTCGACGCTGCCGATCGTCCAGCCACCACCGTGGAGAAACACGACGACCGGGAGCACCGCGTCGGGCGTGGGGCGGTAGACACGCACCGGCACCGCGCCCGCAGGCCCGGGAATCTCGAGGTCGTGCACATCGGCCACCTCGGGGGCGGGGCCCGCACCCATCGCGACGAGCAGCGCGTAGCCGGTCCGAATCAGCGGAAGCTGCTCGTCGGTCAACTCGATGTCGCCCCCGGCCGCGGCGATCAGATCGAGGAAGCCACGCGCCTGCGGGTGCAGCGTCATCGATGTTCCTCGGAGTCCTTGAGCCGCGCGACGAGGGCCCGCAACGCGCGACCGCGGTGCGACAGGGCGTGCTTCTCCTCGGCCGACATCTCGGCGAACGTGCGCCCGTCGCCTTCGATCGGTTCGAACACCGAGTCGTACCCGAAGCCTCCCGTACCGCGCGGTTCGGTGGCGATGAGGCCCTCGACCTCACCGCGCACGACGAGCTCGTCGCCAGCGGGGGTGCGCGCCACGACCACCGTGGCGAAGCGCGCGGTGCGGCGCAGGGGCGCGAGGCCGTCGAGGGCGTCGAGCACCTTCCCGACGTTGTCGGCGTAGGTCGCCTGCTCGCCCGCGTAGCGCGCCGCGTGCACGCCGGGGGCACCGTCGAGCGCGTCGATCTCGAGACCCGTGTCGTCGGCGACCGCGAAGAGGCCCAGCGCGTCGCCGACGCCGCGCGCCTTGATGCGGGCGTTCTCCTCGAGCGTGGAGCCGGTCTCCTCGACGTCGGGCGCCTCGTCGAGCTGCACGAGCTGTTCGAGCGTGGTCGTGAAGTGCTCGGGCCGCTCGACGACGAAACCGATCGGGCGGTCGGCGACCGTGACGGCGATCGTCACCAGCACGCTGTCGAGGGCGTCGCTGAGCAGCTCGCACAACTCGCGCGCCTTGTCGGTGTTGCCCGTCGCCAGGACGAGGGGGAGGCCGAACGGCTCGTTCACGGGCGGGGTGCCGGAGCGACCGCGACCATCTGCTCCTGAGCCTCGATGATCTCGGCGATACCCGACTCCGCGAGCGTGAGCAGCGCGGAGAGCTCGTCGCGCGTGAACGCCAAGCCCTCGGCGGTTCCCTGCACCTCGACGAACCGCCCCGACGCGGTCATCACCACGTTCATGTCGACTTCGGCGCGCACGTCTTCGGTGTACTCGAGGTCGAGCATCGGGATCGCGCCGATGACGCCGACCGAGATCGCCGCGCACGCTTCGCGTATCGGGTGTCGCTTGATGAGCTCGCGCTGGAGCAGGCGCGAGCACGCGTCGTGCAGCGCGATCCAACCCCCGCAGATCGACGCCGTGCGCGTCCCACCGTCGGCCTGCAACACGTCGCAGTCGACGACGATCTGGTTCTCACCCACGGCGACGAGGTCGGTGACGGCCCGCAACGACCGGCCGATGAGCCGCTGGATCTCCTGCGTGCGTCCCGACTGCTTCCCCTTGGCCGCCTCGCGGCCGACGCGCTCGGGGCTCGAGCCCGGCAGCATCGAGTACTCGGCGGTGACCCAGCCCTTGCCGCTGCCGCGCATCCAGCGGGGAACGTCCTCGTCGACCGAGGCGGTGCACAGCACGACGGTGCGACCGGCGCGGATGAGCACCGAGCCCTCAGCCGTCTCGGTGTAGTCGCGGGTGAAGGTGATCGGTCGGAGCTCGTCGGGCTCGCGGCCCGAGGCACGTGCGGTCAAAGCGGGGGCCCTTCGGAGTGGACGACGACCGTCGGAGCGTAGTGGCGCGCCACCGTGGCGAGTGGAGCGAGCCGGGCGCTCAGATCGTGACCGTGAGGTTCGGGGCGGCGAGCACGACGGCCTCGCCGAAGGCTTCGGATCCCTCGGCGACCGACACCGCGGGGTCGAGCGACGGCCAGAGGTGGGTGAGCATGAGCCGGCGGGCCGAGGCCGCCCGGGCGGCCTCGCCGGCCTGGCGGGCCGACACGTGGAGGGACGAACGGATGTCGTCGTGCTGGTACGTCGCCTCCGAGAGCACGAGATCCGCGTTCGACGCGAACGCGTCCACGCTCCAACGTGGCCCGGTGTCGGCGGTGTACACGAGCCGGTGGCCGTCGTGCGCGACCTCGACCGCGAGGGTCGGTGGCGGATGATCGGTCCGTGAGAAGCGCAGGTCGACGGCGCCGATGCTCGTCGCGTCGCCATCGCCCACCTCGTGCCAGTCGAAGACGCCACCCCAGTCGTCGACCAGCGGGGACATCGCGGCGGCGACGCCTTCGGGCGCGTACAACGGCAGCCCGAACCGCTCGAGGCCGTAGCGATTGAGCACGTGGAGGCCGTAGAGGTCGACGCAGTGGTCGGGGTGCACGTGCGTGATCACCACGGCGGTGAGGTCCGCGACGTCGGCGTGCCGCTGCAGCGCGGCCAGCGTGCCGTTCCCGCAATCGAGCCAGATCGACTGCCCACCGGCCCGGACGAGGTAGCCGCTGCACGCGCCGCCCGCGGGCGCGCCGTAGGAGCCCGAACAGCCGAGCACCGTGAGCTCGATCACGCCCACTCCCACGACTCGACGTATTCGACCTCGGGGCCGAGGAAGCGTGTGCCGAGCACCAGGAACTGGTCGACGTTGCCGCTGGTGACGAAGTGATGCGGCCGGCCGGGATCGTCACTGTGCCCGAGGTGCGCCAATCGGTCCCGCACCTCGAACGCGGTCTCCTCCGCGCTCGACACGAGCACGACGTCGGGGCCCATCACGTCGCCGATCGTGCGCGAGAGCAATGGATAGTGGGTGCAACCGAGCACGAGCGTGTCGACCCCCGCCGCGATCACCGGCGCCAGCAGGCGCTCGGCCAGCACGTGCACCTGGTCGGAATCGACGTCGCCCGCTTCGACGAACTCGACGAATCCCGGGCACGCGGCGCACGTGAGCGTGATGTCGGGGGCGAGCGCGGCCGCGGCGCGCTGGTAGGCCCCCGACGAGACCGTGCCGACCGTGCCGATCACCCCGACCCGACCGTTGCGCGTCGCGTCGCGGGCGGCGCGCACCCCGGGCTCGATCACGCCGATGACGGGGACGTCGAGGCGCTCGCGCAGCGCGTCGAGCGCGGCGGCCGCGGCGCTGTTGCAGGCCACGACGAGCATCTTCACCGACCGCTCGACGAGGAAGTCGGCGATCTCGAAGGAGTACTTCATCACCTCGTCGGCCGGCTTGGGCCCGTACGGGAAGCGCCCGGTGTCGCCGAAGTACACGAAGTGCTCGGCCGGGAGGAGATCGATGAGGGCCCGCGCCACCGTGAGCCCGCCGAGCCCGCTGTCGAAGATCCCGATCGGGCACGGTGGTGCCGACATCGCCGTCACGCTAACCCGCCACCCGCAGCGGCGCGCGTCAAGCGGTCAGTGACCGCGGCGCCGATCCCGGCCGGCGGCGGCGCCACCACGAGGATCACATCGAGGCCGCGTTCGTCGGCCTCGCGCAGCCGTGCGTACAGGACACGCGCGTACTCGTCGGCGTCGACCGGCGATCCGAGCACCTCGACGTCGTCCGGAAGCCCGTTCGGTGGCGAGATCGCGAGGACCCCGACACGCGTGCCCTGCTCCACCAGCGCCGTCGCACGCGCGGCGACGTCGTGGGCTTCGACGACCACGACGCGCGCCGCGGGCGAGTAGTGGCGTTCGAGCGTGCCCGGTGCCGCCACCTCGCCCCGGATCAACTCGTCGACCGGCTCGCCGACGAGTGCGTGGATCGTCGCGGCGGTCACGCCACCGAGGCGCAGGATCGCGGGCCGCGGTCGCGAGCAGTCGACGATCGTCGACTCCACGCCGATCGCCGTCGGCCCGCCGTCGAGCACGAAGTCGACGGCGTCACCCAGGTCGGCGCGCACGTGCGCGGCGGTGGTCGGGCTCACACGACCGAAGCGATTGGCCGACGGCGCCGCGACTCCCCGGCCGACCGCTTCGAGCAGCGCGAGTGCCACGGGGTGGGCAGGAACCCGGAGCGCGACGGTCGCGCGCCCACCCGTCACCTCGGGAGCGACGGAACCGGGGCGCAGCTTCACGACCAACGTGATCGGCCCGGGCCAGCACTCGCGCGCGAGCACACGTACCGCGTCGGCGACGTCGACGGAGTAGGTGTCGAGCTCGGCCGCCGATGCCAGGTGCACGATGATCGGATGATCGGGCGGGCGACCCTTCACCGCGTAGACGCGTCGCACGGCGCGCGAGTTCGTGGCGTCGGCACCGAGGCCGTAGACGGTCTCGGTGGGAAACGCGACCACACCGCCGGCGCGCAGGAGCGACGCGGCTTCGGCGATGTCGGCCCGGCAGAGCTCGGCACCCCGGGGGTCGCCGGTCACCAGTAGTTGATGCGCCGCGCGCGCTCTTCGACGATGTCGATGTCGTCGGTCCACGCGCCCGACGAGAGGTACTTCCAACCGCCGTCGGGGAGCAGCGTGACGATGGTCCCCTCGTCCATCTGCGCGGCCATCTTCACCGCGCCCGCGGCCGCGGCACCCGACGAGATGCCCGCGAACACGCCGCACTCGTCGAGCAGCCGTCGGGTGAGCTCGATCGACTCGCGCGGTCGCACGATGAATTTGCGATCGAGCACGCCACCTTCGAAGATCGGCGGGACGAAACCGTCGTCGAGGTTGCGCAGGCCCTGCACGAGCTCGCCGGCGGGCGGCTCGACCGCGACGACCTTCACGTTCGGGTTCTGCTCCTTCAGGTACCGACCGACGCCCATGAGCGTGCCGCTCGTACCCAACCCCGCGACGAACACGTCGACCTCGGGGCAATCGCGCCAGATCTCGGGGCCGGTGCCCTCGTAGTGCGCGAGCGGGTTCGCCGGGTTGCCGTACTGGAAGAGCAGCACGTACTCGGGGTTGTCGGCCGCGATCTTCTCGGCCATCCGGATCGCGCCGTTGCTCCCCTCGTCGCCGGGCGACGACGTGACCTCGGCACCGAAGATCTCGAGCAGTTGGCGCCGCTCGACCGACACGTTGTCGGGCATCACGATCCGCAGGCGGTACCCTCGGAGGCGCGCGACGAGCGCGAGGCCGATACCGGTGTTGCCCGACGACGGTTCGAGGATCGTCGCACCCGGCGTGAGCACGCCGTCACGCTCGGCCAGCTCGACCATCTTCAGCGCGATGCGGTCCTTCGACGAACCGCCGGGGTTCTGGCCCTCGAGCTTCGCCCAGATGCGGACACCCGGGTTCGGCGAGAGCGCGTGCAACCCGACGAGCGGCGTGTCGCCGATGAGATCGAGGATCGAGTCGTACCGGGCCATGCGAGTCAGCGATACCCGCGGGTGGCCCCTCCGGCGACCGCGGGGAGGATCGAGAGCACATCGCCGTTCTCGACCTTGGTGTCGAGCTGTTCGAGGTAGCGGATGTCGTCGTCGTCCTTGTAGACGTTGACGAACTTGTGCAGGCCACCGGCGTCGTCGAGCAGGTTGCCGCGCATCGACGGGTAGCGCGCCACGAGATCGGCGAAGACATCTCCGACGGTCGCTCCATCGCTGCTCACCGACGCCTGACCATCGGCGTGCGCGCGCAGGACGGTGGGCAGCTTGACCTCGACGGGCACGATACGACCTTCCGCTCGGCGCATTACCAAACCGGTATCCCAGCCTACAAGCCCGACCTACCCGGTCAGAATTCCCACCTCCTCACCCCCGCCCCGGCGGTTCCCGGGCTCCACCTCAGCCGTGCCGGCCTCGGCGCTTGGGATGCCTGCGTTGCACATGCGATGCGCACGCATCCCAGGCGGTTGCGAACCGAGCGTCGCCGGTGCAGGATCGCTCTCGATCGTCGTCACTTCCCCCGGATGTTCCCTTCGAAACCGGAGCACACGGTGGCGACGAAGTCCCGAGATCCCTACCCCGAGCTGCAGCGGGTGGCCCGCCGTCGTGGCCAACGCGGTCACTTCACGAGCGGGCAGGCGCAGACCGCGGGGATGACGCGCGCGCAGCTCAGCCGGCTCGTGTCGCGGGGACTCGTCGTGCGAGCGGCGCCGCGCGTGTACCGCTTCCGCGTCGTGGCCGCCCCGACCTGGAAGGACGCGCTCGCCGTCGAGCTGCTCTCGACCGGCGGCCGCGCGTGCGGCTTGAGCGCCGCCGCGCTCTACGGCCTCGCCGATCCACCCTCGGCCCCGTGCGTGTTGGTCGCACGCGGCAACCAGGGCTCGAACCCGACGCGTCACTCGACGCGCGACCTCTCGAAGCACGAGTGCGCAACGGTCGACGGCTTCCGCACCATCGTGCCCGTCCGCGCGGTGCTCGACTCGGTGCACCGCCTCGCCCCGACCGCCGCGATCGCCATGGTCGAGAGCGCGATCGTTCGCGGTCTCGTGAAGCCCGACACGCTCCGCCGTCGCGCGGCCGAGCTGAGGCACGCGAAGCGTCCGGGCTGCGCCGTCGCGTTGCGCATCCTGGCCCAGCTGCATCCCGAGCTGGAGCGGTCGCGCAACGCCTGGGAGGCGCTCGTCGCCCGCCGGGCGCAGCAGTACGGGCTCGCGCCCCCGCGTCTCGAGTTCGAGCTCTTCATCGAAGGCCGGCGATACATCGCCGACGCGGCGTGGCCCGACCAGTGCGTGGCGCTCGAGTTCGACGGTCGCGATCCGCACATGCGGCGGCGAGTCCACGACTCCGACACCGCTCGGCGCAACGACTTCACCGACGCGGGTTGGCTCCGCTTCGGCATCACGGCCTCCGCGCTGCAGCACCGCGACGACCGCGCGTTCCGCCAAGTCGCCCGCGCGATCGCCCGCCGCTGATCCCCTCCCGCCGCTGATTCCCCGGGATGACTGCGTTGCGTATACGTGACGGAGGCATCCCAGGGGATGGTCGGAGGGGCAGGGTGGAGCCGGGGAACCGGGGAACCGGCAAGCGCTGAGAGCGCGGGTCAGCCTTCGATGGAGATGGGGATCTCGGCGATGACGCCGTCGCGGATGCGGTAGGCGCGCAGCATGGGGACGACGTCGCGCAGGGAGACGATGGCGCAGATCCAGGCCGGGTCGACGGCCAACCGCACGTCGGTGGGTGACGGGTACGGGTCGGTGTGGGTGTGCGAGTGCCAGACGCCGACGATGTCGTCGCCCCGCGCCTCCGCTTCACGCGACACCCGCAGGTAGTCGCGCCCGTCGACGGTGTACGTGCGCGCCGAACGCTCCGTGTTCACACACGGTGCCGCGGCGGTGATCCGCCCGTCGGGCTCGCCGCCGGAGAGGCGGCCGGTGAGGAGACCGCACGCTTCGTCGGGATACCCGTCGTAGCAGTGGCCGACGATGATCTCGTACTGGCGCTCCGTGAGCCGCATGACCGGCGTCGCGAAACTCATGCGGCTCCGACCTCCGGCATGACCCCGCCTCCGGCCTGCGCCTCGGTACTCATACGGCTCCGACCTCCGGCATGACCCCGCCTCCGGCCTGCGCCTCGGTACTCATACG
>DAIQOP010000033.1:12714-20397 GCA_036787815.1 Actinomycetota bacterium
GCTCCGACCTCCGGCATGACCCCGCCTCCGGCCTGCGCCTCGGTACTCACCGCGGTGCCGCTCATGCCGATGCGGAAGCCTTCGCGCCGCGCAGGGCCTGCCATACGCGCTCGGGCGTGGCCGGCATGTCGAGGTGGCGCACTCCAAACGGCGAGAGCGCGTCAACCACCGCGTTCTGCACCGCGGGGGTGGAGCCAATGGTTCCCGACTCCCCGATCCCCTTCGCGCCGAGCGGGTTGAGCGGGGTCGGCGTCTCGGTGTTGCTCACCTCGAACGACGGCAGCTCTGCCGCGCTCGGCATCGCGTAGTCCATGAGGTTCGCGGTGATCGGATTGCCGTCGGCGTCGTACTGCACGTGCTCGAACAGCGCCTGCGCCGCACCTTGCGCGATGCCGCCGTGCTGCTGGCCGGCGACGAGCATCGGGTTGAGGATGCGACCGCAGTCGTCGACCGCGATGTGGCGGATCAGCTCGACCCGACCCGTCTCGGTGTCGACCTCCACCACCGCCACGTGGGTGCCGAACGGGAATGTCGACTCGCCCTGGTTGAAGTCGAGCTCGTGCGCCAGCCCGGCCTCCATGCCTTCGGGACGCCGAGCAGGGTCGTTCGCCGCCGTTGCCAGCTCGGCCCACGAGCGTCGGCTGGCCGGCACACCGGCGACCTCGAGCCCGTCGTCACCGACGACGATGTCGTCGGGGCTGGCTTCGAGCAGGTGGGCGGCGAGCGTGCGGGCCTTGTCGAGCACGACCTCGCTGGCCTGGAACACCGCGGTACCCGCGGTCTGCAGCGAACGCGATCCCATGGTGCCCTGACCGCGCGGGATGACGGCCGTGTCCGATTGCACCAGCCGCACCTTGTCCATCGGTACGCCGAGCACCTCGCTCACGATCATCGCGAACGCGGTCTCGTGGCCCTGGCCGTGCGCGCTGGTGCCGACCTTGGCGATGACCGTGCCGTCGTCGTGCACCTCGACGGCGCCGTACTCGACGAACAGCCCGGGCGCGGTGATCTCGACGTACGACGCGATGCCGATACCGAGCTGCTTCACGTCGCCACGGTCGCGGCGCGCCTTCTGCTCGGCGCGCAGCGCGGGATAGTCGGACGCGGCGAGCGCGGCGTCGAGCGCGTTCTCGTACTCGCCGTTGTCGTAGTTCGCGCCGGTGACGGTGGTGAGCGGGAAGTCGCCGGGCTGGAGGAAGTTGTGCCGGCGGATCTCGGCCGGGTCCATGCCGATCTCGCCCGCCGCCATGTCGAGGATGCGCTCGAGCATGCTCGCGGCTTCGGGCCGCCCCGCGCCGCGGTACGCGCCCGTCGGCGTCGTGTTGGTGACGACGCTGCGCACCGTGAACTGGATCTTCGGGATGCGGTACACACCCTGCGCCATCGTGCGGGTGAAGAACGGCAGAAACGCGCCGATCGCCGGGTAGCCGCCCGCATCGGCGAGCGCGGTGCCGCGCAGCCCGACGATCGTGCCGTCGCGCTTCACGCCGAGCTCGACGTGCTGCACCTGCCCCCGGCCGTGCACCATCGAGACCATGTTCTCGGAGCGGGTCTCCGTCCACTTGACCGGCCGGCCGAGGAGCATCGCCGCCTTCGCTGCGATGAGGTGCTCCACGTACGTGCCCGCCTTCGGACCGAAACCCCCACCGACCGCGGGTGCGACGACCCGCACCGCGGACACGTCGAGACCCAACGCCGAGGCGACCGGTTCCTGCAGCCCATTCGGCGCCTGGGTGGGCACCCACACCGTGATCCCGCCGTCGGGCGCGCCCGGCACCGCGACGATGCCGTTGCCCTCCATGGGCACGCCGGCGAGGCGCTGGTTGTAGAACACCTCGGAGACGACGACGTCGGCGCCGTCGAACACCGTGGGGTCGGTGCCGAAGTCCATCTCGAACGCGAGGTTCGACCCGTGCTCGGGGAACACGACGGGCGCGTCGGCGGCGAGCGCGGCCTCGGCGTCGATCACGACCGGGAGCGGGTCGTAGTCGACGATCACGAGCTCGGCCGCGTCGACGGCCTGGGCGCGCGTCTCCGCGACGACCGCGGCGATCACGTCGCCGACGAAGCGGACCGTGCCGCGCGCGAGCGGCGGGCGGTTGAAGACCGGCGGCAGCATCGCGAAGCCCTGCTGCGCGGGCAGGTCGAGATCGTCGGCCGTGTAGACACCGAGCACCCCCGGCATCGCGAGCGCCTCGCTGGTGTCGATCGCGCCGAGGCGCGCGTGGGCGAACATCGAGCGCACGAAGACCACGTGGGCCATCGAGTCGAACGCGAGGTCGTCGAAGTACTGCGTCTCACCGCGCAGGACACCCGGGTCCTCTTTGCGACGGACTGCGTTCCCGAGGATCGATCCCGACCTGGCCATTCTTCCCCCTGCTCGACCGTGCTCCGGCGGCGCCGACACTACCGGCCGGGTTCCCCTCGTCTCGCCGGGGCTTCAGCTCGAGCCGGGCTCGGGATACGCCCGCGCGATGCGGGCGAGCGCCTCGTGCAACTCGGCGACGGTCTCGTAGATGATGTCGGCGACCGGCCGGACCGAGTCGATCCGGCCGGCCACCTGTCCCCCGAAGGCGAAGGCCGCGTCGAGGTTGCCCTCGAAGTAGAGGTCGAGCACTCCCCCGAGCTCACCCAGCGAGACCGCCTCCTGCCGCTCGAGGTCGGCACTGCGCGAAGTGCGCAACACCCGGAAGGCCGGCTGGGCGAACCGGTTGAGGAGGACGGTGTCGCTCTCGGTCGAGTCGACGACGAGCTGCTTGTACTTGTCGTGCACCGGCGACTCCGCCGCGCTCAGCATGCGGGTGCCCATCTGCACGCCCTCGGCCCCGAGGACGAACGAAGCGGCCATCGACCGGCCGTCGACGATTCCCCCGGCGGCGATCACCGGCACGTCGACCTTCGAGCACACGAGCGGCAGGAGCACCATCGTCGACGCACCCGACGGGTGCTTGAACCCGCCCCCTTCGTTCCCTTCGACGACGAGCCCGTCGACGCCGGCCCGCACCGCCTTGAGCGCGCCGCGCAACGAGGGCACGACGTGGAACACCGTCAGGCCCGCGTCCTTCAGCATCGCGGTGTACTTGGTCGGGTCGCCGGCCGACGTGGTGACGAACCGCACTCCGTTGTCGACGACGAAGTCGACGATGCTCGCGTCGCGAACGAACAGCTGGGCGATGTTCACGCCGAACGGCTTGTCGGTGAGATCGCGCATCTTGGTGATCTCGGCTCGGACGGCGTCGAGATCGCCCGACGACGTCTCGATGATGCCGAGGCCGCCCGCGTTCGACACGGCCGACGCGAGCTGCGCCCGCGCGATGTACCCCATCGGCGCCTGCACGATCGGGTACTCCACCCCGAGCAACTCCGTCACCCGGTTGACGATCGGAGCAGGCTTCGCACTCATGCAGATGCGACCGTGTGAACAGGTAGCTCGGTCATGAGGCCGCTGCCGGAGGAAGGGCGGCCCATGAAGACCGCGACGTCTTCCATGATGACGCGGCGCCCTTCGTCGGAATCGAAGAAGCGGTTCTCGAAGTCGTCGCGCGTCGCGAAGTGCAGTTCGGCGATGCCGTCGATGTCGCGGCCCCCCGGCGTGAACGCGCGCCGCACGTAGTCCTGCGTGTAGTTCCAGAGACCCGGGTGATGCTCGAGCGCGAGCGGCGTGTGGTTCTCGCTCCAGTGCCGCACGAACTGCTCGTGGTTGAGACCCTCGGCCCGGCGCATGAACGACACGAGCTTCACGCCGGGAGCCTCGGTGCCGTCGGGCCACGTGCGTTCGTAGGTCTTCGGGCGCTCACAACGGACGCGCCACACGTCGACGCGCCGCGCGAGCCGGTAGAGGTCGTCGCGGCCCGGGAGGTCGTCGAGGTCGTGGGCCTCCTCGAGGCCGAGCATCAGGAACCCGTCGACGTTCGCGGTGAGACCGTCGGCGTCGGGCTTGCGCGTGTACGCGCCCTGGTCGGCGGCCGCGAGGTTCACGGTCAGGTCGAGGAGCTTCCCGCCCTCGAGCGCGAGCGGGGCCCAGTCACCGACCAGCGCCGCGCGAAAGCCGTCCGCGGTCATCGCCGCGGCGCGCCACACGGCCACCGCGAGCTGCTCCACGTCTGACCTCCGCGATCGCGTCCTCGATCGGCCGCAGCGTAGGCGGCGGAAGCACCAGGCCCCATGACACCGACGCGGTCACGAGCGCCCGGGTGACGATGCCGCTCGCCGGACCGTGCACCAGACGTCCTTCTGCGTCCTTCTATGTCACGGGTGGGGCACGCGGAACGCGTCGAGCCCGGGCAGCTCCTCGACCCGGCCGTCGTCGTGCACGAACAGACCCGTCGCGCCGGCGTCGCACACGATCGACACACCCTCGTCGGGCCCGGCCACGAAGGCCGCCTTCGCGAGCGCCTCGGCCCACCAGGCTTCGCCGGCGACCACGGTGACGGCCGCGAGCCCGGTTCGCGCGCTCGTGCCGGTGGTCGGCTCGATGAGGTGATGGACCGGCCGGCCGTCGCGCTCCCACGCTCGCGTCACACGCGAGCTCGTCGCGACTCCCCCGTCGCCGACGGCGATCGGACCCGGAGTGGCGCCGCAGCCCGCGTCGCGGCCGAACGGGTCGTCGACCCGGATCGTCCAGTGCTCGGCATCGGGCGCCCGGCCGACGACCCGAAGATCGCCGCCCAGGTTCACGGACGCGCCGTCGGCCCCGGCCGCGAGCAGCGCGGTCGCGACGAGGTCGGCGGCGTAGCCCTTGCCAATGCCGCCGAGGTCGAGGACGACACCTTCGGGAAGCGTGACCGCGCCCACCGTTGCGTCGAGCACGATGCCGGCGCACCCCGGCACCGGGATCGGCGGTCGGAGCGCGGTCGTCACCCACCCGCTCTCGGCGATCACCGCCTCGAACTCACGGTCGTACCCGGAGGCGCCCGGTGCCCCGTCGCGCGCGCCGCCGCTGTGCATGAGCGCGAAGTCCCGGTCGTACCCCGCGGCCCGGAGGGCCGGGAGCACCGTGGGGTCGAAGCGGCCGCCGGTACGGCGCCAGGCGTCGACGGCGTGTGCGACGACCGCGAACGTGTCGCGCGACACGACCACCGGCCGGCCGGGGCTCGCGTCGAGACGCGAGATCTCGCTCGACGCACGGAAGCGACTCCAGCGGGCTTCGAGCAGCTCGAGGTGCGCGCGGGCGTCGTCGAGCAGCAGCGGGTCTCCGCCCACCAGCACGAGATGGGCGTCCGAGCCCATCACCCGAAAGCGCGTCTCGTGCACCGTCGACGTGCAGGTCATCAGCTGCCCCCGGTCGGGATCCTCGGCGCGCGACGTCCGCGCCGCCGCGGTATCGGCGCGCGAGGGCCCCGGCCTTCAGCGCGGGCCGAGATTCGGGTGGATCTCGGGCTATGGCGGCGACCAGATCGAACCGTCGCCGAGGTCGTTGCCTCCGGGCCCGAGCGCGGTGTTGGCGACGATCGCGTGCTCCCGCGCTTCGGAGATCGCGTTGCCCGCGACGAGGGAGGCGTCGGCGTCCCACGCCAGGATCCCCACCCGGCAGCCGTGCAGCCAGTTCTCCTCGACCCTGGTCGCCACCGCTCCGCGTTCGAGCAGCACGCCGGTGTCGCAGCGCTCCGCGATGTTGTGGTCGACCGCGTGGTCGCGCCCGCCCTCGATCGAGACCGCTCGCATCGTGCGCCTGATCCGGTTGCGATGCACCGTCGCGCCCGACCCGTCGCGTACGTGGACGGCGAACCAGCGGGCCTCGATGCGGTTGTGCTCCACCCGCGCTCGCGACGACCCGGAGATCCGGATCGCGCACAGGTCGTCGTGACATTCGTTGTGCTCGACCGTGACGTCGGAACCGCCGGTCACCTCGATGCCCACGCCCCACCGCAACCCGTGCTGGAAGTTGCCGGCGACCAGGGAGTCGGAGGCGCCGTCGAGCGACACGTTGCCGCCCGCGATCACGTTGCCCTCGACGCGATGCCCGGAACCACCCGAGATCGCGATCGCCTCGACGGCACAGTGCCGGATCACGACCGCATCCGCGTTGCGGGCGGTGACGCACGTCGGTGGCACGAACATGTAGCCGGGAGCGCCGCCGCCGACCGTGATCCCCTCGATCGCCGCGCCGGCCGCAAGATCGACGACGGCATTTCCGCCACCCTCGACGACCACGTCGCGCGCCGCGGTGCCCGCGAGGGAACGCAGCGTCACGCCCGCGGGAACCTTCAGGGGGAAGGGACCGTCGCCATACACGCCCGCAGAAAGGGTGACGACGGCCCCGTGCACGGCGCCTGCGAGGGCGTCGTGGAGCGACGCGATCGGCGCGCCGTCGAGCAGCACCCGACCCGGGCCCGGCGGGCTCGTGATCACGATGCGCGCCCCGTCGCGCGCCTCGATGGCGACGCGGCACACGGTCGCGAGCGACGGGGCACCCGGCGTGGAAGTCGTGAGCTCGAGCCCGTCGGCGCGCGGCTGCCATTCGACCGGCGCGCCGTCGGCGCGCGCGACCGTGAGCACGCGACCGGCCTCCGGGCCGAGACCGGGCACGACGAGCCGGCCGCGCGCGGCGGTGTCGACGACGTTGAGGTGTGTGGCGCCGCGCTCGCCCGCACCGGGCGCCGTCGTGACCCACGTCGAGCCTTCGCCCGGGGTCGCGAACGGTTGCGATTCGTGCACCACCTCGGCGTGCGCGTGCACCCACGCGCCGGCGTCGAGCAACGCGCGCGACTGGATCTCGGGGATCGAGCCGTCGGCCTCGGGGCCGATGTTCAACAGCAGATGACCACCCTTGGCGATCGTCTCGACGAGGAGCGCGACGACGCGCGCACCGTCGAGGTAGTCGTCGGGCTCCTCGGCGTGGTTCACGCAGAACGAGTACGAGAGCCCGCGGCAGAGCTCCCACGGGCGGTCGGGCGGGCGATCGGGTACGTCGTACTCGAAGACCATGAAGTCGGAGTGCGACGCCCAGAAGCGGTCGTTCACCACGCCTTCGAGGCCCAACCGATCCATCGCCGCGTAGTACTCGGCGACGATCTCGTCGGAGCGCCAGTGGAACGGCAGATGCCCCCAGTGCCCGTCGCCCCAGAGGATCGAGGGTGCGAACCGCTCGACGAGCTCGCGGATCTGCGGCCGCATGTAGGCGTCGACGTACGCGTCGGCGTCGGGATACGCCGGGTGCGACCAGTCGAGCAACGAGTAGTAGAGACCGAAGCGAATCTGCGCGCGTTCGGACGCCGCCGCGAGCTCCGCGATCACGTCGCGATGCGGACCGACCTTCGTCGCGGTCCGGTCGGTGAGCGCCGAGTCCCAGAAGCAGAACCCGTCGTGATGCTTCGTGACCGGCACCATGTAGCGCATGCCGGCGTCGCGCGCGAGCTCCGCGTACGCGTCGGCATCGAAGCGTTCGTAGGTGAGCATCGGTGCGAAGTCGTCGAAGGCGACACCCGGCCAGTGCTCGGCGTGCCAAGCCATCACCTCGGGCAGCGGCGACGTCGGGTGCAACACGACATCGGCACGCGGCTCGAGGTGCGACCAGTACCAGTCGGCGTACTCGTGCACCGGTGCGAACGCGGGAACCGTCGCGAGGTTCGCGTGCACGAACATGCCGTACCGGCAGCCGTCCCACCACGCCGGAAGTGCCCGCGCGGTGAGGCTCACGCCGCCAACCACGCGGCGACACTCGCCATGAGATAGCCGTCGTAG
>DAIQOP010000251.1:0-5858 GCA_036787815.1 Actinomycetota bacterium
TCCCGGGCTGGAACGTCGTCGACGCCGTGCCGTTCCGGTCCGGGCGCCTGCTACTCCTGCGCCGCGGCGCCTGAATCGGGCCCGCCCTCCACGATTCCGAGTGCGACGGGGAGCTCGCGGGCCATCCGCTCGTACGACGATCGGCTGCGCGACTCGCGCTCGAACCGCTCGGCCAGCGCGCGCGTCGCGTCGGGGTCGGCGAGCAGCCCGGTGACGCGTTCGACCCACGCATCGACGTCGAGCGGTTCGCAGAGGTAGCCCGTCGTCCCGTCGACGACCGCGTCGAGGATGCCTTCGAGGCGCGCGGCCACCACGAGCGCGCCCGAGTTCGACGCTTCGATCGCGACGAGCCCAAAGCCCTCGACGTCGCCCGGCACGCGGATGTTCGGCATCACGAACACGTCGCAACCCGCGAAGAGCAGCGCCCGATCTTCGTCGTCGACCGATCCGAGCAGCTTCACGCGCGACTCGAGACCGCGCTGCGCCACCGCTTCACGGATTGCCGCCTCCTCCGACCCCGAGCCGGCCACGAGCAACACCGCCCGCTCGGGAAGCCGCGGCATGACCTCCGAGACGAACCACGCCACGCCCTTGCGCTTCACCAGCCGGCCGAGCGTGCCGAGCAGTTGCGCGTCGGGCGCCACGCCGGAGCGGCTCCGCAGCAGGTTCGCAGCTTCCGCACGGCTGCCCGGCCAGTCGGGGGGGATCTCGACGCCGGGATTCAGCACCACGCAACGGCTCGGATCGACGCCCATCGCGATCGCGATCGACGCGGTCGAGTGGCTGTTCGCGACCACCCGCGCCGCGTGCGGCAGCGCCGCCCGCACGAGCGCCCGGTACGGCCGGAACCAGAAGGTGAGGTCGAGGCCGTGCACCATCACGGTGCAGGGGGGCGCCGACCGCGGGAGAAACGGGCGGGCCGCGGCGTACGCCATCGCATCGCCGAACACGAGGCGATCGACGTGCCCGCCCCTCGCGGCGCGACGCGCGCGGAAGGTCGCGTACGGCAGGAACCACACGAGGTTGCGCTGCGATCGACCGAGCGAGACGAGCGTGGTGTCGGCGTACTCGTCGAGCGCGAGGTGCACGGCCCGGGCGAGGGTTTCCATGCCACCGACCAGCGGCGGGTAGCGCCGCGTCACGAATACGACCTTCGGGCGTGCGGTCATGCAGCCTGCTTCACCCACAGCGACAGGAACCAGGACTCGTGGTCGTTCTCCCGCAGCTTGGCGCGGTACCCGGCGTCGTAGAGCGAATGCTCGATCTGGAGCGCGTCGAGGCGCCCGTGCGACCCGATGAACCAGACCCGTGTCGCGCCGCGGGTCGCCCGCGCCACTGCCTGGTCGTAGCCGCGTTGGGTCGCGTTGAAGTCGAGGATGGACAGGTGCGGACGGTGCACTCGCACGTCGAATCCGTTGGTCTGGGCCTTCGAGCTGAACACCGTGACCGGCCAGCTCCTCGGCGCGTACAGCGCGAAGGCGTAGCGGCCTCCGGAGTAGACCATGACCGTGTCATCGGGCCTCACGCCCGCGACGAGGCCCGCGACCGCCTGCTTCATGTCCTCCTGCGGATACGCGCTCGGCGCCCGGGCCATCGCGAGCAGCGCGACGGTCAGCGCGAGCGCGATCACGACACCCCACGACCGGCGGATCGTGAGCTCCGACACGGCGACGGCCAAGAGCAGCGCGAACAGCGGGTAGAGGTACACATCGGTTCGGCCCGTGCCGATCGGGGCCAACGAGAACACCGCCAGCAGGAGAGCCAGGACCAGCGGGGCGAGGAGCAAGGTCGCGACATCGCGGCGGGTACGCACGACGACGAACGCCGCGGCGACGAACGTGATGAGCGCGATCGCGAGGGGCAGGTCGCTCGACGCGTTACCCAGCCGGGTCGCGGCCGTACGGAAACCGCCCGCGATCCCGCCCGGGTTGTTGCCCGTCACGTAGAACGAGCGCCAGTAGTCCGACAGCGCAGTACCCAGGCGCGGTGCGAGCACCAGCCGCCACCACACCGCCGCGAAGATCGCGTAGGCGCCAAAGGCGACGTACGCGCGGCGGCGTGCGTGCTTGTCGCCGCGGCGTAGCGCGAAGAGAGCCGCGAGAAACGCCCCTCCCACCACCGGTACGACACCCGACGACATCGCGGTCGCGACCGCGGCACCGCCGGCGAGGAGGTACCAACGACGCGAGTCGCGAGGCCGCTCGAGCCCGCGCCACGTGAGCCAGACGAGCGCGATCACGATCACCGAATCCATCGTGTACTGCTTCACTCGCGCGGAGTACACAATGTGCGCCGGCGAAGTCAGCAACGCGGCGGTCGCGACGGCCGCGGCCGCACGTCCGAGCCGACGCGACACGCAGAGCAACCACAGCAGCGCGGGTGCCGCGACGCCGCACACGAACGCCAGGCTCTGAGCCTTGGTCTCGCTGAAGCCCGTGACGTGCAACCACGCCTTGAGCGCCGCCGCGAATCCCGGTGACGTGAGCCCGACCGTCGTGACCTGCGACCACGGGGTCTTGATCACGAGGGCAGGCCATGCGTCGTCGAGCCACAGGCTCGGAGGGTCGAGTTGGCGGATCCGGAGCGCGGCCGCGGCTACGACGACCGCGGCCGCGATGGCGAAGTCCCACCACCTGAAGGGCGAGACCGCCACTCCGGCAGGAGGTGCCTCGACGTCCGGCGGATCAGGATGGGTCGGGCCCCCGGGCACTCCCGCAGCCACGCCGGTCTCGGTCACGTTCGGGCGTCGTCTCGCAGAGCTACGCCGTCGGTGATCGGCCGCGCGACTCGATGCGTTCCCTCCGGGCCGTACGCGAACACGAATCGAATCTAGCGGGATCGAGCGCTCGCGAACGTCGATCGGCCGGCACCGTGCATGGTCGCCGTTCGAAAGGGCGGATGGCTAAAGTACCCGCCACGATGGCGGTCAAGGAAGCTCGCGACACGAGGTTCGCGTCGACGAGCCCGACCGACCCCGAGTCGTTCGGCGTCGTCCGCCTGACGCTCGTCATCACGCTTTCGTGTGCGCTCGGGTACGCCGTCGTCGCCACTCCCCTCGCGCTGGTGAACCACTTCGAGAGGGGCACCGTCCTCCTCGCCGCAAGTGGTTGCGCGGCGGTCTTCGCGTTCCTCTGGCTGCGCGCCACCGGCCCTCTCGGCCGCTTCCGCTTGCAGGCGCCAACGATCGTCGCGCTCTCCACGATCGCGGGCATGACCGCGATCAACATGCGCTTTGCGTCCCAGAACGTGGTGCAGGACCGCGATCCCGGTGCCTACATCGACTCCGGGCAGTGGTTCGCCCATCACCACACCTTCTTCTTCGACGGGCTGGTCGGCGCGTTCGCTCGTCACCCCCACCAGCTCTTCGTGGCCGGCGCCGGCTTCGTTTCGGGAGCCCCCGGCGGGCGGCTCTACCCGCAGTTCCTCCACGTCGTGCCGGCGTTCCTCGCCGGCGCGAACTGGATCGGCGGCTCGGCGATGATGTACCGCGCGAACGCCGCGCTCGGTGCGCTCGCGCTGCTCGCGTTCTTCGCCTTCGCTCGCACCTGGCTCCACGAGCGTCTCGCGACGGTCGCCGTCGTGCTTCTCACGATCAACCTGGTCGAGGTCCTGCACTCTCGGAACACCTACTCGGAGATCCTCAGCCAGGTGTTCCTGTTCGGTGGGCTCTGGGCGCTCACCGAAGCCGACCGCGTCCGCCGGCTCTCGGTCTTCGCGATCGCGGGCCTGATGCTCGGCGCGACGTGCATGGTGCGGATCGATGCGTTCCTCTTCCTCATCCCGCTCACCGTGGTCGCGACGGTTCGGCTGTGGCGCGCCCACTCGATGCCCCGCGACGACGCCGTTCGGATGCACCGTGAGGTCGCCGTCGCGTCACTCGGGGTGCTGTGTACGAGCGCGCTGGGAGCGATCGACGGCGTCTACTTCTCTCGGCCCTACATCGCCTCGAACAAGGGGTTCCTTCTCGAGATCGGTGCCGCGTGGATCGCGACGATCGTCGGATGCAACATCGCGCTCAGGGTCCACGCCCGGCGCGAGCGACCGCTCCTGAACCCGCGACTCATCCGGACGCTCGGTGCGATCGCCGCGCTCGCGATCGTCCTGGTGTTCGCATGGGCATGGTTCGTGCGCCCGAGCACGACGACCGGCTACCAGATAGCCCGGCCGGCCGGCGGTATCTACGACCTGCGCACGGCCCAGCTCCCGGCAAAGAGGAAGCTCCGCACCTACAGCGAGCACACCGTGCCCCGCCTCAACCTGTTCGTCGGCGCGGCCACCCTGGCCGGCGGCATCCTCGGGACGGCACTCATCACGCGACGCGTGCTGTCCGACCCGTCGGATCCGCGGCTCGCGTTCTTGCTGCTGTTCGGGCTCACGACCGCGCTCTACGTGTGGCAGCCGTCGATCGCACCCGACATGGTGTGGTTCCTGAGGCGCTTCTTACCCGTCACGATTCCGGGCCTCATCCTGTTCTCGATGGTGCTGACCCAGGACCTCGTGAACACGCGGTGGCCGATCGCGAAGGTCGGCGCGGCAGTGCTGATCGTGGGCGGTCTCGTGGTGCCCGTCTCGATGCTCCCCCACTACGTGTTCCAGCGCACCCACGAGTCGCTGGCCGCCGGCGTGAATCAAACGTGCGCACACCTCGGCAGCGACGCAGCGATCGTGATCGTGCAGAGCTCGGTCTTCGCGAACGGGCCCCAATATCGGTATCCGCAAGCACTGCAGGCGTTCTGTCGCGTGCCCGTCGCCACCGCGCCGCCCGGTCTCGGGTCGCAGTTCTACCAAGCACTCGCCGTCGAATGGCAGAGGCAGGGCCGCCGGCTCGAAGTGGTCGCGAACCTCCCGCAGGCCCTTGCGCAGGTCCCGGGAACGGCCCGGGTGCTGCAACAATCGAAGTATCGCGTGCTCGACCGCACGCTCCACCACAGGCCGACCAGGTACGTGTCGCAGAAGCTGATCCTCTTCTTCAAGCCCGTTCCGGTCTCCGGAACGTGAACACGAGGGTCGGGATCGCGATCAGCGCGGCCCGCAGGAGCGCATCGGGTGCCCGCAGCACCGTACGAAACGCCGCCGAGGGCTCCTCGACGGCGGCCATCACGTGCATGGCTTCGAGCGTGCGCTCGCGCCCGTCGAGCCCGGCGAGCGCGAACAGCTCGCGTACTTCGGCCCGGCTGAGCAGCCGGCAGTCGTAGCGTTCACCCCGTCGCGCCGCGCGCACGTAGCGCGACTGCAGGCCGACGGTCGGCAGCCAACTCAGGCCCGGCAGCTTGAAGTGCGGTTCGAGTGGCCCCCACCGATTCGGTACGGCGAGATAGCCGATGCCGTCGGGCCGCAGGACGCGCCCGAGCTCACGTACGTGGTACTCCTGCTCGGCGCGGCCGCCGGTGTGCTCGATGCAGTGGTTCGAGATGACGACGTCGAACGTGGCATCGGGGAACGGCAGCGCGACCCCGTCGCCGAGATGGAACTCGTAGCCCGCGGTCTCGACCCGTACGTCGACGACGTCGACGCTGTGCACCTCACCCTGCTCGCCGACGATGTCGCCCAGGCTGGCCGAGATCACGCCGGCGCCCGTGCCGACGTCGAGCACCTTCAGCCCCGCGAGCGGGCGCTCGGTCTCGATGATCGCCGCGATCTTGCGGGCCTTGCGCCGCCGTGACTCGACGTCGAGGACGGCGTGCGGAGCGCGCGGCGTCTCCGCGGCATGATTCATGGTGCTGCAGCGTAGGGCGTGCGGGCCGAGGGCCGTCGAACCTGGGACGGCGAGGCCGCCGAGGCTCAGGAAGCGAGCTCGAGAAAGCGCGCGTACCGATCGGCGACCGGGCTGAGCCACGCGGGGTCGGGTTCGACCGTGC
>DAIQOP010000034.1:0-20224 GCA_036787815.1 Actinomycetota bacterium
GAGAGCGTGAAGCTCACCGCGCACGAGATGGACCGGGAGTCGAACCACCTCGCCCACACTCTGCGCGAGCTTGGCGTGCAGCACGGCGACCGTGTGGCAACGCTGCTCGAGAATCGCGCCGAGCAGGTGATCACGTTCTTCGCGGCGTTGAAGCTCGGCGCGGTGCAGGTGCCGATCAACACCGCGTACAAGGGTGAGTTCCTGCGCCATCAACTCGCCGACTCCGGGGCGCGGGTCGTCGTCGTCCAGGGCGACTTCGCCGGTCGCGTCGCCGAGATCGCGAGCAGCGTTCCCGAGCTCGAGGCGGCCGTGGTGGTGGGTGAGGCCGACACCGCGATCACCGGGATCGCGGTGTTCGAGTACAGCGCGTTCGTCGCGGCCGTCGCGAACGCGATCACCGCCGTCGAGCTGGAGCCGCGCGATCTCGCGTGCCTCATCTACACGGCGGGAACGACCGGCCCGTCGAAGGGCTGCATGCTGAGCCACAACTACGTGGTCGGCATGGCCCGACAGATCGCGCGCGCGTGGCAACGTACGGCCGACGACGTCGTGTGGACACCGTTGCCGCTCTTCCACCTCAACGCGATCTCGATCGCGGTGGTGGGCACGCTGTCGGTCGGCGGTGGCGCGAGCATCGCCCGGCGCTTCTCGGTGTCGGGCTTCTGGCCCGAGGTGCGCCGAAGCGGCGCGACGATCACCTCGATGCTCGGCTCCCTCGCGATCCTCGTGGCGAACGCCGACGATCACGACGACCAGGCGGGTCACCACCTCCGGCTCTGCGCGGCCGCGCCGATGCCGCCCGACACCGATCGCATCTGGCGCGAGCGCTTCGGTTGCGCCACGTTCAGCGGCGGCTTCGGTCTCACCGAGGCATCGTTGATCGCCGCGCTGCCGCCGGGCGAGGAGAACTGTCCGGGCGCGGCCGGCAAGCCGAACGACATCGAGCTCGAGGTCGCGATCCTCGACGACGACGACATCGAGGTCGCGGCGGACGAGGTCGGTGAGCTCTGCTGCCGGCCCCGGCATCCCGACACGATGTTCGCCGGCTACTGGAACCGCCCGGCCGACACGCTCGGAGTGCTGCGCAACCTCTGGTTCCATACCGGCGACCTCGCGCGCGTCGACGCCGACGGTTTCCTCTACTTCGTCGACCGCAAGAAGGATGCGCTCCGCCGGCGGGGCGAGAACATCTCGAGCTTCGAGATGGAGAAGACGTTCTACGCGCACGCCGCGATCCTCGACGTCGCGGTGCACGCGGTGCCCAGCGACATGGGGGAGGACGAGGTGAAGGTCACCTGCGTGCTGCAACCCGGTGCCGAGCTCACGCCCGAAGATCTCTGCCGCTGGGCCGCCGAGCGGGTGCCCTACTTCGCGATCCCGCGTTTCATCGAGTTCCGTGCCGACCTGCCGCGCAACCCCGTGGGCCGGGTGCTCAAGTACGAGCTGCGCGCGCAGGGTGTGACCGACACGACCTGGGACCGCGAGGCGGCGGGCGTCACCTTCGAGCGCCGCTGACGGGCGGCTCGGCCGGCTTGCGGACCTTCCAGATCTGCTCGGCCGGCCACCGGCGGGCCCACCGGTAGGGCGCGAAGTCGTTGAAGGTGGTCGTGGCGCCCTTCGGCGCCCGCAGCTCGACGAGATCTTCGGCGACGAGCCCGTTGGCTGCGAACAGGCGCAACCACTCTCCGGTCGAGATGCAGTAGTCGGTCGTGCCGGATTCGCTGGTCCACCGCCGACGCCCGAAGGCGCGGTGCCGCAGGCGGCGGGTCTGGCGGTCACGTTTCGCGTCGAACGTGAGGTAGAGGAGCGGTGTTCCGGCACAGAACGCGAGGAGCCCACCCGGGCGCAGGACTCGGGCGACGGCGGGCACCGAACGCTGCGGGTCGCAGAAGCTCATCGCTCCGTGGTCGCAGAACACGACGTCGAACGACTCGCGGGCGAACGGCAAGGCGGTCGCGCTCGCGAGCACCAACGACACCGGTGCATCGGACTCGGTGACCGCTCGGCGCGCGTGCGCGAGCTGGGCCTGCGATTGGTCGAGTGCGACCGTGCGGCCCGCCGACGCGGCCAACGCGACCGACCACTGTGCGGCGCCACAGCCGAGCTCCAACACGTCGGCGTCGTCGATGTCGTCGAGGATGTGCAGCTCCGACTCCGGGATGCGCCACACACCCCACGCCCGCGCGTCGTCACGCAGTCGCGTGCCGTGCACCGACTGATACGCGTCGGCGTCGGTGTCCCAGAAGCGGCGGTTGCGCAGTTCCCCGTTCATGCGCCCACGCTATTTGGATCGCGCGCGGTACGCTCCATTCGAGTTCGGGCTCTCGGGGAGAGCACAGGCTTCGGGGGAGTGCGCGATGCGTCGCTGCGGGATGTTCGCCGCGCTGGTGGGAGTCGCGGTGTGGTCGGCTGTCCACGCGTTGGTCTCGCTGGTGATCTGCGTGATCTTCGCGGTGCCGTTCGGGCTCGTGCTCGCGTTCGACGCGTTGGCGCGGGAGCACGCGCCCAACGGTGTGACGACGGCCGGTGCGCCGTCACCGCCGCGGCAACCGATCCTGGTGCCGGTGCCCACTCGCCTCGCGGCCTGAGGTCAGGCGTCGAACCGTAGGGGAAGCGACGCGAATCCGCGCACGTTGCCGGAGTGCACGCGGCGCGTGTGCTCCTTCTCGACCGTGTAGTCACCGAGCACCGGCAGCAGTTCCTCGAGCGCGATCCTCGTCTCGAGCCGCGCCAACGCGGCGCCGAGGCAATGGTGGATGCCGTGCCCGAAGGCCATGTGCCCGGCAGTCTCGCGGCCCACGTCGAAGCGGTCCGCGTCGGGCCAGTGGCGGTCGTCGCGGTTCGCCGAGCCGTAGAGCAGGAGCACCTTCGTGCCCGCCTCGAGACGCTCGCCGTGCAGCTCCAGATCGCGGGTGAGACAGCGCGCCATCGCCTGCGTCGAGCCGTCGAAGCGGAGCGTCTCCTCGACCGCGCCCGGGATGCGGGCCCGGTCGCGCGTGATCGCCGTGCGTTGCTCGGGATGCTCGGCGAGCAGGTACGCGGCGTTGCCGACGAGCTTCGTGGTCGTCTCGTTGCCCGCGATGATGAGCAGGAAGCAGAACCCGAGCAGCTCCGAGTGGGTGAGCGCCTGGCCCTGCTCCTCCGCCGCGATCAACACGCTGAGCAGGTCGTCGCCGGGCTGCTCGCGCCGCTCGCCGATGAGGCCGTCGAAGTAGCCGTAGAGGGTCGTCGCCCCCGCGATGCCGGCCGGGGTGATCTCGTCGGAGTCGGGTTCGCGGTGCAGGAGCGCGTCGGCCGCGTGGCGCAGCGCATCCTGTTCGGCGTCCGGAACGCCGAGCATCTCGCTGATCACGGCCATGGGCAGCAGCGCCGCGAACTCACCGATGAGGTCGACGTGGCCGGCGCCGGCGAAGGTGGTGATGAGTGCGCGTGTCCGCGCCCGGATCGGCTCCTCGAGCCGCGCCATGCGCGCGGGGGTGAACGCGCGGCTGACCAACGAGCGCAATTGCGTGTGGCGGGGTGGGTCCATCTCGATGATGTGCGGTTCGATGCCCCTGCGCATCGGCTCGATCGTGATGCCCTGCGTCGACGTGAACGTGCGCCAGTCGTTGGTTGCCGCGCGCACGTCGTCGTAGCGCGACAGCGCCCAGAAGTGCCGTCGCGCGTTGAAGTACGCGGGCGCTTCGTCGCGCAGGCGGCGGTAGATCGGGTACGGATCCTCGTGGATCTCGTACGAGTACGGGTCGAACTCGAGGGCGGTCTGCATGTTCATGCCGTGGGCGTGAGCTCCGAGATGCTCACCGGCCCCTCGTGGTGGCTGCGGCGACCCTTGCTCTGCACCGACACGTCGTGCCCGGCGGCCTCCGCCCGCAACGCGCCGACGGTGCACTGCTCGCGGGGCCGTACCGAGAACGGGTCGTAATCGAAGAAGTCGATCGCGTTGCGATGCGTCATCTTGTCGATCTCGTCGTCGGTGAGATCGGTGAGGGCAAAGGTGGCGCTCAGCACCTCGGGTGCGTTGGGCCAGATCGCGTCGGAGTGCGGGTAGTCGGTCTCGATGCAGATGCGGTCGACGCCGATCTCGCGCGCGTGGCGCGCACCGAAGTCGTCTTCGATGAAGCACAGGATCACGTGCTCCATGAACACCTCGCTCGGCAGCTGCGAACCGAAGTCGGCACCCGTCCACTCCTTGTGCGTGACGTACGAGTGGTCGAGGCGTTCGAGGAAGTAGGGGATCCAACCGATCCCGCCCTCGGAGAGAGCGACCGTGAGGCTCGGGTACTTCTTGAACACCGGCGAGTGAATGAGATCGGCCGCGGCCTGCACGATGTTCATCGGCTGTAGCGCGATCATCACGTCGATCGGCGCGTCGGGCGCGGTGATCACGAGCTTCGACGACGAGCCGATGTGCATGCACACGACGGTGCCTTCGTCGGCGCAGGCCTTCCAGACCGGGTCCCAGTGGTCGTCGTGCAGGCTCGGCAATCCGAGCGGGACCGGGTTCTCGGGGAACGTGATCGCGCGGCAGCCCAACTTCGCGACCCGGTGGACCTCGGCCGCGAGCACCTGCGCGTCCCAGATCGGCGGGACCGCGAGCGGGATGAACCGGCCCGGCGCCGCGGCGCACCACTCCTCGATGTGCCAGTCGTTGTAGGCCCGGTCGAGCGCGAGTGCCGCGTCCTTGTCGTCCATGGCCGCGAACAGGCGGCCGGCGAAGCCGGGGAGCGAGGGGAAGTTGAGCGAGCCGAGCAGGCCGTTCGCGTTCATGTCGAGCACGCGCTGGTGCACGTCGTAGCAGCCGGGGCGCAGCTCGTCGAACGACGTGGGGTCGATGCCGTACTCGTCGCGCGGACGGCCGGCGACGGCGTTGAGACCCACGTTGGGGATCTCGAAGTCGAGGAAGTGCCAGACGTCGGTGCCGTCGGCCTCGTGCACCACATGCGGTGCGATGTCCTTGTACTTCGCAGGGAGGTGGCGCTCGAACAGGTCGGGCGGCTCGACGACGTGGTCGTCGACGCTCACCAGGATCATGTCGTCGATCTGCATCGATCACCTCGGATGCGGTCGGAGGCTCGCGCCCGAGCCGGCTCGGCGGTGATGCTACGCGCCCGTGGCCGCGGGTCGGCCCGGTCTGGCCGCCGCGCGACCGGCGCCGGTAGTGTCCGCCGACGGGCCGGCGGGGCTCGGGACAACGCGGCACCAACCTGGGGGAGCGTGCATGGCGAGGGTCTGCGTGGTCGGCGTCGGGCTCTCCGACGGCCCGGTCACGCCGGGGATGTCGGCCTCGATGCTCATCGCGCAGTCGTTCCGGCGCGCGCTCGACGACGCGGGTCTCGAGAAGCACGAGGTCGAGGGCATCGCGTCGGCGGGATACAGCGGCATGCACGACGTGGCCGTCGCGGAGTACCTGGGTCTGCAGCCTCGATGGCTGGAATCCACCTCGGTCGGCGGCTCGTCGTTCGAGTTCCACGCGCAGCACGCGTTCCGCGCGATCGAGGCGGGCGATGTCGACATCGTGGCCATCTGCTACGGCAACAACCAGCTCTCGGCGAGCGGCCGCACGCTCGGAACCGGTGGCGGCGGTGGCGGTGGACGCGGCATGCTGCCCGGCCCGATGCGCTACGAGTTCCCGACCGGGCTCACGCTCGTCGGCGCATACGCCATGGCCGCACAGCGTCACGCGCACGAGTACGGGACCACGCCCGAGCAGCTCGCGTCGATCGCGGTGCAGGTGCGCGAGCACGCGGGCCGCAACCCCACCGCAATGTACCGGGACCCGATCACGATCGACGACGTGCTCGGCTCCAAGCTCGTCGCCGACCCGCTGCACAAGCTCGATTGCTGCGTCATCTCCGACGGTGGCTGCTGCATCATCCTGGCCACGGAGGAGCGGGCCCGGGAGCTCGCGCACCGTCCGGTCTATATCCGCGGCGCCGCGGGTGGCACCACCCATCATTCGATCCAGGCGATGGCCGACATGACCACGACGGCCGCCGCGGTCTCGGGGCCGAAGGCGTTCGCCGAAGCCGGCATCACTCCCGCCGACGTCGACGTGTTCCAGATGTACGACTCCTTCACCTACACCGTGCTCGTGGTGCTCGAAGACCTCGGTTTCGCGCCCAAGGGCGAGGGTGGGGCCTTCGTCGCCGACGGCAACCTGCGATTGGGGGCGAGCCTGCCGACGAACACCGACGGCGGCGGCCTCTCGTCGACGCACCCGGGCATGCGGGGTCTCTACCTCCTCTGTGAGGCGACGCGACAGCTCCGAGGCGAAGCGGGGGAGAGCCAGGTGGAAGGCGCCGAGATCGCGGTCTGCAACGGGAGCGGCGGCTGGCTCTCGACCCAGGGCACGGTGGTGCTCGGCACGGAGCCGGTCCGATGAGTGACGACGTCGTGCCCGATTGGTCGGACACGCCGAAGTACCTCGTGCCGGTACCCAACGAGGAGGACGGCGAGTTCTGGCAGGGCGCCCGTCGCGGCGAGTTGCGCATCCAGCGCTGCACGAGCTGCGGGTTGCACCAGCACTACGCGCGCTTCCTGTGTGTGCATTGCGGTGCCACCACGCTCGAGTGGGTGACCGCGAGCGGGCTCGGCACCGTGTACTCGTACACCGTGATCCGCCAGAACGGGGTCCCGCCGTTCCGGGAGCGGGTGCCGTTCGTCGTGGCGACGGTCGATCTCGACGAGGTGGGCGCGCGCGTGCTCGCGGCGATGCCGAGCGTCGCGCCCGACGCCGCACGCGTCGGCATGCGCGTGCGCGCGACGTTCCGCGCCGCTTCCGACGAGGTCGGCTTCGTCGACTTCGCCGAGCTCTGAGCGCGCTGATGAGGCCCGTAGACGGATGAGCACCGCGCGCGAATCCGATCTGTCGGGTCACGATCCGGCGGGTGGCGTCGCGCGCCCTCCGATCGCGATCGACGGGCGGGCGCTCGGGTCGCGCGGTGCGCGGACGCGCCGCCGCCTGCTCGAGGCGACGGCCGAACTCCTCGAGACCCACGGCATCCGCGATCTGCGCGTGGTCGACATCGCGCGTCATGTCGAGACGTCACCCGCGACCTTCTACCAGTACTTCCGCGACGTCGAGGACGCGGTGCTCGCGCTCGCGGGTGAGGTCGGGGAGTCGACGGCGCCGTTGATCGCGGTGCTCGCCGGCTCCTGGGATGCCGACGGCGCGCTCGACTCCGCCCGCTCGCTGGTGCAGGGGTTCGTCGACTTCTGGGACGTCAACCGGGCCGTGCTGCGCACCCGCAACCTCGCGGCCCAGGAAGGCGATCAGCGCTTCCGCGACGTCCGCAACCGCGCGCTCGAGCCGTTCACCGAGGGGCTCGCCGAGCACGTGCGCGTCGCGCAGCTCGCCGGGCGAGTGCCGGCCGAGCTCTCGCCGGCGGCCGCCGGTGCCGCGCTCGTCGCGCTGCTCGAACGCATGGCCGCGTTCCATCGTGATCTCGAGCCGCTCGGCATCGACCGCGCGCAGATCGTGGAGACCACCGCCCGCATCATCCAGCAGACCGTCGCCGGGAGCTGAGCGTGCCGCGCGCGGGCGCAGTCAGCTCGGTGTGGCCGGTGTGCTCGGCGCGCCGCCGGGTGCCACCGTTCGGGCGAGGATCCCGAGGGTGGCGCGCAGCGCAGCTTCGGAGATGATCGGGAAGATCGCCGCCTCTTTCCAGACCGGGTCGATCGCCGACCAGTCGTGGTACGACGTGACGCGCGTGCCGCCGTCGACGGGTGCCAGCGCGTAGCCGTAGACGTGGCCGATCGGCGGCCGGATCGTGCCGAGCACCGTCCACGCGATCTCACGATCCGGCTCGAGTGCCGTGATGGTGACGGTCACGTCGTAGCGACCCATCGGGAAGTCGTTCAGCGACTCGCGATCCATGTGCACGACGAAGGTGTCGCCGACGGCCGTGACCGGCTCGCCGGTGGCGTCCATCAGCATCCCGGAGCTGTCGATCGCGACATGACCACGCGGGTCGCTCAGCAACCGGAAGATCGTTGCCGGGTCCGCGGCGATCGTGCGCTGCACTTCCATCCGGTCGGTCGTCATCGGTGCATGTTCGTCGCCGCGGGCACTGTGGATCAACTCTCGGGCGATTGCCTCAGTCGTGCACGCTGGCGCGCGAGGCGGGTTCGACCACGACTTCGAGCTCCCGGTCGAAGACCTTCTCGAACAGATCGCGCCGGCGGCGGACGGCCCAGAGCTCGAGCTCGGCGTCGCCCGCGGTGCGCAGGCGCAGGATCACGAGGTTGTCGGTGATCTGGGCGGACACCTGGGAGACGACACCGCGCCGGCCACGGTCGAGCGCGTCGGCGACCCGCAGCAACGCCGCGAGCCGGCGCACGCGCTCCCGATCGCGGTGGCTCAACGTCCCGTAGAGCGGTTCCGACGGCTTCGGGTCGCCCCGCCGATGGTGGCGCACGAGCGCGGCGAGGAACGTGACCTCGTCGGGCGAGAACCCGCGCAGCTGCGCGTGCTCCACCAGATAGGCCGCGTGGCGGTGGTGGCCCTGGCGCGACACGTGCTGGCCGATGTCGTGGAGGAGCACCGCGAACTCGAGCAGCTCACGGTCGTCGGGGCCGAGGCCGTGGAGCTCCTTGGTCTCGTCGAAGAGCTCGAGCGCGACGCGCACGACGTCGCGCGTGTGGTCGGGATCCGATTGGCACCGACGCGCGAGCGACGAAACCGCCGCGCGCCGCAGCGCGCGTGGGTCGTCGGACCAGTCGTCGGGCTCGTGATGACCCACCGCGTCGAGGATGATGCCCTCGCGCAGCGCCCATTCGCTGATGGTGATCTGGTCGAAGCCGAACACGTCCATCGCGACCGCGAGGAAGGTCGAGCCGGCGACCGCGAGCTCGGCGCGCTTCTCCTCGAGGCCGGGCATGCGCCGGCGGTCGGACACCTTCGCCCTGATGATGCGCTCGTGCACCGGCAGGAAGTCGTCGCGCGTGATCGTGAGCTGGTTGCGTGAACGCGGCTCGTCGCCGGTCTGGAAGGCGGCGACCATGGCCGCGAGATCGCTGAGTGTGCCGCTGCTGCCGACCGCCATGAGCGGCGCGTAGCGCGCGACCTCCTCGGCAACGGGGGCGAGCGTCTCGCGCAGATGCCGCTCGAGCACGTTGCGCTCGCTCTTCGAGGCGGGGTCGGAGTGGACGAACCGCTCGGTGAGGCGACCGACGCCCAGGTTGAGGCTGGTGACCCAGTGGAGACGGTTGGCGTCGCCGACCATCAGCTCGACGCTGCCGCCACCGAGATCGATGCACAGCGCGGGCGCCGGGTCGATGACCACGCTCGCGCGCACCGCGCCGAAGATGAGGCGGGCCTCCTCCTGGCCGCTGATCACCTCGACGTTGATGCCGGTTGCCGCCTCGATCCGGTCGACGACGTCGCTCCCGTTCGACGCGCTGCGGATGGCGCTCGTGGCCTTCGCGATCACCTCGGTCGCGCCCGACGCGTCGGCGAGCTGCTTGAGGTGCCGGGCCGAGTCGACGACGCGCCGGGCCGTCGTGTCGGTGATGCGACCCTCGCGGCCGACCTCGTCGCCGAGGCGGAGCATGTCCTTCTCGCGGGTGATCGAGGCGAACGTGCCGTCGGGGTGGACATCGGCCACGAGGAGGTGGAACGAGTTCGACCCGAGGTCGAGGGCGCCGATGCGCATGCGTCTCCGACGATAACGGCGCCCGCCGCCTGACCTCGACATGGGGCCTCAGGTAGCCTCCGCCGCCGACGACGGAGTGGCGAGTGGCTCGTCGCGTCACCCGGGAGCCCCGGGGCCCGAAGAGCGAGCGCGACCAGAGAGACGGAGACGTGCACATGGGTGACCTGGCGTTCGAGCCTCGCATGCTGATCGACGGCGAGCTCGTCGAGGCGGCGGGTGGGGCCACCTACGACAACGTGAACCCGGCGACCGAAGAGGTGATCGGCCCGGTGGCCGACGCCTCGCCCGCCGACATGGAGCGTGCGATCGCAGCCGCGCGCCGCGCCTTCGACGAGAGCGCGTGGGCCACCGACCGCGAGCTGCGCAAGCGGTGCCTGATGCAGCTCCAGGAGGCGCTGGCCAAGGAGCGTGAGACGCTGCGCCCGCAGATCGTGGCCGAGACCGGCACGCCGATCGGGCTCACCTTCGCGATCCAGCAGGACACCTGCATCGACGACATGCTCTGGGACATCGAGCTCCTCGATCGTTACGACTGGGAGTACGAGCTCGGCGTGCACGAGTTCTTCGGCATGCGGTCGAACCGGCTTGTCGTCAAGGAGCCGATCGGCGTGGTCGGGGCGATCACTCCGTGGAACTTCCCGTTCATGCTCAACCTGTCGAAGATCACGCCCGCGCTCGCGGCCGGCTGCAGCGTGGTGCTCAAGCCGGCTCCCGACACGCCCTACAGCGCGACCTTCATCGGCAAGCTGGTCGCCGAGCACACCGACATCCCGCCCGGCGTGTTCAACGTCGTCACCTCGAAGGACCCGGCCGTGGTCGGCGACGCGCTCACCGGCGACCGGCGCGTCGACATGATCTCGTTCACCGGGTCGACGGCCGTGGGCAAGCACATCACCGTGCAGAGCGCGGGCAACCTCAAGCGCGTGTTCCTCGAGCTCGGGGGCAAGTCGGCGAACGTGGTGCTCGACGACGCCGACTTCCCGTCGACGCTCGGCGCTGCGGGCATGGTGTGCATGCACTCGGGCCAGGGCTGCGCGATCACGACCCGGTTGCTGCTGCCGCGGAGCCGCTACGACGAGGGCGTCGAGATCGTGAAGGCCGCGTTCGAGACCTTTCCCTACGGCGACCCCACCGATTTCGCCAACATGGCCGGACCGCTCGTCAACGCGCGCCAGCGCGAACGGGTGCTCGGATACATCGAGCGTGGGAAGGCCGAGGGCGCGCGGTGCCTCGTGGGCGGCGGGCCGGCGACCCAGTTCGAGAAGGGGTACTTCGTGCAGCCGACGCTCTTCGTCGACGTCGATCCCGACTCGACGATCGCGCAGGAGGAGATCTTCGGCCCCGTGCTGTCGGTCATCCCCTTCGACGACGACGACGACGCCGTCCGTATCGCCAACAACTCGCGCTACGGGCTCTCGGGATCGATCTCCAGCGCGTCGCTCGACCGCGCGCTCGGCGTCGCCCGACGTATCCGCACCGGGACGCTCTCGGTCAACGGCGGCCAGTGGTTCGGGCCCGACACGCCCTTCGGTGGCTACAAGGAGAGCGGCTCCGGCCGCGAGCACGGCATCCAGGGGTTCGAGGAGTACCTCGAGACCAAGTCGATCGGTCTCCCCACCTAGTTCGACACGAGCGCACAAGGAGCACGTCATGCCGGATCTCGGGTATCTGCCGAAGTTCGAGACGGTCGACGAGGAACGGCTGCACCGCAAGCAGCGCCTCGCGGCGGCGTTCCGCCTGTTCGGGCGGTTCGGGTTCGACGAGGGTGTCGCCGGGCACATCACGGCCCGCGATCCCGGTTTGCCCGACCACTTCTGGGTCAACCCGTTCGGCCGGAACTTCAAGCAGGTCAAGGTCTCCGAGCTGCTGCTCGTCAACCGCGACGGCGAGGTCGTCGAGGGCAACGCGCGCGTGAACCGGGCGGCGTTCGCGATCCACTCACAGGTGCACGAGGCGCGTCCCGACATCGTCGCCGCCGCGCACGCGCACTCGTTGCACGGCAAGGCGTGGTCGTCGCTCGGCCGCCTCCTCGACCCGCTCACCCAGGACGCGTGCGCGTTCTACGACGACCACTCGCTCTTCGACGACTACACCGGCGTGGTGCTCGACACCGAGGAAGGCAAGCGCATCGCGCACGCGCTCGGCGAGAACAAGGCCGTGATCCTGCGCAACCACGGTCTGCTCACGGCCGGGTACTCGGTCGACGAGGCCGCGTGGACGTTCATCACGATGGAACGCACGTGCCAGGCGCAGCTCCTCGCGGAGGCCGCGGGCACGCCGGTGCAGATCCCGCCCGAGATGGCGCGGCTCACGCACGGTCAGGTCGGTTCACCGATCGCGTGCTACTTCGCGTTCCAGCCGCTGTGGGACTGGATCACCAGCGAGGAGCCTGATCTCTTCGAGTGAATTGCTCAGCTCGAGCCGCGGCGTTGTTCGTCGCTCAGGGGCGGCGGCCCAGAAATGCGGCCAGCTTGTCGATCGCAGGCGCGCCGGCCCCGATCTCGACGATCGGTCCGAACATGCCCGGTACCCGAATCGACGCATCGTCGTAGCCGCGTGCCAGCTCGAGCGTGGCCTGTGCCAGCTCGTCGCCGAATTTCGGAGGCTGCCCTGTCGCCCTCGCGAGGTCCCACCCGTGTGTGACCTGCTCGATCACCATGAACCCGACGAGCGCCATGCCTGGTGTCTCTCCCCACGGCATCGCGTACGCCGCGCCGAGGGCGCCATCTCCCGACCACGCCTCGAGCATCCGTCGGCTCGCTGCGGAATACGCCTGCGCCGCCTCGTCCGCGTCGAGCGACGGCTCGGGGGGATTCCCCGCCTGAAGACGACAGGGCGCCCGCATCGGCCGTTGGGAGGGCGGCGAACTGATCGAGGCCGCCGACCAGATGCGCCACCAACGCGGCGACGTCCATCCCCTCGCAGGGCGTCGGCGAATGCCACTGCTGCTGCGCAATTCCGACCACCAGCCCGTGAGTCACGGGCACCGCGGCCCGAAGCAGGGTCAGGCTCTTCGCACCGTCGTCCGTCATCGGGCGTCGGCGTTCTGCTGGCGGGCCCAGGCGATGCTGTTGGCGAGGAACGCGCCGGTGTCGGTGGCCTTGTTGGCGGCGATCCCCGCGAACCAGTCGGGCACGTAGATCTCGAAGGTGCCGGCGTCGATCATCGCGAGGATCGGGTCGACGATGCTCTCGACCGGCAGCATCTCGATCGCCGCGACGAACTCGTCGTTGTCGGGGAGATGGAACAGCTCGGTGTCGAACACGCCCGGGTTCACGACGTGCACGCGTACCTGCGAACCGGCGATGCCGAGATCGACCTGCATCGACTCCGACCACGCGGTGACGGCGGCCTTCGATGCCGCGTACGCGGCCTCGGAGGGCGGTCCGAGCCGGGCGGCGACCGACGAGATGTTCACGACGCGTCCGCCCCGGGCCTCGATCCCCGGGAGCAACGCGAGCGTGAGGCGGATCGGCGAGAAGTAGTTGATGCGCATCACCGACTCGACGACGTCGGGCGTGAGATCCGTCACCTTGCGGCGCTTCGGGATGCCGGCGTTGTTCACGAGCACGTCGACGCCCCCGAGATCGGCCTCGACGCCGCGAGCGAACGCCTCGATCCCGTCGAGGTCGGCGAGATCGACGGTCCAGCTCTGCGACTCGGGAGCGTGCGCGCGCACCCGTTCGAGCACCTCGGCGAGGCGGTCCGGCCGTCGCGCGCAGATCCCGACGGTGGCACCCGCCCGCGCGAATCCCTCGGCGAGCTCCGCGCCGATGCCCGACGATCCGCCCGTGACGAGCACTTTCTTGCCCTCGAGCGAGTAGCCCATGTGTGATCCCCCGGGATCGCCGCGGGTGCCGCGGTGGTATGTCCGACGCGTTCTTCCTGACGTCCGCGTCAGTCTACGAGTACCCTGCCCGCGCCGTGCCTGACGAACGGAATCCCGCCCCGCCTGGCGATCGCCAACCCCTCGGTCCCGACGCGTTCTCGCTGCGCGGGCGCGTCGCGATCGTCAGCGGCGCGGCCGTGGGGATCGGCCGTGCGCTCGCGCTCGCGTTCGGTCGCTTCGGCGCCGACGTCGCGATCTGCGACCGCGACGAGCCGCACCTCGAGGAGCTGGCGACCGAGCTGCGCGGAGGGGGAAGCCGCGTCGCGACCGGCGTGCTCGACGTACGCGACGCGACCTCGGTCGGTACCTTCGTCGAGCAGGTGGGTGTGGAGCTCGGCCGGCTCGACGTGCTCGTGAACAACGCGGGCGGCGGCTTCGCGGCCGCGTTCGTCGACGTCAACGACCGGGGTCAGGACGCGCTCGTGCGCGAGAACTTCACCAGCGTCACCAACTTCGTGCGGGCGTGTGTGCCGCTCATGCGCGACGGCGGCTCGATCATCAACATCACCTCGATCGAGGCGCATCGCGCGGCACCCAACTTCGCGGTGTACTCGGCGATGAAGGCCGCGGTCGCGAACCTCACGAAGTCCCTCGCGCTCGAGCTCGGCCACCAGCTCGTGCGGGTGAACTGCATCGCTCCCGACGTGATCCCGACGCCGGGCATTGGCGAGGTCGACGTGCGCACGCCGCTCCCGATCGCCGGCCACGTCGACGACGTCGCGGCCGCGGCCGTCTACCTCGCGAGCGACGCGGCGCGCTTCGTCACCGGCACCACGATCCACGTCGACGGGGGGAACCTCGCCGCGGGCGGGTGGATCCGTCGCCCCGACGGCACCTTCGGCACCGGCGCGGAGCCCGTGTGAGGGTGGGCGGGTGAAGTTCGGAGTCGCGTTGGGGCGGCTCAACCCGGCGTTCTTCGTCGACGCGACCGTCGCGGCCGACGAGCTGGGTTTCGAGTCGGTGTGGCTGCCCGAGCATCTCGTGTTCACCGCCGCGATGAGCCGGTCGCCGCATCCCGGCGAGACGCACCCGCCGGTACCGCCCGAGACCCCGATCTTCGATGCGTTCGCGTACCTGGCGTTCCTCGCGGCGCGCACCGAACGCGTGCGGCTCGGCACGCACGTGTACAACATCGGGCTGCGCCACCCGTTCGTCGCGGCGCGCGCGGTGCAGACCCTCGACATCGTCTCGGGCGGCCGGGTGGAGTTCGGTATTGGCGCGAGCTGGCTCGAGGAGGAATGGATCGCCGCCCAGCTGGACTTCGCGACGCGAGGCCGGCGCGTCGACGAGGCGATCGAGATCTGCCGCTTGCTCTGGGCCGAACCGGTGGCCACGTACCACGGCGAGCACTTCGACTTCGAGGGCGTGGTCTTCGAGCCCAAGCCGGTTCAACGACCGGGGCCGCCTGTGCTGGTCGGTGGCGAGTCGGTTGCCGCGCTGCGCCGGGCCGCGCGCCTCGGTGACGGCTGGATCGGGATGGGGCACACGTTCGAGTCGGCGCCGCCGCAGATCGATCGCCTCCGGCGCGAGCTGGAAGCGAACGGGCGGAGCCTCGAGGGCTTCCAGGTGTGTCTCGGAGGGCCCGTCGCATCCGAGGCCGACGTCGAGCGGTGGGAGTCGATCGGCGTCACCCGCCTGCTCGTCTCGCCCTGGCGACGATCGCCCGACGCGCTCGAGGGCCTGCGAACCTTCGCCACCCGCTTCGGTCCCTGAGCCCCATCGGGGTCCCGCCGATCGTGAAGGGGTGAAGGCGGGCGGCGGGCTACTCGGCGTGGGGGAGGCGGTGGGGGTGGGCGGCGAAGTCGCGGATGCTGCCGACGTTGCGGAACGCGACGGGCGCGATCTCGGGCTGGAGGCTGTGGCACACCCCGCGCATCGAACCGGGGAGATCGGACGCGACGGGGATGTCGTCGAGCGGCATGCCGCGCCCCATCCCGATGTCGCTGGCGCGACGCAACACGCAGGCCTGCTCGGCTTGGTCGGGTGCGAGGTGCTCGTCGGCCCAGCGCAGGAAGCCGCCCCGCCACGGGGCACCCGCGAACGCGGGCGGAAGCTCGACGGGCGCGCGCCCGGCCTGCATGTGCCACTCGAGCGCGAGCCGGCCGTCGACCCAGAGCCGGTTGGCCGCGACCTCGTCGCCCCGTGCGAGCAGCGCGGCCACCTCGACGTCGTACTGCCGCACCGCTCCCACGCCGCCACCCCGCGCCGCGTGCGTGATCGCGTGCGCCGCCGCGTCGAACTGGTGGGTGCAGTTCAGTGCCGGGTCGGTCCACCGTGCCGCGTGGGTCCACCGGGTGCCGAGCGGCGCACCGGTGAGCGCGCGCAGCGGCACAGCCGCGCCGGGGCATGTCGACCACGGCCAGCGAATCGACTCCGCATCGACCGACTCGACCACGCGGCCGTCGGGGCGCAGCGTGATCCGGAAGTGGTGGAAGTCGTCCTCGAGGTGGCAGACCACCTCGCCGGGCGCCGTCGTGCGCACGAGGATGCGCCGCCGGTACACGTCGGCACCGACGGCGAGCGGCGGGTCGAACTCGGTGATCACCGGGGGCCACCGGGACAGGCGCGGCCGGCAAGACAAGCTCCGACGGCGAGCGGCGGGTCGAACTCGGTGGTCATCTCGGCCGTCATTGCCCGTCGCCCGGGTAGCCGCCGCCGCCGAAGCGCGCGTCGAGGGCGTCGTAGTCGATCGCGAATCCCTGCCGGGGAATCGCGTCGACGAGCTCGACGCGTCGCGGCTTCTTGTACGACGCGATGCGATCGCGGCAGTGGGCGACGATCTCGTCGGGCGTCACGGTCGCACCCTCGCGCGCGACGACGATCGCGGTGACCGACTGCGCCCACTGGCGATCGGGAACGCCGATCACCGCGCAGTCGGCGACACCGGGATGCGACCGGATCGCGCCTTCGACCTCGGCCGGATAGATGTTCTCCGCTGCCGACTTGATGAGGCGTGTCTTGGGCCCGACGAACGTGAGGGAGCCGTCGGCTTCGCGCCGCCCGAGATCGTTGGTGTGGTGCCATCCGTTGCGGAAACGCCGGGCCGTCTCCTCGGGCCGGTTCCAGTAGCCGTTCATCACCAGCGGGCCGCGGCAGGTGATCTCGCCGGTCTCGCCGGGCGCGACCTCGCGGTCGTCGGGGTCGACGACGCGCACCTGCAGCAGGGGAGAGGTGCGACCATGACCGCCGAGCGCACCCGCGCCGAACGCCGCGAAGGTGAGCATGCCGACGACCTCGGTCTGCCCGTACCCGCCGGGGTGGCGCACCCACGGGCTCGTGTCGACGGTGATCATCTCGTTCCACTCGGGCCGCCCCGGCGCGGCGCGCAGGCTCGAGATGTCGAAGCGGTGGTCGTGGTTCAGCTCGCGGATCTGCCGGAAGGTCGGCCCCGCCAGGAACGCTCCGGTGCACCGCTCGTTCTCGATCAACCGGCACAGCTCCTCGGCGTCGACGCGCGGCGTGAACACGTTGGTGCCCGCGTGCACGAGCGTGGCGAACGTGGAGAACAGCGTGGCGATGTGGAACATCGGCCCGCAGTTGAGGTACACCGACGACGAGTCGACGTCGGAGAGCCGGCCGATGATCAGCCCTTGGCCGATGAGCGCGGTGTGGCTGAGCAGCGCGCCGTTCGGGCGTCCGTCGAACGCGGCGGTGTACAGCAGCAGCACCGGGGAGCTCGGGTCGACGTCGAGGTCGGGATCGACCGCGGGCGCGGCCGCGAGGAAGCCCTCGTACGTCTCCGTCTCGGATGCGTCGTGCCGGAGCCAGCGCGCCCGACCCGGCCCGTACGCGGCGCGTGCGGCGCGCACGGTGTCGCCGATCTCCGCTTCCTGCCACACGACCACCGATGGCTCGAGATCGTGGAGCACGAAAGCCATCTCGTCGGCGGTCTGCCGCCAGTTGGCCGGGCACACGATCGCACCGAGCTTCGCGGCGGCGAAGAGCAGCTCGACGATCCGGAACGAGTTCTGGCCCAGCCACAGGATCCGGTCGCCGGGGCCCACGCCGGCGCCGAGCAGCGCCTGCGCCAACCGGTTCACGCGGTCGTCGAGCTCGGGATAGGTGAGGCGCACGGCGCCGTCGACGACGGCGAGCTGCTGCGGCCACGACCGTCGCTGCTCGCGCAGGAGATCGCCGAGCCCGGTGTGATGCAACCCGGTGTGATGCAACCCGGTGTGATCTAACCCCGTGTGCTGGGCGCGCGCGTCGTCGACCACGCCGGCATCCTCGCGCGAGAGTGCCGGCGCACGGCCACTCGTGGCGTCCGAGGGTGGATCATCGATTCCGACCGGCACCTGTTCGAGTATCGGGGGCTCTGGGAGGAGCGCATCGATCCGGATCTGCGCGGGTCACGCCAGCGCGGCCGCGATGCGGTCGATACCGGAGACGAGCGCCTCGCGGCCGGCTTCGTCGAGCACGCCGTACGCGTGGAGCACGATCCGGTCCGTGACCTCGTCGGCCACCGCGAGCTTGGTGCGCTCGTGGTCGGTGATCGTGGGGGCGTCGGCGTCGGTCCAGCCGAACATGCCGATGTCGGCCGGGCGGCGGATGAAGTGCGCGGTCTTGGCGTCGAGGCCTGCGCACCTGATCGCGATGAGGTGGGCGCTGCCACGGAACTCGCGCAGCACGGTGAGGAGCTGCATCGCGCGCGCCGGGAAGTCGACGGCCAGCGGCTCGCACTTGATGCCGCTGTAGAGCGCGAGGCCGATGGGGTCGGCGGCGTCGTTCACCGCGTCGGCCGCGGCGCAGAACGCTTCGAGGTCGGCGACCCCGGCGAGGTGGGCGCGCCCGAACTCGGCGGCGCAGTCCATGTAGGCCCGAGCGGCAACCCGCGGGACGACGTGCTCCTTCGCCGAGTTCCACATCTTCTCGACGAGCCCCGGCTCGAAGTACCCGAAGGCGCTCGCGACGACGCCCGCCTCGACGTCACCCAGCACACCACCCCGACCGATCACGTAGAAGCGCAAACCGTCGAGCCCGAGCTCGGTGCCGCGAGCGAGGGTCTCGGGGGCGAAGTAGAACGCCCACCCGAGGTCGCGGATCTTCGGGCACACGTTGGCAATCAACTCGTCATGCGGCATGCGCGAGAGTAGACCCATGTGCCACTGAAGGAATCGGCTGGTAGCAGGCTTGTATCGGTGATGGAAGGTGTGGGGTTCGAGAGCTGGTACCGGGTCGAGCATCCGCGCGTCGTGGGCATCGTTGCCGCGCTCACCGGCCAGCGCGAGCTCGCGATCGAGGCAACCGACGAGGCGTTCGTTCGGGCGTGGGCCCGCTGGAGCCGGGTCTCGAAGATGGATGCACCCGGCGCGTGGACCGTCAAGGTCGCGCTGAACGTCGTCCGGCGCGCGTCTCGGCACCCGGCCGCGGTTGACGGGCCCGGCCCCGAGCCGGTGGTGCCGGCGACCGACCCCGAGCTCTGGGAGCTGGTGCGCGCGCTGCCGTTGCAGCAGCGCACCGCGGTCGTGCTCCGCCACGTCGGTGGCTTCAGCCACGCGGAGATCGCGGACGCGATGGGTGTGCGCGAGGGCACGGTCGGATCCACGCTCCACGCGGCGCACAAGAAGTTGCGCACACTGCTCGCGGCGGCCGATGAGGAGGCCGGAATCCATGGATGAGCTCGACCGCGCCGGCGCCGCGGTGCTCGCCTCGCCCGTCGGCGAGCCGACACCGATCGATTCGCTCCGCCCGCGGGTGCGCCGCCGCGTGCACCGCCGCCGCACGGTGGTCGCCCTCGTGGCCGTCTCGGCGCTGGCGCTCCCCGCGGTCGGGTTGGCCGCCCGCGCCCGCTCCGACCGGGGTTCGATGGGCGTGCACACGATCGACACGGGTGGGCCGCGCCCGACGGCGCCGGTCACGACGGTGAAGCGACCCGTGGCCCGAACCCTGCCGGCGGGTTCGCGGGTCGATCCCGACGACGTGATCGCGATGAGCTTCGCGGACGCGCGGCACGGGTTCGCGATGTACGCAGCTCTCGGCAACCTGACCGGTCTCGCCGCGACGAACGACGGTGGCTCGTCGTGGCACGCGATCGGGGCGGCACCGAAGAACGTCAACGTCGACTTCACCTCGGTCAAGGACGGCTGGGCCTACGGAGCGGACGGCCGCGATCGATTCGTCACCCACGACGGGGGGCACACCTGGACCGACACGAGACCCGGCGGCGGGGTCGACGCGCTCGACGCGATCGGCTCGAGCGTGTGGTCGCTGGTCGGATGCACGGCGACCTCCGTCCCGTGTGTCGACCATCTCGAACGGTCCGACGACGGCGGGCGCACGTGGCGGTCGACGCCCCTGCCGGGGTTGCCGGCGGGTGCCGCCGCGCTCGACCGAATCGACGCGGGACACGCGTTCGTCTGGTCGGCGTTCAGCTCGGCTGCCGTCGCTCCCGCGATCATCGCGACCAGCGACGGCGGCGCGACCTGGCACACCCGCGCGAACCCGTGCGGGCGGATGTTGGCCGGCGTTGCCGGAGTCAACGGCTTCGACCTGTGGGCGTCGTGCAGCTACTCCGGCATCACCGCGGCGCCCAAGGAAGTGTTCCGGTCGCCCGACGGCGGGGCAACGTGGGTGCTGACCGCCAGGGTCGGTATGCAACCCGCCGCTGATGTCGGCCGGCTCCCGATCTCCGGCTATGGCGCCGACCTCATCGCGATCAACGACCAGGTCGCGATCCTCACGT